>NZ_CP084753.1:300000-600000 GCF_020535545.1 Roseateles sp. XES5
TGCGGGCGCTTGCCTCTCCTGCATGGTTCTCGGCGGCACTGCGGCTCAGGCTGCCGAATGCGGCACGACCGACCCCATCACCGTCGCGGAAATGACCTGGCTTTCCGCCGGCACGCTGGCCTATGTGACCAAGGCGATCCTCGCCGAAGGGTACGGCTGCAACGTCCAGATCGTGCCCGGCGACACGGTGCCGACCGCCTCCTCCATGCTGGCCAAGGGCGAGCCGGACATTGCGCCGGAACTCTGGGTATCCACCGTCAAGTCGACCTGGGACCAGATGTTGGCGAAGGGCACCGTCTACAAGGCCGGCGATATCTTCGCCAGCGGTGGCCAGGAGGGCTGGTGGATTCCGGACTATGTTGCCGAGGCACATCCGGAAATCCGCTCCGTCAGCGACCTCAAGGACAATTGGAAGGTGTTCGAGGACGAAGCGAATACCGGCAAGGGCCGCTTCTACGCCTGCCCGCCCGGCTGGGGCTGCGAAATCATCACCAACAACCTCATCAAGGCGCTCGGCCTGGAAGAGACCTATGAGATCTACCCGACCGGCTCCGGCGCCAATCTGAAAGCGACCATCGCCCGCCAGGTATCCCGCAAGAAGCCGTTCATCGGCTGGTACTGGGGCCCGACCGAGGTGATCGGCAAATACAAGCTCAAGGTCCTCGATATGCCGGCCTATGACGCGGCCAAGTTCACCTGCCTCACCGACGCCAAGTGCGAAAAGCCGGAACTGACCGGCTGGGCGGTCGGCGAGGTCGCCGTCGCGGCGACGACGAGCCTGAAGGAAAAGGCACCTGCCGTCGCCGAATTCCTGTCGAAGATGCAGGTGCCGAATGCCGAGATCAGCGACGTTCTGGCCTGGGGCGACGACAACAAGGCCTCGCCTGAGGAGGTCGCGACCTACTTCTTCAAGAACTACGAGGCGATCTGGAGCAAGTGGGTTCCGGCCGACGTCGCGGAAAAGGTCAAGGCCTCGCTTTGAGGCCCTTCAGGCAGGGTCGCCCGACCTGATCGCGCGGCCTTGAAAACACCCTCTGCCGGCGATCGTGACGCCGGCAGAAGTCTCCTTCGAAAGGCGTGTGCCGTGGCAGACAATTTCCCTGAACTCATCGACACGCGTGGTCTGCGCTTCGCCATCGATGACGGTTTTAGCTGGATCGTGACGAATTACGGCGACACGTTCGAACGCCTGCTGATGCCGCTGCTCAAGCTGCTCAGCGCGCTCGAAGCCTTCCTGCAATGGCTGCCCTGGTACGTCACCATCGCCGCCATCGCGGCACTGACCTACTCGGCCTCCAGGAGCCTGAAGGCAACGGCCGGCGCCGTGGCCATGCTTGTCTTCATCGGCGCGCTCGGGCTTTGGAACGACGCCATGGCGACGGTGGCGCTGATGCTCGCAGCAACGGTGGTGGCGGTGGTGGTCGGCATTCCGATCGGCATCCTCATGGCACGCTCGGACTGGCTTCGCTCGATGGCGCTGCCGCTGCTCGATATCATGCAGACGCTCCCGATCTTCGTCTATCTGATCCCCTTCGTCATGCTGTTCGGCCCGGGAAAGATTCCGGCCATCCTCGCAACCGTGTTCTTCGCCATCCCGCCGGTCATCCGCCTCACCGATCTCGGCATCCGCCAGGTCGATGGCGAGGTGGTGGAGGCGATCGTCGCCTTCGGCGCGACGCCGCGACAGAAGCTCTTCCGGGTACAGATCCCGCTTGCCCTGCCGACGATCATGGCCGGCATCAACCAGACGACGATGATGGCGCTCTCCATGGTGGTCATCGCCTCGATGATCGGCGCGGGCGGCCTCGGCTATCAGGTCTTGCAGGGCATCCAGCGGCTGGAGGTCAGCCGCGGCCTCATCGCCGGCATCGCCATCGTCTTCCTCGCCGTGATCTTCGACCGTATCGCGCAGTCTTACGGGCGGCGCGCCCAAAAACATCTTGCCAGCGGGGAGTGAGACCGTGAGCGCTTCCGACGTCAAAATCCAGGTCGACAAGGTCTACAAGATTTTCGGCAACCGGCCGGACGATGCGATTGCCGAACTGAGGGCCGGGGCGCAGAAAGCCGAGGTCTTGCAGAAAACCGGCTGCGTCGTCGGCCTCAAGGACATCGATTTTTCGATCCGCCGTGGCGAGACCTTCGTCATCATGGGCCTTTCGGGCTCCGGAAAATCCACGCTGATCCGCCATTTCAACCGGCTGATCGAGCCCACCGCCGGTCGCATTCTCGTCGACGGCCGCAACATCATGGAGATGAACGCGAAGGAACTCATCGCTTTCCGCCGCAACGGCATTTCGATGGTCTTTCAACGCTTCGGTCTGCTGCCGCACCAGACGGTGCTGGAGAACACGATCTGCGGCCCGATCCTGCAAGGCATGAACCGGCGCGAGGCGGTGGCCCTTGGCATGGAACAGCTGGAGCTTGTCGGGCTCAAGGGCTTCGAGAACCGCTTTCCACGCCAGCTTTCCGGCGGCATGCAGCAGCGCGTCGGCCTTGCCCGGGCGCTCGCGACAAAGGCGGACGTGCTGTTGATGGACGAGGCCTTCAGCGCCCTCGACCCTTTGATCAAGAGCGACATGCAGGAGCAGTTGAAGGACATCCAGGCACGGCTGAAGAAGACCATCATCTTCATCACCCACGACCTCGATGAGGCCCTGCATCTCGGCGACCGTATCGCCATCCTGAAAGACGGGGAACTGCGCCAGGTCGGCACGGGCGAGGAAATCCTGTTCCGTCCCGCGGACGACTATGTCGAACGTTTCGTGCGCAAGGTCGATCTGTCGCGCGCGCTTTACGCCCATGAAGCCTTTGAAAAGGTTCCGGTCCTGACGGAGGCGGATGCGACATCCGAACGATCCTCGGCATTGCTGCGTGACCATCCTGGCGTCATCGTCACCAATGGCGTGATGCCGCGCCTTCTGGCACGCGGGACTGCGGGCACGGCCGTACCGGTGGCATCCGTCGATGCCGGAGCCGCCATCGGCCATTGCTTCCCGCTGCTCGCAGCGCAAGACGCCATCCTCGTCATGGAGAACGGGGCGGCGGTCGGCATGCTCACACGCGAAATGGCCTTCAAGGCACTTTCCCGCTCCGCACGCGCGGCCTGAATTCCGCTTTCCCGTTCAAGAGAATGATCCCGATGAAGAGCCATGTGCTGACCGTATCCTGCCAATCGACCCGCGGCATCGTCGCTGCGATCACCGGCTACCTCGCCGAGAAGGGGTGCTACATCTCCGATTCGTCGCAGTTCGACGATCTGGAGACGGGCCTGTTCTTCATGCGCCTCACCTTCCTGTCGCAGGAAGGCGTGTCGGAAGAGGACATCAAGTCGGGCTTCGCTCCCGTCGCCAAGAAATACGCGATGACCCATCGCTTCAACGACAGCGACGAGCGCATGAAGGTGCTGCTCATGGTCTCGCGCTTCGGCCACTGCCTCAACGACCTGCTCTACCGCTGGAAGATCGGCGCCCTGCCGATCGATATCGTCGGCGTCGTTTCCAACCACTTCGATTACCAGAAGGTCATCGTCAATCACGACATCCCCTTCCACCACATCAAGGTGACGAAGGAGAACAAGCCGCAGGCCGAAGCCCGTCTGATGGAAGTGGTCGAGCAGTCCGGCGCCGAACTCATCGTTCTCGCCCGCTACATGCAGGTCCTGTCGGATGCCGTCTGCAAGCGCATGTCGGGCCGCATCATCAACATCCACCATTCCTTCCTGCCGTCGTTCAAGGGTGCCAACCCCTACAAGCAGGCCTTCGAGCGCGGCGTGAAGCTGATCGGCGCGACGGCGCACTACGTCACGGAAGACCTCGACGAGGGTCCGATCATCGAGCAGGACGTCGCGCGCATCACCCATGCGCAGTCGGCGGAGGACTATGTCTCGATCGGCCGCGACGTGGAGAGCCAGGTTCTCGCGCGCGCCGTGCACGCCCACATCCACCACCGCACCTTCATGAACGGCAACAAGACCATCGTCTTCCCGCCGTCGCCAGGCTCCTACGCCTCCGAGCGCATGGGGTGAACGGTGGCGACCACTGTTATCGATGGGAAGCAGGTTGCCGCTTCCGTGATTGAGGCCGTGAAGTCGGCCACGACAGCCCTGGAAAAGGACGCGGGCGTCAAGCCCGGCCTTGCCGTCGTCATTGTCGGCGATGATCCGGCGAGCCACGCCTATGTCGGCGCCAAGAGCCGTATGTCGAAGGAATGCGGCTTCACCTCCATCCAGCATACGCTGCCCGAGGAGACGACGCAGGAAGAACTCGCCCGCCTCGTCGAGACGCTGAATGGCGATGACAGCATCCACGGCATCCTCGTCCAGCTTCCGCTGCCCAAGCATCTCGATTCCGATCCGATCATCCAGTCGATCAAGCCGGAGAAGGACGTCGACGGCCTGCATGTCGTCAATGCCGGCAAGGTCGCGACGGGCGATCTCGACGGCGGCCTCGTCTCCTGCACGCCGGCGGGCGCCATGGTCTTCGTGCGCCGCACCCATGGCAACGACCTTTCCGGTCTCAATGCCGTGGTGATCGGCCGGTCCAATCTCTTCGGCAAGCCGATGTCGGCCCTGCTGCTCGCCGCTAATGCGACGGTGACGACCGCCCATTCGCGCACCAAGGATCTCGCGGGCGTCTGCCGCAACGCCGATATTCTCGTTGCCGCCGTCGGCCGCGCGGAAATGGTGAGGGGCGACTGGGTGAAACCCGGTGCGACCGTCATCGATGTCGGCATCAACCGCATCACCACGGCCGAGGGCAAGGCGCGCCTCGTCGGCGATGTCGCCTTCGAGGAATGCGCAAAGGTTGCAGGCGTCATCACGCCGGTTCCGGGCGGCGTCGGCCCGATGACCATCGCCATGCTGATGGCCAACACCGTCATCGCCGCCTACCGCAAGGCCGGTCGCACGCCGCCGAGGTTCTGAGCAGCGCTCAGCGTCGAACAGCGCAACCCGTTGGATTCATGTCTTCCACGCCGGAAGAGCCGCTCCGAATCCCTTCGATGCCGAGGATCCAAACGCGCACACCGTTATGGTTTCACCCAACTAGATCTCTACAACGTGAAGGGATCGTGGAAGGCTGGAGAAAATCTCGGGCCCATTTTCGCGCAGGATGACGATATCCTCGAGGCGAATGCCGAAGCGGCCAGGCAGGTAGATGCCGGGTTCTATGGAGAAGACCATGCCTTCTTCCAGCACCGTTTCCGAGGTCGCGGTGATATAGGGCGGCTCATGGGCGTCGATGCCCATGCCATGGCCCGTGCGGTGCACGAAATACTCGCCATAGCCCGCGTCGGCGATGACCTTGCGGGCAGCCTCGTCCACCTCCCGCGCAACGACGCCGGGACGGGCAGCCTTCAGCGCGGCCTGCACGGCCTTCTCGACGATGGCGTGGACTTCGCCATAGCCTTCCGGTGGGACGCCGACCACGGCCATGCGGGTGATGTCGGAGGGGAAACCCTGCTTGCGCCCGCCTATGTCGATCACCACCGCATCGCCTTCCTGGATAAGGCGGTCGCTTGCCGAATGGTGCGGGAAAGCGCCGTTGCCGCCCGCGCCGACGATCCAGAACTGCGGCTCTGCGCCTTCCGAAGCGAAGTGCGCGCGAATCTCGGCGGCGACATCCTTCTCGCTCATGCCGGGCCGGAGGGCGGCAAAGGCCGCCTGCATGGCGCGGTCGGCGATGCCGGCGTTCATCTTCAGCTTGGCATATTCGCTGTCGTCCTTGCGCATGCGCAGGCCGCCAAGCGTTATCGGCGTGAAATCGCGGCGGGTATCGACAGGCAGCGCGTCGAGCAACAGCAGGGCGAAGTCGGCGCGCATCGTTTCGTCCAGTGCGACGAGGCCGGGCGCTTCAGCGCCGATGGCGGACAGCGCCGCGCGGAGAGCGGCGTCCGGGCCTTCGTCATCCGCCCAGTTGTGGAAGAGGATGTCGGTGAATTCGCGGGTACCTTCGGCATTCAGCGCCGGCATCAGGAAGGTTTCTTTTTCGCGGCCGACGAGCAACAGGCAGGGGCGCTCGTCGGGATGCGGATGGAAGCCAAGCACCCAGTCCATGTGGGAGCCGGGCGCGATGGCGACGAGCCCGGTGCCGGTCTCGGCCATGCGCTGGCGCAGCGCCTTCAGGCGCGCGGTGGATTGTTCGGTCATTGTCTTCTCCTCATTCAGGCGGCGGGAATGACGATGCGGCTGCCGAAGACCGGCCCGTCGTCCGGAAAGGCATCGAAGGCGGCAAGCTCGGCTTCCGAAGGCGCCTCGCAGGAGCCCTTGCGGCTCGGCACCCAGCCGCATTGCCGCTTGAGAAGCGCGGCATATTCAGCCCGCTTCAGGGCGGCAATGGATGGATCGATGACGGGAACGGCAAGTTCCCTCTCGATCTCCTTGTAAAAGCCGATCTCCATCGTGCAGCCGAGGACCAGGGCCTCCGCCCCGTCCTCCTCCACGGCCTTGCGGCCGGCGGCCATCAGGCGGCGGTTGGTCTCGGCATGGTCGTTCTGGAAATCGTCGACGCCGAGGCCGACATCGTAGAAGCCGGCAAGGCGGTCGGCATGGCCGTAGCCATGCACGGTCGTCTGCATCTGGTGGACCCATTTGCGCCGGCCGACGATGACGCCGAAACGGTTGGAAAGGCTGGCGGCGATCTCGCAGGAGGCGATGCAGGGCGCCGTCACGACCATCGTGCCGGAAATCTCGCGGGCGTCGTGCAGCGCCGTATCGTAGAAGCAGCCGATGGCGAGCGCGTCGAAACCTTCCAGCGCCGCCTGACGCACCGCGCGCATGATGCCGCGCGTCACCAGCGCCTCATAGGTGCGGAACTCGATATGGGAAAAGCCATAGCGGGCTTTCGGCAGCGCCGTTACATGCACCTCCGTGCCGGGCAGCTTGTGATCGCGCGCCATGGCGGCGAAGATCATATCGACAGCGTCGTTCTCGCCGACGGGATTGAGATACATGATCTTGAGCGGTTGGGCACCCATGCGTTCCTCCTCCGTAGGGTTCTGATCCCCGGCCGGCAGGCCGGGGATCCTTGTGATTTCAGGGGCTGACGCCGTAGACCTCGCGGGCGCGTTCGGCAGTGATGTAGCCGTTCCTGATATCCTCGCGCACCAGTGCCGGATCGCGCTCCTTGGGGTCGCCGACGCCGCCGCCTGCGCCGGTGATCACGCGGATCACGTCGTCCTTGTCGACGCGGATGCCCGAGGCGAAGGCGTAGCGCTCGGATTGCCCGTTCTTGCGCAGCACGAGCGCATAGTTGGCCGAACCCTCATTGCCGCCGTCGAGCGACCAGGGAAGGATGCGCGAACGGGTATAGCCGAGCGTCAGGAAGGAATCGTCGCGGCGGATGCGGTAGTCGAGCCGGATGCCGTAGCCGCCGGTCCATTTTCCCTCGCCGCCCGGATCGGTATTCAACTCCATGCGGTCGACGACGAGGCCGTTGCGCGCCTCGGAGATTTCCGCCGGGCAGTTGTAGGTCTCGCCGTGCACGCCGGAGAAGATCGCCGAATTGCCGTCACGGCCGTTCGAAGCGCCCCAGCCGCCGATCTGCGGTTCGATGATCGTGTATTGCCGGCCCGTATCTGGGTGGATGCCGCCGATGAAGGTGCCGGCGATGGAGGAGAAGTGCCCGGCAGGCAGCTTTTCCGGCATGTGCGGGGCAAGGCAGCGCCAGACGAGGTCGTAGCCGCGGATGCCGATCTCGTAATAGAAGCCGACGGCCGCCGGCTCCTTGGCATGGAAGCACGAGCCTTCGCGTGTCAGCACCTTCAGCGGGCGGAAGGAGCCTTCGTTGGCGGGCGACGTCGGGTCGGTGAGCGCCTTGAAGATGACCTGCATGCTGACGAGCGTGTCGTCGTAGCCGGCATTCGACGGCCCGGTGTCCTGGTCCGGATTGTCTCTGAGATCGATGAGGAACTCCGTCTCCGAGAGCGTCACCTTGACGTTGAACATGCGCCCGTCGTCCTGCTCCTCCGTCAGTTCGAAGGTGCCGTGCGGGAGCTTCGCGAGTTCGGCGAGCGCGATTTTCTCGCCGTGGTCCATGAAGCTCGCCATGGCCGCCTCGAAGGTGGCGACGGTGTATTTTTCCGCAAGTTCGGCAAGGCGCTTGGCGCCGATGCGAACGGAAGCGATGGCCGCCCAGAGGTCTCCCTCCAGGAAGTCGGGCATGCGCGAATTGACGGTGATGATGTCGAAGATGCCTGGGATTGCCTCGCCCTTCGAGATCATCTTGATGGCGGGAAGACGAAGGCCCTCCTGGAAGATTTCCGTCGCATCGGCCGAGAGCGACCCCGGCGACTTGCCGCCGACGTCAGAGTTGTGCGCGATGTTGGCGGTCCAGGCAATCAGCCGCCCGCCGGAAAAGACTGGCATGCAGACGACGAGGTCGTTGAGATGGGTGACGCCGCCGTAATAGGGGTCGTTGGTGATGAAGACGTCGCCGGGCTGGATGTCGCCCGGCCTGGAGAACTTCTGCAGCAGGACCTTCACCGACTTGTCGAGCACGCCGATGAAGCCGGGAATGCCGGCGCCCGATGAGGCAAGGCGTCCTGCCGCGTCGGTGATGCCCGTGCCCATGTCGAGCACTTCGTAGATGATGGAACTCATCGCCGTCTTGCGCATGGCCGCAAACATCTCGTCGGCGGTCGCCTGCAGCGAGTTCTGGATGATCTCGAGCGTGATCGGGTCGTGGGAAGCTGTCGTCATGTCCCGCACTCCTCAGGCTTTCAGATTGATATGGATATTGCCGAAACCGTCGATCTCGACGCGGTTGCCGGGGTGGATGACGATCGTGGTGCCCGGATCCTCGATGATCGCGGGACCGATGAAGGCCATGCCGGGTTCCAGCTTCTCGCCGTCGTAGATCGCGGCCGGGTGGATGCCTTCGAGCGCGTAGTCGACCTTGCGCTCACCCTTGCGCGCGGCGGAGGCGGGCGTCGCCGAGAGCGGCCTTTCCTGCATCTTCAGCTTGCCGACCTCGGCCGAGGCGACAAGGTGGATGCCGACCAGCTCGACGGGAGCGTCAAGACGGTAGGTATATTCCCGCTGGTAGGTTTCGTGGAAGGCGGCCTCGATGGCGGCAAGGCTTTCGTCGGTGATCGCGTCCTCGATGAGGACTTCGGTCGTGTGCTCCTGGTTCTGGTAGCGGAACTTGCCGTAACGCAGGAAGCGGACCTTCGCCGTGTCGACGCCTTCCTCGCCGAACTGCTGGTGGGCCAGGGTTTCCGTCTCGACGAAGAGCGCGTCTATGGCGGCGGCCGCGCCGGCCTTCAGATCGGCGAGCTTGGTGACGAAATAGTCGCGGCGCAGGTCCGACATCATCATGCCCCAGGCGGAGAACACCGAGGCGCCTGCGGGGATGACGACCTTCTTCACCCCCAGTTCCGTGCCGAGCGCCACGGCATGCATCGCACCGCCGCCGCCGAAGGCGACGAGCGTGAAGTCGCGCGGGTCGAAGCCGCGATTGAGCGAGACGAGCTTCAGCGCGTTGACCATGTTGTTGTTGGCAATACGCACGATGCCGCGCGCGACATCGTCGGCCGAGACGCCGAGCTTGGTGCCGACATCCGACAGCGCCTTTTCCGTCGCGGCCATGTCCGCGACAACGGAGCCGCCGCAGAAGTAATCGCGGTTGATGCGGCCAAGCCAGAGATTGGCGTCGGTGGTGGTGGCATTTGTGCCGCCGCGGCCATAGGCGGCGGGGCCGGGCATGGCGCCGGCCGACTTGGGGCCGACATGCAGCTTGCCGAAGTCGTCGACCCAGGCGATGGAGCCGCCACCATTGCCGATCTCGACGAGATCGACCACCGGTACCATGATCGGGTAGCCGGCCGAGGTGCGATCGCGCTCGATCCAGTAGTCCGTCATGATGCGGACCTGGCCGTCTTCGATCAGCGAGCACTTCGCCGTGGTGCCGCCGATATCGAGGGCCAGAACGTTCGGCTCGCCGATCAGCTTGCCGAGTTCAGCCGCGCCCCAGAAGCCGGAGGCCGGGCCGGATTCGACCATGGTGATCGGGATTTTCTTCACCGATTCAAGGGAATCCACGCCGCAGTTCGACTGCATCACGAAGAGGTTTCCGTCGAACCCCTTGCCGGCGAGGCCGTCATTGAGGCGCGATAGGTAACGTTCTGCCGTCGGCTGCACATAGGCGGACATGACGGTCGTGTTGGTGCGCTCGTATTCACGCCACTCGCGGGTGATCTGGTGCGAGGCGACGGTGGCGATTTCGGGCCACAGCCGCGCGATCTCCGCGATTGTCGCCCGCTCGTGGCCAGGATTGGCGTAGGAGTGCAGGAAGCAGACGGCGATGGCTTCGACACCATCGGCGCGGAAGTCGTCGAGAATGGCGGGCAGGCCCGAGAGATCGAGCGGTTTCATCTCCGTGCCGTGGTAGTCGAAGCGCCCCGGCAGTTCGCGGCGCAGATATCTCGGAACGAAGGGCTCCGGCTTGCGGTAGTGCAGGTTGAAGAAGTCCGGCCGGTTGCCGCGGGCGATTTCCAGCGAATCCCGGAAGCCTTCCGTCGTGATGAGCCCGACCTTGACGCCCTTGCGCTCGGTCAGCGCGTTGATGACGACGGTGGTGCCATGGGCGAGGAAGTCGACCGTCTTCGGGTCGACGCCGCCCTTGTCGAGAACGTTCAGCACCCCCTGCTCGAAATTGGGCGGGGTGGTGTCGGACTTGGCCGTCGTGATGCGGGATTCGCCCGTTTCATGATCCGTCTCGAAGCAGACGAGATCGGTGAACGTGCCGCCGACATCGGTCGCGACACGGATGGTCTTCTGGCTCATCAGTTTTCCTCCCTCTTCTGCTGAGCGTGCAGCAGCATGCAGACGGCGCCGGGCAGTTTCAGCGCGTCGGCGGCGCGAATGCGGTCCTCGGTGTAGTAGTCGCGGTCATGCAGGCAATTCAGCGTGCCGATGACCTCGCCGTCGACGATGATCGGCACATTGATGACCGACTGGCAGCCGAGCGAGAGGATGAGCGCGTGGTCGTCGAAGACCTTGGCGATATCCTCGATCGTGTTGGCGACGAAGGTCTCCTTGCGGTTCAGCGTGATCTCCGACCATTCGGTCTCGTTGTAGGGCTTGGTGCCGGAGACCGGGTAGACATCCGGCATGCTGGAATAGATGCGTTCGGACAGCTTGTCGGTCGTATCCGAGGTCATGATGGTGAAGAGCTTGACGCCGACGACGTCCTTCACGAGTTGCTCCAGCGCCGCATAGGCCTTGGCCGGCTGGCCGCCGGCGGCGGCAACGGCTTCGACGAAGGCGGTGTAATCAGGCATTTCCATTCTCTTGCTCCATGATGTGATCCCGGAGCGCCGCTTCCTCTGAGCTGACGACGGGAACGGCGCCGATGAGCCGGCGCGTGTAGGGATTTTCGGGTCGGGTGAAGATCGCGTCGGTCGTGGCGAGCTCGACCAGCCGGCCCTTTTCGAAGACGGCGACGCGATCCGCGATGTTGCGCACGACCGAAAGGTCGTGGGTGATGAAGACATAGGTCAGCCCGCGGCTTTCCTTCAGCGTCTTCAGAAGCTTCAGCACGCGCGCCTGTACCAGCACGTCGAGCGCGGAGGTCGGCTCGTCGAGCACGACGAGTTCCGACTGGCAGGCGAGCGCCCGGGCGATCGCGACGCGCTGGCGCTGGCCGCCGGAAAGGGCTGACGGTGCGCGGGTGCGGAATTCCGCGGGAAGCCCCACTTCCTCCAGCAATTCACCGGTGCGCGCGGTACGGCCTGCCTTTTCGCCGATATTGTGAACATCGAGCGCCAGACGCAGCGAGGCTCCGATGGATCTGCGCGGATTCAGCGAGGAAAGCGGGTTCTGCTGAACGAGCTGGATCGCCTGGCGGTGTTCCTGCGTGCGTTTCGCCGGCAGCGCCTCGTCCTTGAAGGTGAGGTTTCCCGTCGTCGCACCGTAGATGCCGAGGATGATGTTGGCGATGGTCGACTTGCCCGAGCCGGACTCTCCGACAATGGCAAGGCATTCGCCCTTCTCGACAGTGAAGGAGACACCGTCGAGCGCCTTCACCGTGCGCCCGTTGACCTCGAAATGCTTGGAGACGTCGGAAACGGAAAGAAGCGTGCTCACGGGAGGAGTTCCTTCTCGCTGAAACCTTCATGGGCGACGAGGGGTGCCAGAAATTGCGCCGGATCGTCGTCGAGATCGGGAATGCCGCCCCCGGTAATACGCGGCACGGCCGAGAGCAGGGCGCGCGTATAGGGATGGCGCGGGTCGTCGAAGAGCGCGGCGGTCGGGCCATGCTCGACGATGTTGCCCTTGTAGATGACATAGACCCGGTCGGCGAATTCACGCACCACGCCGAGATTGTGCGAGATGAAGAGCACCGAGGTCTTGTGCTTCTCGACAAGCTCGGACATCAGCCGGAGCGTCTGGGCCTGCACCGTCACGTCCAGGGCCGTGGTGGGTTCGTCGGCAATCAACAGGGCCGGCTCGCAGGCCAGGGCCATGGCGATCATCACGCGCTGGCGCTGGCCGCCCGAGAGCTGGAAAGCATAGGATTCCAGCACGCGCTCCGGCTCGTTGATGGCGACATCCGCAAGCGCCGCGATGGCCTTGCGGCGGGCGCTCTCCTCGTCGATGCCCGGCTCGGCGCGCTGCAGCACTTCGCGGAACAGCGTGAAGATCGGGTAGACCGGGTTCAGCGACGAGGTCGGATCCTGGAAGATCATCGACATCGCCGTACCGCGCAGGGCATGGCGCGAGGCGGGCTTCAGCGTTTCGAGATTGATGCCCTCGAACTCCACCGTGCCGGATATGCGAGCGGTCTTGAGCTGCTGGAGCATGCCGAGCACGATGCGCGCCGTCACCGACTTGCCGGAACCGGACTCGCCGACGAGCGCGACACGCTCGCCCTTCCGGATGTGCAGCGAGATGCCGTGCAATACGTCGATCGTGCCGGACCAGGTCCTGAAGCCGAGGCGGAGATCGTCGATCCTGAGGGTAGGGGTCGTCATTGATCCACTCCGAGGATTTCGCGCAACGCATCGCCGATCAGGTTGAAGCCGAAGACGGCGATCAGGATGGCAAGGCCGGGGAACACGGTGAGCCACCAGCTATCCGGCAGGTACTTCGCGCCTTCCGCCACCATGGAGCCGAGGTCCGGGGTGGGCGGTTGCACGCCGAGGCCGAGGAAGGAGAGCGAGGAGGCGATCAGGATGACGAAGCCGAAGTCGAGCGTCATCTTGGTGATGATCGAGGGCACGCAGTTCGGCAGGATTTCGCGGAACATGATGTGCAGCTTCGACGCGCCGATGACTTCCGCCGCCAGCACATAGCCCTCTTCCTTCTCGGAGCGGGCGATGTTGTAGACGAGGCGCGTATACCAGGGCCACCACATGACCGTCACCGCGATCATGCCATTGGTGAGCGTCGGCTCCAGGAGACCCATGATGGACATGGCGAGGACGAGCGGCGGGATCGACAGGAAGACGTCGGTGAGCCGCATCAGGAGATATTCCGTCCAGCCGCCGAGATAGCCGGCGGCAAGGCCGATGGCGACGCCGACCGGTACCGCTATGACGAGCACGACGATGCCGAGGATCAGCGAGACCCGGTAGGCATAGACGACGCGGGTGAAGAGATCGCGGCCGACGAGGTCCGTGCCGAAGATGTTCGGCCAGTGCGGCGGTTGGTTGAAATTGGCGAAGTCCACCACGGCGCCGACATGCTCGGGGAAGGGCGTGATGAAATCGGCGAAGACGGCCGAGAACACGACGATCCCGACGAGGACGAGGCCGATCAGCGACAGGGGATTTCCCGCCAGAATGACGAGGGTCTTTTTCATGATGCCCTCTGCGAAAGCCGGATGCGCGGATTGATGATCGAGACCAGGAGATCCACGACGATGTTGACGATGAGGAACATGGCCGAGATGATCAGCACGGTACCGACGATGGCGTTGAGGTCCTTGCGCAGGATGACGGCGACGCCGTAGCGCGACAGGCCGGGCCAGGCATAGACGGCTTCCACGAGGAAGGCGCTGCCGAGCATGGCGGCAAAATCGAGGCCGATGATGGTGAGCGAGGGGATCAGCGAGGGGCGGAAGGCATAGCGCCTGGCGATGCGCTTTTCCGGGAAGCCATAGGCCTCCGCCATCTCGATATAGGGCCGCTCATAGGTCTCCACCATGTTGGAGCGAACGAGGCGGGCGGCCTGTCCGATGCCGGAAAGCGCGAGTGCGAAGGCCGGCAGGATGAGGTGCCAGACGGCATCGGCAAAGGCCTTGAGATTGCCGGCAAGCAGCGTGTCGACCAGCATGAAGCCCGTGACGTTCTGCACCGTGATGCTGTCCGACAGACGGCCCGCAATGGGGAAGAGCTTGATGAAATAGGCAAAGACCAGCATCAGCACCACCGCCCAGACGAAGGCGGGCGCGGAGACGCCGAGCATCGTCACCAGCCGGATCGTATGATCTACCCAGCTTCCGCGATGGCGGGCCGAGAGGATGCCGAGCGGCAGGCCGATGGCGATCATCATCAGGCCGGAGACGACGACCAGCTCCAGCGTTGCCGGCAGGAACTGCGCGATATCGGCCATGACCGGACGGTTCGTGTAGAGCGAGACGCCGAGGTCGCCTCGCAAGAGATCGGCAAGGAAGTAGCCGTATTGCGCGAAGAAGGATGCATCGAGATGCAGCTTGTCGCGCAGCGCGGCGACGGCTTCCGGCGTTGCATTCGGCCCAAGCGCGATGCGCGCAGGATCGCCGGGAATGACCCGGGCAATGGCGAAGATCAGCAGCGATACCCCGATCAGCACGATCAAAGAGGTACCCAGCCGCTTCGCGAGGAGGCGGAGGAACGGAGACATGGCTGTAACCCTGTGGACGGTTCCGGGCCGCTACTGCGGCCCGGTCTGCGTCGTCGGTTATTGTTTCATTTCCATCAGGCGGAAGGTGAAGCCGAAGCCGGCAAGGGCGAAAGCCTTGGACGGATCGCTGAGCGCCGGGACGGAAACCTTGCTGGAAGCGGCGAAGACCGCCGTCTGGTCCTGCGCGAAGATCGACGGGGCAATGGCGATCAGCCGCTTGTTTGCCGCTTCATAGACCTTGGCGCGCTCCGCCTCGTCCAGCGTCGTGCGGCCCTTCTCCAGGAGAGCATCGACTTCCGCATCCTTCAGGTGCTCCGGCGACATCCACGTGCCGGCCGCGCTCGAATGATACATGGTGTAGAGCAGCGAATCCGGATCGCCCGACATCGTGTTGACGAAGATCTGGCTGATCGCGGGCGTGTTCTCCGGCTTGGCGACCTGCTCGGTGAAGAGCGCCCAGGGCAGCTTCTTCACCTCGGCCTTGATGCCGATCTCGGCAAAGTTCGCCTGCATGAGAAGGGCGAAGCGCTCCTCAAGCGGCACTTCGCCGATCCAGCTGAGGTCGACCTTCATTTCCTCGGGCTTGTACTTGCATTTGGCGAGATGTTCCCTCGCCTTCTCGACATCGCGCTTCATCGGTTCGCCCGAGAGAGCGCCGAGCATGCCGACCGGGATAGCGCCCGTCGCCGGGCTGCCCTGCGAGACCTGATCGGTCACGGCGACCATGCGCACGCCGGATTCGTAGTCGAAGGCGTAGGATACGGCGAGGCGGCATTCTACATCGTCGAAGGGCGGCTTTGCCGTGTTCAGCTTGATGTAGAACTCGGTCGTGCCCTTCTCGGTGAGAAGCTGGGCGCCGTCGGCGGCAAGCGACTTCAGCACTTCCGGCGGCAACCACTGCGAGGAAATCTCGTGTTCGCCCTGCGCGATCAGCGTGCGGACGGTCGCGGCTTCGAGGCCGTAGCGCAGGCGCACCGTGTCGGGCGCGGCGGCCGGCACCTTCAGGAAGAAGTCCGGGTTCTTCGCCATCACCGTCTCTTCCTGCGGATTGTGCGAGACGAGCTTGTAGGCGCCCGAACCGGCCGCATGCGTGGAGAGATAGGCCTGTCCCCAGTCCTTCATCTCGCCGTCGCCTTCCCCGAGATTCTGCATGACCAGCGCCTTGTCGACGATGGGCAGGCGGGTGAGGGCGGAAATGAAGGGCGCGTAGACTTCCTTCAGCGTGAATTTCACGGTCGCGGGATCGACGGCTTCCGCCTTCTCGACATTCTCGAACAGATAGGAAAGGCCCTGGCCGAGCGCCTTCGTGCGCTCGAAGGAGAAGACCACGTCGTCGGCCGTCAGCGCATTGCCGCTCTGGAAGGTCACATCGGTGCGCAGCTTGAACGTATAGGTCTTGCCGTCGGTCGTTTCGAAGCCGGTTGCCAGGAACGGATCGTAGCCCGGCTGGCCCTGCTTCGGAATGACCAGCGTGTCGTAGACGTTGTACATCAGGATGCTGTCGGCATAGTCCGACGCCTTTGCCGGGTCGAGTTCGCCGACCGGTGATTCATCAAGGCGGAGGACCGTTTCGGCATTCGCATGGGCGCAGAAGGCCGTTGCGGCGAGCAGGGCTGCCGCGATTGTCTTCGATACGGATGTCATTGCTGTTCCCTTGTTATCCCGAGGATCTGGTTGTCTTGAGCGGTTTGGGCGCACTGCGACGGGCCGCAGAGCGCTTGACGACGAGGCTCGGCTGCGCCTCGTTGGGCATTCCCTCGTCGCCGAATACGTCCATGGTACAGGTGTGGAAGATCGTCGTCGGCTCGGCCGTGTGGTTCCAGGTGACGTGCGTCAGCCGGGAGGGGAAGTGCGCAGAGTCGCCCGCGTCCAGGATCGTGCGCTCGCCGTCGATTTCGATGGTCAGCGAGCCGGAGACGACGAAGAAGATTTCCTCGCCCTCGTGCGACATCGGCTCGCTTCGAAAACCCGGCGGCTCGTGGATCAGCGTGGAGCGCAGCACATTGCCCGGAAAGGAAGCGGAAAGGCGTTCATAGGTGACGGTGTTTCCGGGCGTTCCGCCGACGGCATAGACGGGGCGGCCTTCGCGACGGGTAATCGGCGCATCGACCTTGGGGGTCTGGAAGAACGAACCGACATCCGTCTTCAGGGCACGGCAGACGGCGACCAGCGACGTCAGCGAGGGTACGGTGATGCCACGCTCGATCTGCGAGATGAAGCCGACCGAGAATCCGGCACTATCCGCAACCTCCTGCAATGTCATCTTAAGCTCCCGACGCCGCATGCGAAGACGCTCGCCCACAGCAGGATCTGTCCCTGCGTTGGGCCGTTCGACACTTGCCATATGTTCACCCGTTTTTTAGTATTACTTCAATAGAGCGCGGGCGCGGAGCGTTGTCAACATTTTTTTAGCCAGCCTAAAAAACGACGCCCAACCCGCTCCACGCATCCCCGCTTGAAGGAATCACACCACCGAGAGCTCAGGTTTGGAAGCCGTCTTCGAACGGATGGATGTTCACGCTGCGAAACGAAGCCCGTGGAGGTTACGGATCGGCCTGCGATCCTGCCGGTGATGCCGCTTCCTCTATGAGCCAGGCGATGAAGGAGCTGACCTCGGCGGTCTCACGTTTCGTATCCGGGCAGATGCAATAGTAGTTGTGGAGGGCCGGCACGCTCAGGCGCAGCGGCTGCACCAACCGGCCTTCGTCGAGATCGCGGGCAGACACGACTTCATCGCTGAGCGCCACTCCAAAGCCATCCCGGGCGGCTTGGAGCACGATGCCGAAGTCATCGAAATGCACGTCGGATTCACCGGCATAGGGAATCCCGGCTTCGGCCTGCCAGCGCCGCCACTGCGAGCCGTCATCCTCATGCAAAAGCCTGTGATAGGCGAGGTCTGAGGGTTGGCGGATGGCGTTCGGCCCACGCAGGAGCTGGGGGCTGCAAACCGGCGTCATGTGAATGCCGTGCAGCAGGCGCCACCAGAAGCCTGGCCACGGCGGCATGCCATAGACGATCGCGACATCCGTCTTGCGCCAGTCGACGCCGTGGAAATGGCTGGAGGTCAAAACCTTCAGCTGAAAATTGGGGCTTTCCGCCATGAAGGTGAAAAGTCGGGTGGCAAGCCAGGTGACGCCATGCACCTGCGGGATGGAGATGGTCAGGGACTGCTTTGGCGCTCCGCCGTATCTATGCGCCGAGAGCTGGCGCACGCCGGTATGGATCGCGTCCATGGCGCTTGCCACCGAACGCTGGAGCTGGCTTCCGCTCGGGGTCAGAGCCAGTTGCCGGCCGCGCTTTTGAAAGAGGTCGACGCCAAGCGATACCTGGAGCGCGCGGATTTGCTGACTGACGGCACCGGGCGTCACATGCAGCTCCGCTGCCGCCGCACCGACATTGCCGAGCCGCGCGACGCTTTCGAAGACGCGAAATGCATGAAGGGGTGGCAGCGCCATCGGTTTCTTTCCTCAGTTGACGTTCAACGGATCAGGCATTCTGGTCCCGCCCCGGGCGCAGCTGCTCGACGATACGATCGGCCAGCGCACGCAGGACGGGGTCATTCGCGCGATCGACAGCACAGACGATGTAATATTCCCGCGCCGCATTGATCGTGGTGGAAAACGGCTGGATAAGCCGCCCTTCACTCAGATAGTTTCGCGTCAGCACGTCCGAGACGAGTGCCACGCCGCGCCCCTGAACGGCAGAAGCGATCGCCTGCGCCACCGAATTCACCCGGACACGGGTATTGCCCTCAAGGGCGATGCGGGCCGCGACGGACCATTTCGCCCATTCCCCGCCGTCGTCCTCATGCAGCAGCGCGACGCCGCTCAGCTTCCTGTCGCGATTGCGCAGGTCGAGCCGCGGGAACAAGGTCGGCGAGCATACGGCGCACAGCCGGACCTCGCTCAGCGAGCGCCAGTGTTTTCCGGTGAACGGCGGGTTGTCGTAGACGATCGCCATGTCGTTGTCCGCCCAATCCACGTCCGTAGCGGTGATCGCCTCATTGATGGTGAGATTGGAAATGCCGTGCGACTGCGCAAAATCGACGATGGTCGCCGTCAGCCAGGCGATCCCGAGCGCAGTCGGCACGGAAACCGACAGCGATGCAGGCTGGTCGCCGGAGGTCAGTTTCCGCGATGCCCGCGTCGCCGTATCGAGTTGACCGAGGGATAGGGCCACGGTCTGCGAAAAATCCCGGCCGGCCTGGGTGAGGGCGACATTCCGCCCCGACTTTTGAAACAGGATGATGCCCGTTGCATCGCTCAACTTCTTGAGTTGCAACGAAATCGCGCTCGGACTGAGGTTCAATTCCTCCGCCGCCTGCCGCACACCGCCGAGCCGGGCCGTCGCCTCGAAAGCGGGCAGATATTGCAGGTAGGGTGGGAGGCGGCTCATCTTCGTATCCAGATAATCGTTTAGTATAATAGAACGATATCGGTGATTTTAAATTGATTTTTTCAAACTGTTAAGAGTGCTATCCCCTTGAGAAAGAGGAGAACGTTCATGATCTCGGCAAGACCATTCGATTACCCCTATGACGGCAATCTCGATGCCCGCAAAACGGCGCTGATCGTCATCGATCTGCAGGAGGATTTCCTCTCGACCACGGGTTATTTCGCACGACAGGGTTACGACCCCGCGCCGCTTCGCGCGATCCTTCCTGCAGTGAACCAGCTCATCGCTGCCTGCCGTCAGTCGGGCATCCAGATCATTCACACCCGGCAAGGCTACCGCGAAGATCTCGCGGATATGACCCCTTACGAAAAATGGCGCCGCCAGCGTTCGGGCCTTGAGGGAACGACGGCTCTGCTGCGCTCAAGCCCCGGTTTCCAGATCGTTCCGGAACTTGACGTGCGTCCGCAGGACATCATCGTCGACAAGACCTGCAACAGCGCCTTCACCTACACCGATTTCGAGCATGTTCTGCGCGCGCAGGGCATCACGCATCTGCTGTTTTCCGGCTGCACCACCGACGTCTGTGTTCACACGACGCTGCGTGAAGCCTGCGACCGGAACTTCCAGTGCCTGACCATCTCGGACGCCTGCGCAAGTGGCGATCAATATGCCCACGAGGCCGCCCTCCACATGGTCACCGTCGAGAACGGCATCTTCGGTGCACTGACCGATACCGCGGCGGTGCTCGAAGGCCTGAAGAAACTGGGAAATTCCGCGACATGAGCGAGGCCCATAAATACGTTTCCCTCATGCGTCTCACACAAAAGGGGCTTACCGAGCTGACGGATAGCGCGAAGCGCCGGAAGGTCAGCGAGGATCGCGTCGCGGAACTCGGCGGGAGATCGATCGCCTTCTACGCCTTGCTCGGCATCTACGATTTCATGCAGGTTTTCGAGATGCCGAGCAACGAAGCCATGATGCAGTACGTGCTCACGGCGCGCAGGGACGGACATGTCGAGCCGCTCATCCTCCCGGCCTTCGACACCGAGACATACGGCCGGATTCTCAACGCCTTCAACTAGCTCTATAGTTTAGTTTTTCTGCGCTTTGGCAAGCAAAACATTTAGCTTGTCTGCGAAAGGCGTTTCTATACGACTTCAAAAACCGCGATACAAAAAACCACAACAAGGGAACACGATCATGATGAAAGCAAAACCGGGAAGGAAAATCTCGCTCCTCGCAGGCAGCATGTTTGCCGCTCTGCTCAGCGCCGGCACGGCTCTTTCCGCCGACCAGAAGCCCGATTTCGTATCGGGCGGCGTCTTGAAGATCTGCACCAGCGGCGAATTTCCGCCGATGGAATATTATGAAAATCCGGGCGACAAGGATCTCGTGGGCTTTGAGATCGACGTCATGGACGCCATTGCCAAACGGTGGGGTGCGAAGGCCGAATATGTCGTCGGTGACTTCAAGGGCCTGCTGCCGTCGCTCGATTCCAAGCGCTGCGACCTTGTCGCAAGCGGCATCATGATCACGCCGGCCCGCCTCGAAAAATATGACGGCATTCCGTATTTCGGCTCTCACGTCGTGCTGGTCACCGCGGCGAGCGACACGGAGACGAAAGTCCCGGCCGATGTCAGCGGCAAGATCATGGCGATCGAGGCCGGCACGACCTACGAAAAGACGGTCGCAGATCTCAATGCCGAACTGCAAGCTGCCGGCAAGGCGCCGATCGAGGCGCAGACCTACCCGTCCGCATCCGGTGTCATCGAGCAGATCCTGGTCGGCCGCGCGACCGCGACGATCACGCAGGATACGACCGCTGCCTATCGCATGCTCCAGGTGCCGGGCCGATTGGCCATCCCCTATACCTACGAGGAAAGCGAGAACTACGGCATCTACCTGCGCAAGAGCGATGGCGACCGGCAGATGCTGAAGGACGCGATCGAGGCCTTGCAGGCGAGCGGCGAGATGAAGGCATTCCTCAAGAAGTGGAACCTGCCGGAAACATCGACCGACGTTTCCCACGACGTGAACTGACGATCGGCAATCCCGTTGTTCCAGCTCGATCTCTTCCTTCAGGCAATCTTCAGTGCCCCCCTTTTCAAGGGGGCACTCCTGACGATCGGCCTCTCCCTTTGCGTCATGGCCGTGTCCCTCGTGCTCGGCATGGGGCTTGGCTCCATGGCAGGCTCACCGCGTCGCTCCGCCCGATGGCTGGCGACGCTCTATGTCTGGCTGTTCCGCGGCGCACCCGCACTGCTCGTGCTGCTGTTCGTGTGGAACGGCCTGCCGCAGATTTCCGAAATCTTCCGGGCCGGCTGGTTCACGCCGTTCTTTGCGGCCTTCCTGGCGCTCTCCCTGATCCAGATCGCCTATCTGGCCGAAATCCTCCGTAGCGCCTTTGCCGCCGTGGGACATGGGCAGCGGGAAGGCGCGGCCGCGCTCGGCATGCATCGCTGGCAGATCTTTCTGGTGATCACCATGCCGCAGGCACTCAGGATCGCGGTTCCCGCGCTGATGAACGAGTTCATCTCGCTGTTGAAGACCACGTCGCTTGCGACCGTGATCTCGCTGAAGGAACTGATGACGGTCTCGCAGTTCGCGATCGCCACCAGCTTCCGTTTTCTCGAATGGTACGGTGCGGCACTCGTCTACTATCTCATCATCGTCTCGGTGCTGACGCTCGCCCAGAACCGCATCGAACATGTGCTTTCGCGCGGCTACCGCTGACCGCCACGAACCCGAGGGTTGGACATGAACACGCAAACCGCAATCCAGGTTGCCGGCGTCAACAAATGGTACGGCGCCTTCCAGGTCCTCAAGGGCATAGACCTGACCGTGAACAAGGGTGAGCGCATCGTCATCTGCGGTCCGTCGGGCTCGGGCAAATCGACGTTGATTCGCTGCCTGAACCGTCTGGAAGTGCATCAGGAGGGATCGATTACCGTCAACGGCGTCGAGCTCACCAGCCAGCTCAAGCGCATCGATCGCGTGCGCAGCGACGTCGGCATGGTCTTCCAGCACTTCAACCTGTTCCCGCACCTGACGGTGCTGGAAAACTGCACGGTCGCCCAGCGCTGGGTACGCAAGCTGCCGAAGAAGCAGGCTGCCGAGATCGCCATGACCTATCTTGAACGCGTGCACATTCCCGAAAAGGCAGACAAGTATCCGGGCCAGCTTTCCGGCGGCCAGCAGCAGCGCGTCGCCATCGCGCGTGCCCTTTGCATGAACCCCAGCATCATGCTGTTCGATGAACCGACTTCGGCGCTTGATCCCGAAATGGTCAAGGAGGTGCTGGACACGATGATCTCGCTTGCCGCCGACGGCATGACGATGGTCTGCGTCACCCACGAAATGGGTTTCGCGCGTGAGGTCGCCAGCGAAGTGGTCTTCATGGATGGTGGCCAGATCATCGAGCGCAACACGCCCGACATCCTGTTTTCAGCCCCGACGCACGAGCGCACAAAGCGCTTCCTCGGCAAGCTGCTGCATTGAGCGAGGCAATCTTGAAGAACGCGAACTGGTTTTCAAAGGAAGCGCTGTCGAACCGGCTCACCCGCATATGGGAGCCGCATGTCCATAGTTTTTTCCAGGCCAACATGTTCCACGTCGTCGGCAAGGATGCCGACCTCGTTATCGACTTCGGAATGGGCCTCGCCGATCTCGGGAGCGCGTTGTCCGTTGCCGCGGGCAAGCCCGTCCTTGCGGTGGCGACCCATGTTCACGTCGATCATGTCGGTTCGTTCCACGAATTCGGGACCCGGCTGGGTCACGCGGCAGAAGCCGCGGCCTTCGCGCTCATGCCGGACGAGAACACGCTCGCCGATTATTTCCGCACGCAGCCGGACGCCCTGACCGCCGCGGCGCCGACGGGTACGACGCCGCAAACCTACGAAATTTCAATGGCACCGCTCACCAGGATCCTGGAGGAGAACGATGTCATCGACATCGGCGACGCCTGTTATACGGTCCTGCACCTTCCCGGCCACTCTCCCGGTTCCATCGGCCTGTTCGATCAGAGGACGGGAGAATTCTTCAGCGGAGACGCCATCTACGAAGGCGGCCTCGTCGATGATCTGCCGGGATGCGACGTCGACGCCTACAAGGTCACCATGGCGCGCCTGGTGGAACTTGACGTCGGCGTCGTCCATGGCGGTCACGGCGCCCTGTTCGGGAGAGACCGGATGCGAGAGATCGCCGTCGGCTACCTGACATCGAAGGATGGCGACCAAGGGCCGCGATGAGGGGCGAGAGGCCTGCTTGACGTCATTCGGGCCTACCGCAAACAGACGGCACGATGCAGAGCGGCTCACCACCAGCGTTCCGGACAGCGGGCGTCATAGCTTTTTGCGAAGGCGTTCTACGGCCTTGACCGTCGACGGGCCCAGTCGCCCATCAACCTTGCCGCTATAGACTCCGGCGGAAATCATTTCCCTTTGCAGAGCGAGGCGAAAATCGAAGGACCATTGGTTCTCCTCGATGATGCGTGGCGATCCATACCAGACGTCGGACTGGAAATGGGTCAGCAGACCACTCTTCAATGATCTGATCATGTAGGTGGCGGCCAATTTCGGATCGCTCGCTCCAAACGTACCTCTGTCGGCAAACCAGCTCAATTTATAGAGCGCGTTTGGCTCATCGAATTTGGCCGCGACGCTGTAGACATCGATCGCGCGCTTCATCTGCGCTTTTTCCTCAAATGCGCTTCCCAACTCCGTCGCGGTCGACGCTTGCTCCTTCGTGACGTGCTCCTGGAACCAGGCGAGTACCGGCACGAATTCTTCCGTTTTGCCTTCCCGCGCCAGAAGCGCCAGAAGCCGCCCAAGCCCGTTCACCGCGGCGGCACTGCCGTAGTTTCCGGCAACGATGTAAGCCTCGGAAGCCTTGGCATATTCACCTGCCTTGTGCTGGCTTCTTCCAAGCTGGTACCAAAGCCGCGCTGTCCTCGGGTACTGATCGACAGCCGCCTGACACGCCTCCAACGCTCGATCGACCGCGATCTCCGTGAAAGCCACGCCGGGGACGGACGCGAGCTTCATCCTGTCGTCCGGTGCTGCCGCCAGCAGATCACAATCGGTTTGCGGCGTGTCGTTTTCACCCTCCTGCGCCGACAGCGTCGGAATCGCGATGGTCATGCGTTCCGTGCCCTGATCTGGCTCCAACGAAGCCAGCTTCATGCGGGCCAGTGAGGCAAAGGCACAGTTCGAGAAGTTTTGAAGATGCTCTTCGAAAAGCGCGCGCGCCGTGCTGTTGCTGATTGCGGCCCAATGGGTTGCCGCATCGCGGCACACATCGTCTTTCGCTATGGGCGCGGTTTCGGTTGGGCCAAGCATCACGGTGTCGAACAGCGAGCCTGTCTTATAAGGCCGCTGTTTGCCTCCGGTCGCCTCGAAAACCTCTTTGGCAACGGCGCGCAGAGCGGTCTCGATCTCCAATCCAGGCGAGGCGATATGGCGTGCGAGCGCTTTCGCATAGGGACTGGTGGCGCCGTCGCCATCCGTCGCAACATCGCCGGGCGCCGTTGCGTATCCAATCAGCATGTTGCTTTCCGCCGAGTCTACGCGGGCAAGGCCGCGTGTCGGCGCTCCCTTGGTCAAGCCTTGCTTCATGGTTTTCAGGAATGGATTGTCGCGACACGCATCCAGAAGGACCAACTTGAAACTACGCGCTTTCGAGAGAACGCCAAGGACGTCACTCAAAACGATCGCTTCGTATTTGACATCACGGTCCGAGCGGAGCGCGGCATCAACGGGAATAAGGAAGTTTTCGCCGTTCACTTCAACGCCGTGCCCGGAGTAATAAACCAAGCCGATGTCGGCATTGCCCACCTTCTCTTCAAAGGAGGCCAACGCAGCCGACATCTCGGCACGCGTACCGTTCTCCAGCGTCGTGATGTTGAAGCCCGCAGTTTCCAGCGTCGCGCGCATGGCGGCAATGTCATTGGGCGGATTTTTCAGGGGCGTGACGGAGGTGTAGTTTGCGTTCGCAATCAGCAACGCGACCTTGGTTTCGGCGGCGGCCGCCCCGGCGATCAAGAAGATGATGCCGACCAGTATTGCGCGAAACAACATTCATATCTCCCAGCGTGCGATTGCATTTTCCGCGTCGCATGAGCGATTGCAATTGTTTTTTGGGTCAGGTCCGCCTGCCTTGATGACAGAAGGCCTGCATCCATCCGCTCTACCTGGCTTGAGACTTGCAAACGCTCATCCGGTACGACGTTTCACCGGTTCGATTCCACACAACTGCAAAGCCAAGATGCAAAAGCTGCCGTCGCAAGCGTTGCTCTCCTATATTTCCCTCGTTTCCATAAGGAATGCGGTTGCAGCCCGAGCGAGGATCTCCGCTCCAAGCGGCAGGGCTCGCTCGTCGACGCGAAACTTGGGATGATGCAGGGGGTAGACCGCGTCGATGGTCTCGTTGCGAATGCCGAGCCGGAAATACACGGAGGGGCACTTCTCACTGTAGAAGGCGAAGTCGTCCGCGGCGGTCCAGCCGGGGGCATTGAGAACATTGTCCCGCCCGACCACTTCGGCGCCAGCCCGCCGGACGATGTCCACCATGTCAGGTGAATTGACGACGGGTGGCTCACCGCGATGAAGGTTGATATCGACGCCGGCGCCGTGGGCCGCGGCAAGGCTTACGAGGATCTGGCGCAGGCGATGCCAGGCCTTCTGCCGGGTTTCTTCATGGCCGCTGCGGATCGTGCCCTTCAACCGGACTTCGGGAGCGATGACATTGTACGCACCACCGCCCTCGATGCCGGTAACGGAAACGACCAGCGGATCGTAGGGATCGATCTCGCGCGAGACGATCTTCTGCAATTCCGTGACCATGGAGCAGGCGACGGCGATCGCGTCCACGCCGTCCGAAGGTTTCGCCGCATGGGCGGAATTGCCGGTAACCACGACGTCGAAGGTGTCGCAGGCAAGTGTATAGGGACCCGCGCCAACCGCAATCCGCCCGGCTGGCGTATAGGGATCGACATGGATGCCGATTGCAGCATCCACGTCATCCAGCAGGCCTTCCGCGATCACACGCCGGCCGCCAAGCGGCTCGGCTTCCTCCGCGGGCTGGAAGATCAGCCGCACGGTGCCACTGAAGGTTTGCTTCTGACTGTCGAGAAGAACCGCGGCGGCGTAGCCCATCGCGGCATGGGCATCGTGGCCGCAGGCATGCATCACGCCCGGCCGCTCCGATGTAAACGGCACGCCCGACGTCTCGTTGATCGGCAAGGCATCGATATCGGCGCGGATCACCACCTTTCGGTTGGACGGGCCGGCGGTGCCGACGATATCCACAGCGAGCCCGAATCCCGCGACGGGCCGGACGGTATCGAGGCCCGCCGTTTCGAGCACCTGCTTCAGATAGGCCTGCGTCTCGCGCTCCTCGTTCGAGAGTTCGGGATTGCGGTGCAGGTGACGCCGGACGTCAACCATCCGGCGTTCGAGGGCGGGCTCCAGTCCGACGGGGTCATGATCAGGCTTTAACATGGATGTCCCGCGGGAAATTGGTGAGCGTCTCGCAGCCGCGCTCGGTCACCAGGAAGGTCTCGCTGATCTCGATGCCCCAGCCGTCCATCCACATGCCGAGAATGGCGTGCAGCACATTGCCGGGCTTCAGGATGGTCTTGTCGCCGGGCCGCAGGCTGATCGTGTGTTCGCCCCAATCCGGCGGATAGGCGACGCCGATCGAGTAGCCGATCCGCGATTCCTTCTTCAGGCCGTAACGCTGGATGACCTGACGCCAGCTCGCCTCGACGTCCTCCGCCGTTACGCCCGCCTTGACGGTCGCCAGCACGGCCTCCATGCCTTCCAGCACTGCCTTGCTTGTGTCGCTGACCTTGGCGGGCATCGTGCCGAGCTGCATGGTTCGGGCGAGGCCTGCAGTATAGCGACGGACGACGCCGGCGAGTTCGAGCGCCACCGTCTCGTTTTCGCCGAAGCGGCGATCACTCCACATGACATGGGGGGCCGACGCATTCTCGCCGGCGAGAATGGTCGGGGGAAGGGCGGTGATATCGCCGGCGAAATCCGGTGAACCTGCAACCTGCGCGGCCTGAATGCGGGCAATGGCGTCGCATTCGCGCACGCCAGGCGCAATCACGTCATAGGCGGCGGTTACGGCTGCTTCCGCAAGGCGCGACGCCTTGCGCAGATAGTGGATTTCGGCCTCGGATTTCACACTCCGGATCCAGTTCACCAGCAGATCCGCATCGTGGAACGTCGCGTTCGGCAGGCCGGCGGTCAGGCGGGCATGCGCCTTGGGCGAATAATAGTAGGCTTCGAGCTCGATGCCGATATTGCCGCGCCCCCAGCCCTTGCGGGTGATCCAGGCCGCAATCCAGTCCATCGGATGGCGGTCGGCGCGCTGTACGTGGTCTTCCGGGAAGCCGACGATGTTTTCCGGCTTCATCCAGGCCGTCAGCAGACCGCCCGCGGCATCCATGGCACGACCGATCCACACCGGCTCTTCGTCGGCGAGCGGCACGAGCACGGCCTGCGGCGTATAGAAGGACCAGCCATCGTAGCCGGTGATGTAGTGCTGGTTGGCAACATCGTTGACGATCAGAAGATCGAGGTTACGGCGCGCCATCTCGGTGCGAATGGCGTGAAGCCTGGCCTTGTATTCCGAAAGCGCGAAGGGGAGTTCGATCATGAAGAACACATCCTGTGAGCGGGTTATGAGGTTTGGGTCAGTGCGAGGAGGCGGCAGGGCGCCAGCGGGTCCGGTGCGGTACCGCACTGTCGGAGACTGGCCCAGGCAGCCGCCAGATTGCTCGTAACGACGGGACGTCCTGTCTGTCGTTCGATTTCCGGCACGCATTGCGCGGCACGCAGCGCCGTGCAGGCGATGAACAGCGCTTCCGTCTGCGGCGTGACGGTTTCCATGGCCAATCGGACGATCTCTTCGCGTGGCAGGCGCGCCATGACGCGATCGTCTTCCATGCCGAGACAGACGAGACGGTCCACCGCAAAGCCATGATCGGAGAAGAAGGCGTGCATGGGTTCGGCAGTGCGCCGCAGATAGGGTGTCAGAATGGCGATGCGTCTGGCATGCAACGCGTGAAGGGCCTGGGCCGCGGCGCCCGCAGGGGTGATGACCGGCGTGTGCGGCTTGCCGGCAGCGAGCGCTGCGGCAATCGCATCCTCGCCGATGACGACCGACGCGGAGGTGCAGCCATAGACGATGGCATCCAGTTCCTCACCCGGAAGGATGAGCGATGCGGCCTCGGTGAGAAGCGGCTGCATGGCGCGCAGGTTTTCCGGCGTGGTCGGATTGGCATAGGCAACGCGCGTCACATGGACGGCAATCTCGTCGCTTGCCACCAGACGCCGGAAATCTGCCTCGACAGTATGATCGGTCGCAAGCGCGATGAGGCCGACGCGCCGGGTGGAGGGCCGTTCGTCCAGGGTCCAGCGTGGCTGAATTTCGTCGATCATGCACGCTCCGCGGGGTTCGGAGCCTATTGAGCCGCGCAGACAAAAGCATGTCAATCCGAGAAAAAGATACGTGTCAATTTGCTAGAGCGAAAGCACGTTCCGGTCCGGCGCCGCCCGCAGCAGGGAGGCGAGCGTATCGAGACCGGCGCGCAACGCGTCTTCCTCGGTTGCCGCGACCGAGACGCGGACCGCGCCGACGGGCGAACCGGAAAGGCAGAAAGGCGTGCTGGGCGCGATTGCCACCCCGCGCGCCCTGGCCTGCGACGTGAAAGCCACTTCGTCGTGTTCGGGCGACAGAGGCAGCCAGACATGCAGCCCTTCCGGATGGGCGCGATAGGAAAGGCCATTCAGACATTGCGCGACGATCCGGTGGCGCGCGCGCAACGCCTTTCGTTGCCAGCCGACCAATGTCTCGATTGTGCCGTCGCCAAGCCAGAGCGTGGCGAGTTCGGCCATGACTGGCGTCGCCATCCAGTTCGCCATCAGCTGGCGATTGGCGATGGTGGCGGCCAGGTGGTCCGGTGCGACCGCATAGCCGATGCGCAGGCCCGGCATCGCCACCTTGCTGAAGCCGGTGACATAGAGCGTCCGCTCAGGAGCGAGCGCTGCAATCGGGCGCGGACGATCGGTGAGAAGAGGACCGAAGACATCGACTTCGACGATCGCGACGTCGTGTCTGCGCGCCACATCGACAAGGGCTCTCCGCCGGTCCTCCGTCATCAGGACGGCTGTTGGGTTGGCGAGGTTCGGCTGCAGGGTGATCGCGCGGATCTGGTCGCGGCTGCAGGCCTCGTCCAAAGCCTCGGGCAGCATGCCGTCGGCATCGGCAGGTATCGCGCGAACCCGGATGCCGAGATAATCCGCGAGCGGGCGGACGACGTGGTAGCAGACCTCTTCTGCAGCGAGGATCGCGCCTGGACCGACCGCAGTCATGAGCGCCATCGTGAAGGCGGAGGAGGAGCCGTTGGTCAAAAGCACGTTCTGAGGCGAAACATGCACGCCAAGGGTGGCGAGCCACGCGCTCGCGGCGTCATTGTGTCGGGGAAAGATCGTGTTTGGCCGAAACGACAGGACGGAGGCGGGCGTCACGACGTCACCGAGCCGGTGGAGCGCCGTCTTCATATGCTCGAGCTGCATGGTGGTGCAGACGGGCGTAACGATGGAAAGGTCGATCACATCAGCGTGGCCTTCGGCCATATAGGGCGGCTGGAACGATGGTCCGCTCGGCTTGACGTAGGTGCCGCGACCCACCTCGCCCGACACGAGACCGCGCCGGGCGAGAATGTCATAGGCCTTGCTGACAGTCTGGATGGAAAGCTTCAGATCATAGGCGAGGTCCCGGTGTGCCGGCAGTTTCTCATTCGGCGCGAGGCGGCCGTTCTTGATCGCGGCGGAAAACTGGTCTGCCAGGGAAATATAGGCCGGGCGCCGCAGCGCGCCGGCATCGGGTTGCCATTTTGTCATGCATTTTTCTGGCTCAAATGCAGGACAATTTCAAGAGCGCATTGCAGCGGTCACTTCGCCACGCCAAGCGCAAGCCGTTCAGGCACGCCTCGACATCCAGAAAGCCCGGGCGAGCAAGCCGCATCGTGATCTCAGGTGGCGACCCTTCGTGCGCCAAGGGAAAAGGCATCGGCGGCAAGGCCGGTGATATGTTCCGCGATCGGGATAGCGGACGTTGCCGCGGGCGACGGGGCATTGCAGATGTGGATCGTTCGGGCCGAACTGCGGATCAGGAAATCGTGTACGAGCGTACCGTCGCGCATCACCGCCTGCGCCCTGATCCCGGGCGGGTGCGGAAGGAGATCGGCGAGTGTCAGCGAAGGGCAGTAGCGCTGGCAGGCCTTCAGGTAGCGGCGACGGAAGGCGGAGTTTGCCGCTTCCTTGAGACCGGACGAGAGGTTTGCCCGCAGCGTGCGCCAGAAGCCCGGGAAGCGCGCCATGTCGCTGACGTCGCCGAAATCGACGGCAAGCTTGCCGTAGCCCTCGCGCGCCAGGGAGAGCACGGCGTTCGGACCTACGGTGACGTAGCCGCCGATCATGCGGGTGAGATGGATACCGAGGAAGGGCAGGGCCGGGTCTGGCACGGGGTAGATGAGGTGCCGCACCACCTGGTCGTGGCGCGGGGCAAGGCGGAAATATTCGCCCTTGAAGGGCACGATTGCGAAATCGTCGCCAAGCCCGCACAGGGCCGCGAGCCTGTCCGCCATCAGGCCGGCGCAGACGACGAGATGGCGGGTGATGCGCACGCTGCCATCCGCAAGCGTGAGGCGCACGTCGTTCGCCCGTTCCTCAATGTGGCGGACCTCGGCGCCCAGGGTCACCTGCCCGCCACGCTCGCCGACGATCGCAGCCATCCGGCGCACGATCGCACCGTAGTCGGCGATACCGGTCGCGGGGCTCAGCAACGCGCCGAGCCCGACGATATTGGGTTCGATCTCCCGTAGCTCCGCCGGACTGACGCGCCTGACATCGAGGCCGTTCGTCGTCGCGCGCGCCTCGAGCGCCGCGAGGCGCTCCATCTCGACGGGCGCGGTCGCCACCAGGAGTTTGCCCGGCTGTTCGTGCGCGATGCCATGCTCGGCGGAAAACCGCAGCGTGGCGGCAAGGCCGCGACGGCAGAATTCCGCCTTCAGGCTGCCCGGGGCATAATAGATGCCAGCATGGATGACGCCGCTGTTGCGCCCCGTCTGGTGCAGAGCAAGGCTTCCCTCCTTCTCCAGCACTTCGAGCGAAAGGCCGGGAAAGCGGCTGAGCAATTCGTAGGCCGTCGCGATGCCGACGATGCCGCCGCCGATGATGGTGATGTCGGTCAAGAGCGTCTCCCTGGCTTGGGCGGCGTTGTCGCCGCCCGCCTCTCCATGCTTCAGGCGATCGGCCGAATCTTCTGGTCGCCGTTGCGGCGTTCCCAATCGGCCCATTCGTCATGCGCATTGGGATCGCGCAGGATGGTCGGCTCCGAAAGGGCGAAGTCGGCGATGATATCCTTGCGCAGGCACACGACGCCCTTGTGCTTCAGGGCATAGTCGAGGAAACGGTCGAGCGAGCGCACGCGAAAAGGCCGGCCCTGCACCCGGTCGTGCGTGGAGATCGACATCATGCGCCGCCGCGTCGCAGCCTCCTCGTAGAGCACGTCGAACTCGTCTTTCAGCTGCCGCTCGTATTCCGTGTTGGTGAACTTGTAGCCCTCGAACTGCACGATGTCATTAAGAGTCAGCGAATAGGGCACCACGGCAAAATCCTTGCCGCGAACGGGGATGAGGAAAGGCTCGTCCCGGCTGACATCGTCGATGTGGTAGCGGAAACCCTCGTCCTGCAGGATTTTCAGCGTGTTCACCGTGCCGCGCATGGCCGCGCCATTGTAGCCGACGGGGGCGACGCCGGTGGCCCGCTTGATCGAGTCGACATTGTCGCGGATGAATTTCCGCTCCTCCGGTTCCTGGAGGTCGACCTGGAGGATCCAGTCGCGCCCGTGCGCGGCGGCCTCGTGACCGCGCTCGACGATCTCGCGTGCGACGGCGGGACTACGGTCGACGGCGGAGCCGACCATGTGCGAAGTCACCTTGACGCCGTGTTTGTCCCAGAGATCGAGCATGCGCTGGATGCCTTCGACATAACCGTAGCGATACCAGCTCTTCGTCGGGAAATCCGGATAGGCGGGGTCCATGTCGATGAAGCCGGAGAAGGGGCCACCGGGGCCGTAGGGCGCTTCACCGCCGGCCTCGAACTGCATGGAAATGGAAATCACGAGCCGGATGTCGTCCGGCCAAAAGGTTTTGGTCATCTTGCTCTCCATGGGATAGGGGCGGGCGCACCGAACGCCCGCCGGAAGGATCAGTTGACGCCCCAGATCTTCTTGTAGGCGTCGCGGTAGCCGTTGTTCGGATCGAAGGTGAAACGCGCGCCGCCGTCCTCCTTGACGTTCTCAGGCAGGAAGAGATGCACCGGCACGACGTAGCCGGAATCCTTCTCCCCGGCGAAGGCGCGGTTCAGTTCGTCGACGGCCTGCCAGCCGTGCAGCGACAAGGGCTCGGCGACCGTGCCCGTCTGATAGTAGTTCTGCTGGATGCGCTGGAAGGCGGCTTCCGAACCGTCGCCGGCCGAGACGTTGCGCGGGAAACCATCCGCCGCCTTGCCGGCGGATTGCAGGGCCGACGCCATGAAGTCGATCGGCAGGTCGTTGATCGTCAGCGAATAGGTCCATTCGTCGCCGAACCGCTGAAGCAGCGCATTGGTGAGCGGCGGCATGCGGGTGGAGGCTTCGGCGAGCGGCGTGTCCTCGATCGTCAGCAGCTTGCAGGTGGTGCAGGCGCGGATCACCTCGGCCATGGCGTCGGATTTGGCAATGGCGATATCGTAGACGCTGTCGGTGAAGATCACGACATTGGCCTTGCCGTCGCTGTCCGCCACGACGAAGGAGGCCGCCGCCTTGGAAATCTCCAGCGGGTCGGTGGTGATGTTGGTGAAGACGGCGTGTTTGTCGGAAGGACCGGTCGTCGCCGTGGCGTGCCATCCGACGATGCTGATGCCGGCGGCGGCGGCCTGCTTGATCGCCTCGGCCTGTTCGTTGGCGTCGACGGAACCGAGCACGATGCCGTCGGGTGAAAGCGCGATCGCCTGTTGCAGGGCGGCCGAGCGGCCGGAGACCGTGCCCTGGCCGTCAAGAACCCTGACGGTCCAGCCGATGGCTGCGGCCGCCTCCTCGACACCCTTGGAGACACCGAGCACGCCGCCATTTCGCAGGTCCGCCGCGACATAGACGATCGACTTGTCCTTCTCCGCGCGCGGCCCCGTCGTCGGCCCGGTCCAGGCGGGGTTGGGTTTTGTGATCTCGGCGATATAGGTTTTGGCGTCCGCGACGGCATCGGCCAGGGCAGCCTTGGCGGCGAGCGTTGCAAGCAGCGCAAGCGCGGTCGTCTGAAGCAGTCTCTTCATGTCTTCTCTCCTCCTTGAAGACGGTTTCACGATTTCGGGGTGGGGCGACGCGCATGGCGCACCGAGCCGCGACGGCGTTGGGCGTAGCCGGCAATGCCGATCGCCACGAGCAGGGTCGCGCCGTTGAACAGGGGCTCGACATAGAAGGCGCCGCCCATCTGCTGGATGCCGGAAATACCGACGGCGAGGATGACGACTCCGATCATCGTGCCCCAGACATTGACGCGGCCGGGCTTGATGGTCGTGGAGCCCAGGAACGCGCCGACAAGGGCCGGCAGCAGGAATTCGAGGCCGACGCTCGCCTGTCCGATACGCAGCTTTGCTGCGAGCACCACGCCGGCAAAGGCGCCGATGAGGCCGGAGGCGACGAAGGCGCCGATGACGAAGCGGCGGGTGCGGATGCCGTTCAGCTCCGCCGCGCGGGAATTCGCGCCGATGGCATAGAGATAGCGGCCGATCGGCAGGTAATCGGAAACCAGCCACAGCGTCACCGCGATGGCGAGCACATAGAAGGCTGCGATCGGCAGGCCGAAAAGCTGGGTCGTATAGAGGGCGGTGAAGGCGGGCGGCAGAAGGCCGATGACCTGACGTCCCTCGGTGTGCCAGAGCGCGGCGGCATAGATCAGCGTGCCGGTGCCGAGCGTCGCGATGAAGCTGTCGATTTGCGCGACCTCGACGAGCAGTCCGTTGACGAGCCCGAGCAGGCAGCCGCCGGCAAGCACGATCAGCACCGCGACGGACCAATGCAGGCCGTAGACCGTCTGCAGGCTGATGGCAAGCACATGCCAGATGACGATGCCATAGCCGACGGTAAGGTCGATGCGGCCGGTCATCATCGGGATCATCGCGGCCAGTGACAACAGGGCGATCACCGCCTTCTCGCCGAGCACGGACCGAAGGTTCAGCACTGTCGGAAAGGTATCCGGCAGGAGCAGCGAAAAGACCAGGATGAGCAGGAGCGTCAGGAGCGGCAGGCCGTAGACCGGCAGCAGGCGCACGAGGCGGGCGCCGCCGGCAAGGCTCGCGAGTTCCGAGCGCGTCGGCTCCAGGGCGTTTGAACGTAGGGACTCCATCAGGCCTCCTCCTGCCTTGAAATCGGTTCCAGGGATGCGGTGTTGAGCAGGGTCTCGACCGTGAGATCGTCGCCCGAAAGTTCGGCGCTGACGCGCCCGTTGCGGAAGACCAGCGCGCGGTGGCTGATGCCAGCGACCTCCTCGAAATCCGTCGAGATCAGCAGCACCGCGAGGCCCCTCGCGAGCGCCTCGGCAAGCAGCGCATAGATATCGGCCTTCGAGCCGACATCGACGCCGGCGGTCGGATCCTCGAGGATCAGCACCTGTGCGCCGACCTGCATCCAGCGGGCCATGACGACCTTCTGCTGGTTGCCGCCGGAAAGCGTTTCGATCGCCGCGGCGGGATTGTTGGGGCGAATGTCGAAGGTCCGGCCGATGGCGGCGGTCGCCTTCGCCTCCGTGTCCGGACGGGCGAAACCGGCAAGACGCCGCCCGGTGAGCGCCGGATTGAGAAAGAGGTTTTCCTGCACCGAAAGGCCGCGTGCCACAGATTCCGCGTTGCGGTCGCCCGCCACCATGGCGATGCCCGCGCGGATCGCGGCCTGTGGATGCCGGCCTGTGAGCATCTGCCCACCGCCCAGCAGAGCCTTGCCTGAATGGATGGCGCAACGGCCGAACAATGCCTGACCGATCGCGTCCTGGCCGGCCCCCCGCAGGCCGACGAGGCCAAGCACTTCACCACGCCGAAGCGTGAGCGATACCGGCCCGACATCGCCGGCGACGAGATTTTCCAGCGTCAGCGCGACAGGGGCATCGAACGCGACCGGCGGGCGCACAAAGACGTCCTTCAACCGGCCGCCGATGATAAGCTCGATCAGGCGGCCACCATCGAGCCTGCCGATCGGTTCGTCGGCGACGAGGTAACCGTCACGCAGCACGACGACGCGGTCAGCGATGGCAAAAACCTCGTCCAGCCGGTGCGAGACATAGATGATGGCGACGCCGCGAGCGCGAAGCCGCATCAATACGCCATGCAGCATGTCGACATCCGACTGCGGCAGGCTCGCCGTCGGCTCGTCGAGCACGAGGAGTTGCGCGTCCCGCGCGAGGGCCCGGGCGATGGCGACGAGAGATTTTTCCGTGCGCGTCAGATCCTGGATCCGCGCGTCCGGATCGATCTCTTCGGAGACAAGAGCGAGCGCCACCGCCGCCCGGCGTCGTGCGCCCTGCCAGTCGATGAGGCCGAACCGGCGCGGATAGCGGCCGTGCATCAGGCACATGTTTTCCGCGACCGTCATCCATTCGACAAGACCGAGATCCTGATGGATGAAGGCGATGCCGGGATGGCCCTCGCGCGGATCGAAAGGCGCGCCACGGAAGCTGAATGTGCCGGTATCGGCGGCATACACCCCGGCGAGCATCTTGATCAGTGTCGATTTGCCAGCGCCGTTCTCGCCGAGCAATGCGAGGATCTCGCCTGTCCTGACGGAAAAGCCGACGCCGCTGACCGCCTGCGTGCCGCCGAAACGCTTGCTCAGCCCATCGATCGACAAGACGGCGTCGGCCGCCGCCCATGCGTCGGCAAGTGCAATGGTCATGATCTTCCTCCCGCGCAACGTCGCTTCAGCTTTGTCCGTTTTTCGACGCTACGAGAGCAAAGTGCCAAAATCGGACTTGTCCTGCATTCGATAATCGGCCATTTTTATGCGATAATCGGCCAATCGGACGGAGGCGCGGCATGGCGGGGAAGGGAAGCGGCGAACGGTACTTCGAGGTTTCGACCGGCATGGTCAGCCATGCGCGGGCCTTTGGTCCGGGGCGCTTCGATTTTGCCAGCGAAGGAGAGGCGGGCGGGCAGCTCGTGCGGTGCACGACAGGGGAGCTCGAGCTTTTCGGGCATGCCGGCGAGTGGATCATACCGGCGGACCATATGGTCTATATTCCACCATCCCGCATGTTTCGCCTGCGCGCCAGAATCCCGTCGGCCGGCGTCGTCGCGAAATTCTGCGCCAAGGAAGTCGCGTGGCTGCACAACGGTTGCTGGGTTGGCGCCGTCGGTGATTTCGCCGGCGGCATGATAGACTATGCCCTGCGCTGGAGCGCGGAAGCAGCTGCCCGCGACAAGAGGGCGCGCTGTTTCTTCGTGACGCTGGGCGAGATGCTGCCGGACTGGTTCCGCCATGAGCGCATCCTGTGGACACCCTATGCGGAAAACTCCTCGATCCAGAAGGTGATCGATTTCGCGACCCGCCGCGGGCCGGGCGTCACGTTACCCGAGGTCGCCGATCATGCCGGCATGTCGGAGCGCACGCTGCGTCGCCATCTCCAGGCCGAGCTCGGCCAGAGCTGGCGCGAGTTCATCCGCGAGATGCGGATGAACCGGGCGATGGAGCTTCTTCGAAAGGAGGGCCGCTCGATTACGGAGACCGCCTTCGAGGTGGGATTTTCCTCCAGCTCGGCCTTCTCGAGTGCATTCTTCAGCTACGTCGGCAAGACACCGTCCGTCTATGCAAAGGCATTCAACCGAAATTCGAGCCGCGGAGCCGATGACCAGCTTTCCGTTCAATAGGCCCCGGTACGCACGGGCGGTGGCTTGAGCCTTTCGAGAGCCACGCGCATGATGCATGGGCGCTCAACCGGATCACGGCGAGATTGCTGACGAGGACCGGAGCACCAGGGTCGGCGCGGAGATTGCCGGTGGCGCCGTCGTTCCGTCTTCCAGATGCGCAAGAAGCAGGTCGACCGCCGCCGCGGCCACCTGATCGAGGTGAAGGTCGACCGCGGTGAGGGGAGGCGTCGCCAGCTTGGCGCGCATGCCGTCATAGCGGGTGACGAGGCGGAGGTCTTCCGGGACACGGCGCCCCACCGCCCGCGCCGCGTCCAGAACGCCAGTTGCAAAGGCATCGACCGGCACACACAGGGCCGAAAGGGAAGGTTCCGCGCGCAGAAGCCGTTCGGCAGCTTCCGCGGCAGCCTGCTCGCCACCCCGTTCATCGACGCGGATAGCAATGGGAGAGGCGCCGGCACGCGACGCGTAGGCGGCTTCCATCTCGATGTAGGAATTGCGTCTTTGCTGCCCGGTGATCAGGCCGACGTGACCGTCCACGGAAAACAGATGGTCGAGCAGAAGCTGCGCCGTCGCGCCGCTCTGCAGATCCACGAAGGGAATGTCCTCCCGGCCCGGCGCGCGACCGATGCACACGACGTTCACGCCGCGATCGGAAAAGAAATCGAGGACCGGATCGTCGCGTTCGGGCTCCACAACGATCGCGCCGTCCACTTCGAGCGCATCGAGGCTGTCACGGGGCCCAAGAGGCGGCACGAGGCAAAGGGATATGCCGCGCGAAAACGCCGTAACGGCGGCGGCGGCGGCGATCTCCATCAGAAAGCCCAGTCGGGAAGGGCCAGCGGCCACGGCGAAGGGCATGGAGGAGACAAGGGCGATAGAGCCAGCCCGGCCGGTGCGCAGGCGCTGGGCTCGGTGGTTCGGGCGATAGCCGATCTCCCGGGCGAGCGCCTCGATGCGTTTGCGCGTTTCCGGCTCGACATGGCGCCGGCCACTGAAGGCGTGCGAGACGGTAGTAACGGATACGCCCGCGGCCTTCGCAAGGTCGGCGATTGTCGGTTTTCCCATGGCCCCTCCAGTGACCCTCGTCCTAGCACGCAAGCACTCGTCACGCAAAACGATTTGCAAAACAAAAATTCCGTGCTACGAAATGCGTCATGCAAAACGATTTGCATAATCGGCTTGAGGAGGCCGGGAGGAGAAAATCATGCAGAATGAATTGAATGGACTGGTCGATCCGGCCGACGAGCGGCTGCCGCTGCGCAGTCTCGCGCTGTTTGGCCTGCAACATGTGCTGGTGATGGCCGCTTCGCCCATCACCGCAGTCTTTCTCGTCAGCAAGGCGCTCGGCTTTACCGATACGGTGACGGTCTCGCTTATCAGCGCGACCTTCTTTGTCTGCGGCATCGGCTCGATGCTGCAAAGCTTCGGGCCGAAGGGTTTTGGCGCGCGCCTGCCCTTCATCATGGTGCCGGGCGGCGCGCCCATCGCCATCTTCCTGGCCATCGCGCAGCAGACCGACGTGCAGACGGCGGTCGGGGCCGTCATCATGACGGCACTGTTCTACTTTCTTGCCCTGCCGATCTTCCGCCGGTTGCTGCGCTACTTCCCGCCCATCGTCGTCGGCACCATGCTGCTGCTGGTCTCCGTCAACCTCGTGCGCATCTACGGCGTGACCATCACCGGCAAACCCGGAACGGAGGGTTTCGCCGCGCCGGTCGAGGTCGGCCTCGCCCTGATCACCATCGTTCTCACCATCGTGGCCGCGCGCGTCTTTTCCGGCACGCTCCAGCGGCTCGCCGTCATGCTCGGTCTTGTCGGCGGCTCGCTCGTCGCATTCGCGCTCGGCCATATGGACATGTCCGGCGTGCTCTCCGGCCCCGTGATCGCCGTTCCACAGCTTTTCCCCTTCGGCATGCCGAAGTTCGATTTCATCGCCGCCATTCCGCTGATCGTCTTCTCGATCATTTCCATGGCGGAGGCGACGGGGCAGACCATCGCGACGGCCGAGATCGTCGGACGGCGCGGCGATGCACACGCCATCGTTCCGGCGACCATCCGCGGCGATGCGCTGATGTCGCTGGTCGGCGGCCTGTTCGGAACGTCGCTGATCATCACCAGCGGTGAGAATGTCGGCATCGTGCGGGCGACGAACGTCAAGTCGCGCTACGTCACGGCCATGGCGGGGGCGATCCTCGTGGTGATCGCCCTGTTCGCGCCCATCGGGCGCATGGCGACAGCCTTGCCGGAGGCCGTTGTCGGCGGCACGGCGGTGATCGTCTTCTCCATCATCGGCGTCATCGGCATCGACCTGCTGCGCCGCGTCGATCTGCGCGAGCACGGGCCAATGTTCACGCTGGCCTCCGCACTGTCGATCGGTCTGCTGCCGATCCTGGTGCCCGGCGTTTACAGCCAGTTCCCGCAGTGGATCCAGATGATCCTCGGCAATGGGCTTGCCGCCGGCACCATCACGGCCGTCATCGTCAACGCCTTCTTCTCCCACCACGGCGCCAACCGGAACTCCGCGGAGACGGCGCCTTCCCTGCAATCCACCGCCCAAGGAGCCAGCGAGTGAGCGCGATCCGTGAAAACCTCTCCAGAACCGGCGATCTTCTTCTGCATCCCGGTCAGGTCCTGCTGCCGGAAGGGCCGCGTGCCGGCATGGCGGTGCTCGTTCGCGCCGGGATCTTCCACCGGGTCGATACGGTGGAGGCTGTGGCCCGCGACTATCCGGATCTGATCCCCGTCGATCTGCCAGATCATCTGCTGATGCCCGGCTTCGTCGATGCCCATACGCATCTCACCCAGTCGCTCGGCAAGTCGCTGGTCTTCGGAGAACCCTCCGAAATCTTCCGACGGATCTGGGTGCCGCTGGAGGGCAGCCTGGACGAGCGCATGGTCTATCTTTCGGCGAAGCTCGCGGCGCTCGAATGCCTGCGCGGCGGCTTCACCACCGCCGTCGATGCCGGCACCCGCTCCGAGGGCCATGTCGGCGCGCTGGTGCGGGCCGCAAGGGAGGTCGGGCTTCGCAGCGTCGTCGGCTTTATCTGCAACGATCTTGGGGGGACCGCCCAGATACCGCAAGCCGATGTCATCCTGCGCCAGGCCGGGGAACATCTGTCGACCTACCGGCAGGACCCGCTGATCCATCCGTCGCTGGCGATCTCCATTCCGGAAGCGGCGAGCGACGGGATGCTGAAGGCGGCATCCGACATGGCGGCGGCGAACGGCGTGGTGTTCCAGACCCATGTCAACGAACATCTCGTCGCCGTCGAGCGTTCGCTTGTGGCGCGGGGGCGCCGGCCGATCGAGCATCTGGCGCATCTCGGCGCCCTCGGCTCTCACGTCCTGCTCGCGCATTCGACGCTCATCACGCCGCATGAACTCAATCTCCTGCAGAAGACCGATACCGCCGTCGCCTACAATCCGGTGGCGAGCCTCTGGAAGGGAAATGCGGTGGCGCCCGCCCTGCAAATGGCCGCGCTCGGCATTCGCTTCGGGCTGGGCACGGACGGAACGCGTGCGGATGGCTTCCGGCTGATGGACGCGGGCGAAGGCCTGCAGCGTGCCGGCTTCGGCCTCGCCACGGGGGACTCGTCCTGCGGCGGCGGCTGGCTCTGGCTCGACCGGGCGACGGCGGGCGCGGCGAACGCCGCCGGCCTCTCCGGCGTAACGGGGGCGATTGCCGACGGCCTCGCGGCCGATTTCCTGCTCGTCGATCTCGACCGGCCCGAATTCACGCCTTCGCACGACCTGATGTGGGAACTCGTGCGTTACGGCAACCGCGACCAGATCGACGCCGTCTTCACGGCAGGGCAGCTCAGGCTCTGGCAGGGCTGGCCCGTCGAGTGGGATGCGCGTGCTCTTCTGGCAGAGGTTCGCGGCGATACGGCAGCGGCCATCGCCAAGGCTCCGATCCAGCGCATCCATCCCGTTTCGCAAGCCCATCGAGGTCTCGGACAGTACCAATGAGCATGAATCTTATCGCCATCCTGGCGGTCGTCACCTTCGTTTCAGCCTTCATCCAGGGATCGCTCGGCATCGGTTTCGCGCTGATCGTGGCGCCTGTCGTCGGCATGCTGAAACCAGAACTCCTGCCCGTCACCCTGCTGCTGCTGATGCTACCGCTCAACTTGCATGTCGCGGTTCGCGAGCGCGACCATGTCGACTGGTCGGGCGCGACGTGGATCAGCATCGGGCGTTTCGCGGGAACCTTCGCCGGCCTCTGGTTGCTGGCGGCCCTTTCGGTCGACCAGCTCGATCTTGCCGTCGGCATCTTCACCGTGGTTGCCGCAGGCGCCGCGCTGGTCGCCCCGCCTTTCTCGCCGAACAAGCCGAGCGCATTGGGCGTCGGCCTGTTCACGGGCGTCACAGAAACCGCGACCGGCATCGGCGGGCCGCCGCTCGCTCTCCTCTACCAGCATGCCAAAGCGCCCGTCCTGAGGGCGACGGTCGCGCTTTGCTTCTTCGTCGGCGAGATCATGTCGCTGGTGGTGCTGGCCTTTTCGGGGCGCATCGGCTCGGAGCAACTGCTTGCCGCTCTCTACCTGGCGCCGCCGGTCCTCCTGGGCAGCGCGGCTTCCCGGCTGGCGCATCACCGCATCGGCGGACGCGGGCTGCGGCTCGGCGTCCTCGCATTCGCGATCGTGAGCGGATTGTTCCTTATCTTGCGCTGAACCGTTTGACGCCGAGGCTTCGCGCCGGCTCTTCGCCTTCCTTCTCTTTGGCGAGCCCCGGTTTGCCAGCCTCGGCGCGGCCAAATCAGTCAGCTTGGATCTGCGCCCATCACCAGACCTTCGATGTCGTGTTTCTGGCTGATCGGCACGAGCTCATCAACGACGCGGCAGACGAGGTGTTTCCTGGCGATTTCGGGAAGTGCATCGTACCAGTCACGCGTCACCATCATGTCGTGCAGCTCTGCGTGTCCAGCGCCCGGCCTGTCGACCCCAAGCACCATGACGGGCCGCGCAATCGGGGACTGATGTTCGGTGCCCCGATGGACCGTCAGGGCCGAACGGCAGGATATGTCGCCTCGCTGGGGGTATTTGCGCGTGGCGCGCTCCTGGAAACGCCCCCACAGCGCCTTGTCCGGGAACATTTCGTGCTTCCACGCGCGACCGTCATCATATTGCGTTCCCGGCGCCACTTCGAACGGACCCATGTCTTCGGTGACGTCGACACCGGTAAGGTTGAAAGCGAGCGAGGTGATCTGACGGTCGCGATAGGTGTCGACGGGAGAGGGGAAATCGCGATGCCAGGGCTGGTATTTCGCGCCCTGGAACGGCACGTCGAGCCCGATCTCCACGATCTGGTAGTCCGGTCCGAGCACGTTTGTGCAGACATCCACGACCCATGGATGGACGATGAGGTCGACGAACCCGCGGAAAGCTTGCGGGTGGATTTCGACATACCAGCGTCGCGGCCCCCGGCCGACCGCGCCACCGGGCCTTTGGATCGCCTCCCAGAAGGCGGTCATCATGTCCTCGCGCATCGCATCGGCCCATTGCGGGCTGAAAGCACCCTTCAGTCCGATGATGCCGTCTGCCGCCAACTGCGTCATTTGGGCAGCGATGTCGTAGTCGAATGCTGTTTTCGTGTTCATCCGGTTCTCCTCCCGATTTCCGGCAAGGCTACTGTGACTAATAATTATTAGTCAATGGCCGATTTTTATTAGCTGGTGTAGAAGGAGAGAAACGGGGGAAGCATGAGCGGTCGACAGACAACAAAGCGGGTGACCATGATGGATGTCGCCAAGGCGGCAGGCTGCTCGCAGGCCACGGTCTCCGTCGTGCTCAACAACGTGATGGACATCAAGATTTCTCCCGACCTTCGGGCCCGCGTGCTGGACGTCGCGCGAACCCTCGGTTACGGGCTCGCAAGTCCCATACGACGCGCCGGGCTGGAGGATCTGAGAGAAGGCTGCATCGGCTTCATCGTCGACCAGCTCGCGACCACGCCCGAAGCCGTCAACGCCATCGAGGGCGCTCGGCACGCCTCCTGGGAAAAGGACGTGACCATTCTTGTCGCACAGACGCAGGGGCGGGCCGAGCACGAGCGCAAGGCTCTGGCGCGCCTTCTTCAGGCCGGCGCGCAGGGCATCGTCTATATGTCTGTGTTTACCCGTCGCGTATCGCTCGACCCGGTTTTCGACGACCTTCCCGTGCCGCTGGTTCTGCTGAATTGCTACACCAGCGACAACCGCTTTCCCGCTGTCGTTCCCGATGAAGTGACGGGCGGGCGAATGGCGACGGCGTCTCTCATCCGGAAAGGCCACAGACGCATCGGCACGATTGTCGGAGAGAGCTTCATGGAGGCCGCCCAGGACCGGCTGACCGGCTATCGCGAGGCGCTGGCAGAGGCCGGGCTCGCCTATGACGACCGTCTGGTGGTGGAGGGAAACTGGACGCCGACCTCCGGATACGAGGCGACCCAAAAGCTTCTGTCGCTTCGCGAGCCGCCCTCGGCGATCTTTTGTCAAAACGACAAGATGGCGATGGGGTGTTTCGGTGCGATCGGCGAGGCGGGTTTGCGCATCCCCGGCGACATTTCCGTCGTCGGCTACGATGATGACGAGCTTTCACGTCATCTTCGTCCGCAACTGACGACCCTGGAGCTTCCGCACCGCCCCATGGGCGCCTGGGCCATCGAGCAACTCGCCAGGAAGGCTCGCTCGATGCACCGCGGCACGCATAAAGTCGGATGTACATTCGTCGCCCGGGGCTCGATCGGTCGCAAATCGAACTGAGCGCGGATCCCCCCTCATGGCTGCGGCTTCATCGTCAAGCCGCAGCCCCACAAACTAGAGGGTCTTCAGGACGTCACCCAGCGCATCCACCACCATGTCGGCATTCTCGCGGGAGAAGACGAGGGGAGGGCGGATTTTCAGGACATTGGCGCGAGGGCCGGAGGCGCTGATAAGGATACGGCGCTCCCGCAGGCCGTTGACGATGCGGGTGGTGAGGGTCGCATCGGGGCTCTTGGCGGCCGGATCGGCGACGATCTCGACGCCAACGAAGAGGCCGGAACCGCGCACGTCGCCGATGGCGCCATAGCGGCCGGAAAGGCTCTTCAGGCCGTCCATCAGGTGGCGGCCGACGTCCAGCGCGCTCTGCTGCAGGCCTTCGGTGCGAATGACATCGAGCACCGCCTTGCCGGCAGCCGCGGCGACGGGGTTGCCGCCGAACGTGTTGAAATAGCGCGCCTTCGGGCCGAAATCGGCGATGACCTCCGGCCGCAGCACGATGCCGGCCATCGGATAGCCGTTGCCCATCGGCTTGCCGATCGTCACCATGTCGGGTGCAACGCCGTGGCGCTCGAAACCCCACATGGCCTCGCCCGTGCGACCGAAGCCCGGCTGCACCTCGTCGGCGACGAAAAGGCCGCCGGCCTCGTGAATGGCGTCGACTGCCGGCTTCAGGAAGCCGCGGGGTCCCGCGAAGATGCCGTCGCTCGAGAAGATCGTATCGGTGATCAGCATGGCCGGCTTGATGCCATGGCGCTTGAGGTCGGCGATGGCGGCGCGAACATCGCGGCCGAACTTCTCCATCATCTCCTCGGGCGAATGGCGGTAGCCGTCCGGCGCCGGCACGGTGCGGACATGCGGGCCGAGCGTCACGGATTCGCCGAGCGACGGCGAGAATTCGGCGACCGCGCCCGTCAGGCCGTGATAGGCAAGATCCGTGGCGATGATGCCGGTGCCGCCGGTGACGAACCGGGCGATGCGCACGGCAAGATCGTTGGCTTCACTGCCCGTGCAGGTGAACATGGCCTGGCTCAACGTGTCCGGGAAGGTCGCCGTCAGCGTTTCCGCATAGTCTACGATGCCCTCGTGCAGATAACGCGTGTGGGTGTTGAGCACGGCGGTCTGGCGGGTGATCGCCTCCACAACGCGCGGATGGCAATGGCCGAGCGAGGCGACGTTGTTGTAGGCGTCGAGATAGCGCTCGCCGGCAGCGTCATAGAGGAAGACGCCTTCGCCGCGCACGAGATGGAGCGGCTTTTCGTAGAACAGGCGATAGGCGGGACCGAGCACTTTCTCCCGGCGGGCGATCAGCGCCCGTTCGGCCTCGCTCAGCCGTTCGAAATCCTCGCGCGAAAATGCATTCACCATCGACATGATCAGGCCTCGGTCAGGTTGGGCGCGAGCTGTTTCAGCCCGGCCGCAGTGAGATCGGCAATGTTCTGCAGGCCGCGCCAGGCGGTGGCGTGGTTGCGCATGATGTAAGCCCGGTTTTCCGGGAAAAGGGACGAGCGCCATTCCGCGATGATGATCGACATGGCGAGGCGGCAGCGCATGAGGAGCGGCAGCAGCTCGATCTCGGCAGGCTGCAGGGCGCGCGCCGAGAGGAAGCCGTCGAGAAAGGCGCCGGTGCGGGCCGCCCAGTTCTCGGTCGCCAGGTGATAGGAGATGCCGACGGCGAGGTCGTTGATCAGCGGAGCATGCACCATGTCGCCGAAATCGATGATGCCGACGACATTGGTCGGCTCGGCCGGGTCCAGCAGGATGTTGTGCGGATTGAAGTCGTTGTGGATGATCTGGCGACGTTCCAGCGCGGCGATGGCCGGCAGCGACCGCTCGAATTCGGCCAGCACGGCCTCCACTTCAGCGCGGCGTTCTTCGGCGACATCGCCGACGACGGCGGCAAGATCCAGCGTGTGGGAAATGTCCCACATCAGCTTTCCCGCAGGCGGGCGGCCGTCATAGTGCTCAAGCCCACGCCCGAGCTCGGCGAGCGCCCGGCCGACATTGCGGCTTTGCATTTCCGAGGCCGGCGTGCGGTATTGCAGTTCGCCGTCGAGGAAGGTGAGGAGGCGCATAATACGCGGACCGTCGCTCGTGGACAGCGTGCGGCTCGGCTCGTCCGTCACCGTGGGCATCAGCCGCGGCACAGGCACGGCAGGGGCCACGGCTTCGAGATGCAGCAGGGCGCCGTCCTGGAATTCGAGCGCCGCCGGGTCCTCGGCGGGATTGGCGATTTTCAGAATGAAGTCGGTGCCGTCAGCGCGGGTGAAGAGAAAGGTCTCGTCGCGCTCGCTGGAAAGGCGTTTCACGGCGCCGGCAAGCCCATAGGCCGCGGAGACGGCGGCTTCGGCATCCGCGATCGCGGTCATGCTCCATGTCGCAGACATCGAGTCCGGCTTTTCGGTATCCGGTTTCCTGGCAGCGGGCGCGGGTTCCGTCATGTCTACTCCGTTCTGGCGGTCTCCCGCGGGACATCGAGAATGGCTAAGGCGCTGTTGATGGCCCGTCGGCCAGCATTGCAACGCCTGTCCCTTTCTCCGAGAATACCCATGGCGCCAGTCATACTTGAAACACGTCAAAAAAGATGCATCAAGTATCTTCCTATTCGATTTTGCGGATCAGTTCCATGCCCGAATTCGCCACACTGGAATATGAGAACCTCAACAGCGTGGTCTATGCAGCGCTTTGCGATGCGCTGATGCAGGGTCGCTTCCAGCCCGGCGACCGGCTGAAGATCCGCGATCTCGCCGAGCAGTTCGGCACCAGCGTCACGCCGATCCGCGATGCGATCCTGCGCCTTGCCAATGACGAGGCCATCACCTTCCGCTCGCCGCGCGACATTCGCGTTTCCGGCCTCACCGAAAGCCGCTACAGGGAAATTCGCGCCATCCGCGTTCGCCTGGAAGGGCTCGCCGCGGAAACGGCCGCGCAGGTGGCGACAAGCGCCGATATCCACGCACTGGAGCAAATCCTGCTGGAAAACGAGGCTGCGATTGCGGCCGGAGACCGTTTGAGGGGAACGCAGCTCAATCAGGCCTTCCACTTCATGTTGCCTCAGATCGCCGGCCTTTCCGTGCTGACCACCATTCTGCGAAGGCTCTGGCTGCAGATGGGACCGCATATTTCCGACGCCTATCTGGCGGGTGGACGGGCAATGATCGACCATCATTATCCGGTCGTCGAAGCGCTGAAGCGGCACGATTCCGCCGCCGCCTCCATGGCCATCGTCGACGATATCCTGCTTGGCGGAAAGCCGATCCTCGATCGTATCGAGCATGGCGGAGAGGGGAAATCGCGCCGCGCCTGATGCGCTTGAACTGGAGGCTTGCAATTCGCTCACCGCCGATTACGATGTATCAAGCATCAATGGAAAGGCTCGTGCATGACCGAAGAACGCCGCTACATGTTGCTGACGGGTGCAAGCCGCGGCATCGGCCACGCGACGGTGAAGCTTTTCCAGTCCAAGGGCTGGCGCATCCTCACCGTTTCCCGACAGGCCTTCTCCGAAGAATGCGCCTGGCCCTCAGCCCGCGAGAGCCACATTCAGGCGGATCTCGCAGACCTTACCCAGATCGACCGTCTCGCCGCAACCGTGCGCGAGCGGCTGCCGAACGGCAAGCTTCATGCGCTCGTCAACAACGCCGGCATTTCGCCGAAGGGGCCGGGCCGGAGCCGCCTCGGCGTCATCGATACCGAAGCGAATGTCTGGACCCAGGTGCTCAATGTCAATCTTGTCTCGACGGCGCTGATCGCCCGCGCACTGATGCCGGAACTGGAAGCGGCCAAAGGATCGATCGTCAACGTCACGTCCATTGCCGGCTCGCGCGTGCACCCCTTTGCGGGTGTCGCCTATGCGGCTTCCAAGGCCGCGTTGGCGGCGCTGACGCGCGAGATGGCGCATGAATTCGGCAAGCGCGGCGTGCGCGCCAATGCCATCGCGCCGGGTGAAATTGAAACCTCCATCCTCTCGCCGGGAACCGACGAACTGGTCGCCGCGGAAGTGCCGATGGGGCGGCTGGGCGAACCGCGTGAAGTGGCGGAGACCATCCATTTCCTTTGCACGGAACAGTCCTCCTATATCAACGGCGCTGAAATCCACATCAATGGAGGGCAGCACGTCTGACAGCGGTCAAAAAGGGAAAAAATCCCGTTGACCGGCAATGACCGGAATGCATCAATCGGTCGAAAACGCCCAGGGGAAAGGGCGTGGCGACCGTGAAGGCCGCAGCCATCGCCGCAAAGGCGAGGTCGGCGGTCCGCATGAAATCGTCATCGGAGCCGCTGGCTCCACTACAGAAGAAAAGGGGAGTGCCATGAAGACAATTCTGAAATCGGGTATCCTGGCGGCGGCTGCCGTCATTCTGTCGGCCGGCATCGCCGCGCCGCTCTTCGCGCGTGACCTTACCGTCGTTTCCTGGGGCGGCAACTATCAGGACGGCCAGCGCGAGATCTACTTCAAGCCGTTCGCCGAAAAGACCGGAAAGCCGGTGCTCGACGAGGCCTGGGACGGCGGCATCGGTGTCATCCAGTCGAAGGTCAAGGCCGGCGCACCGAATTGGGATGCCGTGCAGGTCGAGGCCGAGGAACTGGCGCTCGGCTGTGCAGACGGTCTCTACGAGAAGATCGACTGGGACAAGATGGGCGGCAAGGACAAATTCCTCGACAGCGCGGTCGATGACTGTGGCGTCGGCGCCATCGTCTGGTCCACCGCGATCGCCTATGACGGCGCCAAGCTGGCGGAAGGCCCGACATCCTGGGCGGACTTCTGGAATGTCGAGAAGTTCCCCGGCAAGCGTTCGCTGCGCAAGGGGCCGAAATACACGCTCGAATTCGCGCTGCTCGCCGACGGCGTTTCCAAGGACGAACTCTATGACGTGCTCGGCACGGAAGAGGGCGTCTCGCGCGCCTTCAAGAAGCTCGACGAACTGAAGCCGAATATCGTCTGGTGGGAATCCGGCGCACAGCCGCTGCAGTTCCTCGCCTCGGGTGAAGTCGCCATGACCTCGGCCTATAACGGCCGCATCACCGGCATCAATCGTTCGGAAGGCAAGAATTTCAAGGTCGTTTTCCCGGGCAGCATCTACGCCGTCGACAGCTGGGTCGTGCTGAAGGACGCCGAGAACAAGGACGCGGCACAGGACTTCATCGCCTTCGCGAGCCTGCCGGAAAATCAGGCGAAGTTGCCGCAATACGTTGCCTACGGTCTGCCGAACAAGGATGCGGCCGCGAAGGTGCCGGCGGAATTCGCCAAGGACCTGCCGACCGACCCGGCGAACATGACGGACGCGATTGCGCTCAATGTCGACTTCTGGATCGACAATTCCGAAACGCTGACCCAGCGCTTCAACGCCTGGCTGGCGCAGTAACGCTGCGCTGAGGGCTAGGCCCTCACTCGCGCGGCCTCTCCCCTGAGCGGGAGGGGCCGTGACGGGGCCTATCCACAGGTGTCGAACAGTGCGCCGTCTCCTTTTCTCCGCCCGCGGGGAGAGGAGTGGCACGCGAGTGAGGGACGACCCGCCGCGTGCAACCGTCTCGATGGAGTCATGAGCTTGGCCGAATTCATTCGCTTCGACCGCATCACCAAATTCTACGGCTCGCTCTGCGTGGTCGAAAACCTTGACCTCGGCATCGAGAAGGGCGAATTCGTCAGCCTGCTCGGCCCCTCCGGTTCCGGCAAGACGACGCTCCTGATGATGCTGGCGGGGTTCGAACAACCGACATCGGGCAACATTCTGCTCGATGGAACAGCCATCAACGCCGTCCCCACACACAAGCGGGACATGGGTGTCGTCTTTCAGAGCTATGCGCTCTTCCCCCACATGTCCGTCGGAGAGAACATCGCTTTTCCTCTACAAATGCGCGGTATCGGCAAGGCCGAGGCCGGCGAACGGGTCAAGCGGGCGCTCGACATGGTGCAGCTTTCGGCCCTGTCCGATCGCCGCCCCTCGCAGCTTTCCGGCGGCCAGCAGCAGCGTGTGGCGCTTGCCCGCGCCCTGGTCTTCGAACCGCGGGTCGTGCTGATGGACGAGCCGCTCGGCGCGCTGGACAAACAATTGCGCGAGCAGATGCAACTCGATATCCGCGATCTGCACCGCCGCCTCGGGCTCACCATCGTCTTCGTAACGCACGACCAGTCCGAAGCCCTCACCATGTCGGACCGTGTCGCCGTGTTCAACAAGGGAAAGATCGAGCAGATCGGTTCCCCCCGCCAGGTCTATGACGAGCCGGCGACGCGCTTCGTTGCCGAGTTCATCGGGGAGACCAACCTCGTCGAAGGCGTCGTCGAGGCCGTAGAGGGACAGGAGGCGACCGTGCGTCTTGCCTCGGGTGCGCAGATCGTCTCGGCCGTGGCCGGCACCGTCGCTTCCGGGCAATCCGTTTTCCTGTCGATCCGCCCGGAACGCGTCGACCTCAGCGAGAAACGGAGCGAGGCGCGCAATGTGCTCGAAACCGAAGTCACCGACAGTGTCTATCAGGGCGATCACTTGCGCGTGCAACTGCAGAACGCCAGCTCCCCTCTGATCGCCAAGCTTGGCCGCCGGTCTCGGGAGTTTCCGCCGGGCACCAAGGTTTATGCCGCGTTTTCCGCCGGCGACTGCCGGGTCATCGCGCCATGACGACGGCTTCCTCCCGCACCGGGCGATCGCTTGTCCTGCTGGCGCCGCTACTTGTCTTCCTCATCGGCTTCTTCGTCTGGCCACTGTTCAGCATGATGTCGCAGGCCGTGTCGGATCCGGCCGTGCTGAAGCTCCTGCCGCGCAGCGCCGAGATTCTGGCCGACTGGGATCGCAAGTCGCCGCCCTCCCTGCCCATGCAGACCGCGCTGATGGAGGACCTGAAAGCCGTCGACGACGACCAGGCCCTCGGCGACATGGTGCGCCGCCTCAACAGTGCCCGCTCCGGCTTCCGTACGCTGATGGGCAAGACGACGAGCGCCCTTGCCGACACGGCAAACCCGCCCGCGGGCCTCGTCTCTATCGACAAGCGTTGGGAAAAGCCGGAGTTCTGGCTGGCGATCGCCGATGCGCTCTCACCCTATACGGATCGCAACCTGCTCGCGGCCGTTGATTTCGGCCGCAATGCCGCCGGTGAAATCGAACACCTGCCGGCCGACCAGTCGGTCAACGGCGTCATCCTTGCACGCACCTTCTGGATTGCCGGCCTCGTTACCTTCTTCTGCGCGGTGATCGGCTACCCCTATGCCATCATCGCAGCCTCGCTGACCGGCTGGAAGCGCGACCTGATGCTCGGTGCGGTGCTGCTGCCGCTCTGGACCTCGCTTCTGGTGCGCACGGCCGCCTGGTTCATCCTGTTGCAGGAACAGGGCCTCATCAACGATCTGCTGCGCGGCATCGGCCTCATCGATGCGCCGCTGGCGCTGATCTTCAACCGCACGGGCGTCATCATCGCCATGACCCATGTGCTGCTCCCCTTCATGGTGCTGCCGATCTATTCCGTGCTGATCACCATTCCGAAGAACCTGATGCCGGCCGCCGCTTCGCTCGGCGCCCATCCGCTGCGCGCCTTCCTGCGCATCCTTCTGCCGCTCAGCCTGCGCGGTGTCGCCTCCGGCGGCCTGCTCGTCTTCATCTCGGCTATCGGCTACTACATCACGCCGGCATTGATCGGCGGGCCGGGCGATCAGATGATTTCTTCCATCATCGCCTTCTATGCCACGGGCTCGGCGAACTGGGGCATGGCCGGCGCGCTCGGCATGGTGCTTCTCGTCGCCACGCTGTTGCTCTACAGCGTCTATGCGCGGCTCTCCAGCGACGAACCGGGGAGGGGCTGACAATGCCGATGAAAATCGCCAAGGCCACCTTCGCCATCCTGACGATCGTCTTCCTCGTCGCCCCGCTCCTTGCCATCCTGCCGCTCGCCTTCACCTCCAGCGTCATCCTCACCTATCCGATCCCGTCCTGGTCGCTGCGCTGGTTCGAGGAACTGTTCTTCGCCGATGCCTGGCGCCGGGCGATCGTCAACAGCCTGATCATCGGCACGGGCACGACGCTCCTCGCCACCGTTCTCGGCACCGCCGCATCGCTCGGCTTGCGCAACCGGATCATCCTCTTCCGCGGCACGATGCGCACGCTTTTCCTGTTGCCCATGGTCGTGCCGGCCGTCGTGCTCGGTGTCGGCATGCAGGTCCTGCTTGCGGGTTTCGGGCTGACAAACAGCTATCTGGGCGTGATTATCGCCCATACGGTCGTGGCCGTGCCGTTCGTGGTGGTCAGCGTCACCGGGGCGCTCGCCGGCATCGATGAGCGCGTGGAACTCGCAGCGCAGAGCCTTGGGGCGGCTCCCACGACGGTCTTCCGCCGGATCACCTTGCCCCTCGCCATGCCCGGCGTGCTCTCCGGCGCCGTACTCGCCTTCGCGACGTCGCTCGACGAAGTGGTGCTGACGCTCTTCGTCGCCGGCCCGAACCAGCGCACGCTGGCGCGGCAGATGTTCTCCAGCATCCGCGAGAACATCAGCCCCGCCATCGCCGCCGCCGCCTTCCTGTTCATCGTCGTGACCCTTGCCATCGGTCTTGTGACGGTGCTGTCGCGCTCGATGCTGGCAAAACGGCGCTAGCGTCTGGTATCTGTTTGCGTGCTTCGCAATTCCACGGCTGATGGCTTCGTCGTTCGCGAGGCTCACGGTCCTTCATTCAACCTGCATTTCCGTTGCGGCAAGCGAAGCCTTCGCGAGCGTCCTTGAGCTTCATCTGCCGACGCAAGTCCTTTCATTCGGCCGCATGGATCTCAGACGCCATTTCACAACGGCGTCGGCTCTCCCCTCCGCTACCGACGTTCACGTACGCCAGATCCGATCCGGCGCGAACGAGGCATGACACTTTCACGGCATGATCTGTGCCAACTCTATGCCTCCTCCCGTTGCAATTGCGTCGAAGCACCCTAGTTACCGGCGAACAAGCGGAGGGACAAATGGGTAGCAGCGTTGCGGAGCGGGCAAAAACAGGCGTCGACGGTCTCGATGACATTCTATCCGGCGGATTGACCCGCCGACATGTTTTCCTTCTCGAAGGGTCGCCTGGTACAGGCAAGACCACGATCGCCTTGCAGTTTCTTCAGGAAGGCGCCTCGCGTGGCGAGAAATGTCTCTACATCACGCTTTCCGAAACCGAGGACGAGCTGCGCGACAGCGCGCTGTCGCACGGAATGACGATCGACGACAATATCGAGATCTTCGAGCTCGTTCCGTCCGAAAGCCTGTTGAACGCCGACCAGCAACAGAGCCTGCTCTACTCGTCCGACCTGGAACTGGGCGAGACGACGAAGATGATCTTTGAGACCTTCGAGAGGCTGGGGCCGAGCCGTGTCGTGCTCGACAGTCTTTCGGAAATCAGGCTTCTCGCGCAAAGCTCTCTCCGCTACCGGCGGCAGATTCTCGCTTTAAAGCACTTTTTCTCCCGGACGGGCGCAACCGTTCTGCTGCTCGACGACATGACTTCCGACGTCCTAGACAAGACTGTGCATAGCGTCGTGCACGGGGTCATTCATCTCGAACAATTGGCGCCAAGCTACGGATCGGAGAGGCGTCGGTTGCGGATTGTGAAGTATCGTGGCCAGGCCTTTCGCGGCGGCTATCACGACTTCACGATAAGAACCGGGGGTGTCGTCGTCTTTCCGAGGCTGCGCGCCGTCGAGCACAAGACGGAGTTCGAGCGCTTCCCATTGACGAGCGGGATCACGGAACTTGACGCGCTCCTGGGCGGCGGCATCGAACGGGGGTCGAGCACATTGCTGATTGGGCCCGCGGGCACGGGCAAGAGCCTTTTCGCGCTGCAGTTTGTCGACGCCGCGGTCAAGCGCGGAGAAAAGGCAGCCCTCTTCATTTTCGACGAGGAACTCAGTCTGCTCACCGGCCGCACAAAGGCCCTGGGGTTCGATCTTCAGGCCTATCAGCGTGATGGGCTGATCCATATCGAGCAGCTGGACGCCGCCGAGCTGTCGCCCGGCGAATTCGCCCAACGCGTGCGCGACCGCGTTGCGAGCTTCGACGCCAAGACTGTGGTCATCGACAGCATCAACGGCTACCAAGCCTCCATGCCCGAGGAAAACGCGCTCATTCTTCACATGCATGAGCTGCTGCAATATCTGAACCGGCAGGGTGCGAACACCTTCGTAACAGTCGCGCAGCATGGGCTTGTGGGCGATATGAAATCCCCGGTCGATGTTACCTATCTTGCCGATACGGTCGTGTTGCTGCGTTACTTCGAGGCGCTGGGCAAAGTCCGGCGGGCAATCTCGGTTATCAAGAAGCGGACGGGAAAACACGAGGACACGATACGGGAATTCAAGATCGGCCAAGGCGGCCTTTCGCTCGGCGAGCCGCTTACGGGATTCCAGGGCGTCCTGCGTGGCGTTCCCACGTTCGTCGGCGAAACGCAGCCGCTGTTGAAACAGTCTACCAAGGGTGCGGACGATTCCAAATAGAGATGCCATCGCCTTGATTCATGCGCCTTTGGGGCGGGACGCGCACATTGCCGGCTCGCTGCTCTCCGAAGCCGCCATCCTGTCGGAAATCGCGGATGATCTTGCCGCGTTCGTCTCGGCCCTGGACGAGGACACCGCGTTCGCCGTCGTGACGGAAGAGGCGTTGCGTTCGGCCGACCTTCGTTCTCTTTCGACCTGGATCAGGACGCAACCGAGTTGGTCGGACCTTCCCTTCATCATCCTCACCCATCGCGGCGGCGGACCGGAGCGCAATCCTTCCGCTGCTCGCCTGTCGGAAGTGCTGGGGAATGTCAGCTTCATCGAACGGCCCTTCCACGCCACGACATTCATCAGCGTGGCGCGGTCGGCGATGCGTGGCCGCCGCCGCCAGTATGAGGCTCGACTGCGCATCGAAGCGCTGGACGAGGGCGAACGCCGGCTTCAGGCGGCGCTCGAGGCCGGCCATCTCGGCGCATGGGAGCTCGATCTTTCCACCGATGCACTGGCTACGTCAGCCACCTGCCGCGGCGTCTTCGGCCGTGGTACGGAAGATGTGTTTACCTACGACGACCTGCTTGCGGCCATTCACCCCGACGACGTCGAGAAGATGAAGGCGGCGGTGCGGGCTACGATCGAAACTGGCGGCGACTACAAGATCGAATATCGCACGGTCTGGCCCGACATGTCCGTTCACTGGGCGGAAATCCGCGCCCAACTCTATCGCAACCGAAGTGGTGAGGCGATCAAGCTGGTCGGCGTTTCCGCCGATATAACCGACCGGATATCCTCGGAGGAACAACAGCGGAGATTGAACGAAACCCTCGAGGAGCGCGTCGCCGAACGGACGGCCGAACTGCACGAAGCCCACGCCGTCGTCATGGCTGAAGTGGCCCAGCGCGAACGGGCCGAAGAACAGTTGCGTCAGGCTCAGAAGATGGAGGCGATCGGTCAGTTGACAGGCGGGGTCGCTCACGACTTCAACAATCTGCTGATGGCGGTTCTGGGCAACCTCGAGCTTCTGCGCAAGCATGTCGATGGCGACGTGAAGGCAGCGCGGCTCATCGACGGCGCTCTTCAGGGCGCGCGGCGTGGCGCGTCGCTGACACAGCGGCTTCTGGCCTTCGCACGCCGGCAGGATCTGCGGGTTGATCCGGTCGATCTCGGCAGGCTGGTGGGAGACATGGCCGATCTTCTCAAACGCTCGGTCGGAACGGGTATCGTGATCGAGACGAGCCTTCCCGACTGGCTGGATCCGGTGCTCGCCGATGCCAACCAGCTGGAGCTGGCGCTTCTCAATCTCGTGGTGAATGCGCGCGACGCCATGGCGGAGGGAGGAACCGTCCGCATCGCCCTCGCGGAAAGGAGCCTTGAGCGGGGGGAGGGTGATCTGGCGGCAGGCCGATACGGCGTGCTCTCGGTCGCAGACGAGGGCCATGGCATGGATGAAGAGACGCTGCAGAAAGCGATCGAGCCGTTTTTCTCGACGAAGGAGCTCGGAAAGGGCACCGGGCTCGGCCTGTCGATGATCCACGGACTGGCCCTCCAGCTGAAGGGAACGCTTCGGCTCAGCAGCATGCCAGGGAGAGGCACGACAGCCGAATTGTGGATCCCCGTTTCCGATGCGCAGCCGACCGTCTCCGACGATTTTTGCCGGCAGGAGCCCGGCGAACAGGTCGGGCCTCTGCGCGTCCTCCTTGTGGATGACGATTTCCTGATCGCCATGAGTTCGGTCGACATGCTCACCGATCTCGGTCACGAGGTGGTCGAAGCGCATTCCGGCAAGGACGCGCTCGCGCACCTCCGTGAAAACGGCAGATTCGATCTGCTGATCACCGATTTTTCCATGCCGGAAATGACGGGCGGAGAACTGGCCAAGGCTGCACGAGCCCTTTTTCCCGACCTGCCGATCCTCATCGCATCCGGATATGCCGAGCTACCCTCGGGTATCGATATCGACGTCGCACGTCTCGGCAAACCCTATACGCAGCAGCAGCTTGCATTGGAGATCGGGCGTGTTCTGAACGATGCATAGACGGGTTCCGCCGTAAAGACGCGTATCGTTGAGAAAGGGCGCTCTTTCGCTACATCCGTTGGCCGGGAAGCACTTTGCCCCGATTGAGAATCTCGCTTGGGTCCAGCGTGTTCTTGACGTTGCGCATCAACGTCATTTTTGCGGCGCTCGCTGTATCGAGCAGGGCTCCCACCCTCTTTACGCCAATCCCATGTTCGGCGGAAAACGAGCCGCCAAGCCGGCCGAGATCCGTGTAGATGACGGCCTCGATGGCGGCTGCCTTTTCCGCCGGCACGTCGCTGCCGTTCATGTTGAGGACGATATGGAGATTGCCGTCGGCAAGATGGCCGAACACGTATGGTTCAATCCGGGCATCCAGTTCTGCGAGATCCGTAAGGCAGCGATCGAGATAGGGCCGCATGTGCGAGAGAGGCACGGAGATATCGTAGGATGGAGCGCCCGGATGTTTGCGATAAATGAGATCGGTATCCTCACGCAGCCGCCAGATTTCCGCCTCCTGGGTCCTGGACGACGCTAGTACCGCCGAGATATCGGGGTGAGCCTCGGCGGCATCCTCATAGATATGTTCGAGTTCCGTCTGCAGGGCCGCTTCATCCCGACCGCCGAGAGAAAGCAGGAGGTTGACGGGATGGTCGCCATGATAGTCCGGAGCGGACCAGCCGTGATGGCCCGATGTCAGCCGGAAGTATGTGTCCCAGATCGCCTCCGCCGCCCGCAGGTGGCCGGCCCCGGCGTATAATCCTCGACGGACCGTCTCCAGCGCGGCATCCAGTGAGGGCAACCCGAAGAGAACCGTAGCGGTTGCAGGCGGCAGGGGTTCAAGCCTGACCGCAACGCGCGTGATGATGCCAAGCGTGCCTTCGCTTCCCACGAAGAGGTTTTTCAGATCATAACCTGCGGCGTTCTTCACGACCCTTGTAAGATCGCTGTAGATCGTGCCGTCGGCGAGGACGGCTTCAAGGCCAAGAATACGATGCCGCATGACGCCAAACCGGAAGGCGGCGATGCCGCCGGCATTCGTCGACGCCATGCCGCCGATCGTCGCCGAACCGCGGGCAGGGATATCGATGCCCGGCTCGAGCCGAAACTCGGCGGCCGCCTGCTGCAAGGCCTGCAAAGTCACGCCGGCCTCAACGACAGCGACGTGCTCGACCGGCGATATCTGTAGAACCCGGTTGAGACGGGCGGTTGAGAGCACCAGTTCGCCGCGCCGGGATACCGCCCCGCCCACCAGCCCGGTCCGCCCGCCATGCGTGACGAGCGGCACCTGGTGGGCAAGGCAGCATTTAACCACAGCGGCGACCTCGTCGGTCGATCCTGGAAAGACCACGATGCCTGCCCCGAGGTTTTCAGAGGTCGTCCCAAAATCGATAGCGGACGCATCCACCCCGTCCTTGAGGTTAGCTTCACCGACGATCTTGCGGATTTTGCTTTTGAATTCAGGGGGCAGGCAGGACATTCGATATTCCCTGTCGACGAAATCCAGATTGAAACGGGACAACAGAGGCGCTCAGGATGCGCCGTTCCTCTTTGCCGTCCAGGTGGCGATGTAATCCATCAGGCCGGGATTGAGGCAGTCATAGGGTTCGAGGCCGAGTTCCCTGAGGCGTGCGCGCACGCCGTCCATCTTGCCTGGATCGTAGCCGCTCTCGATGATCGAGGAGACGAAGGCCGCGAAGCCCGGCCTGGCCCAGCCGTCCTCCTGGAAACGCTCGGGATGCACGAAGGACAGGCCTTTGAACGGATGGTCGCGGTCGACGGGACCGTAGAGATGCACGCCGCATGCCTTGCAGGCATGCCGCTGGATGAGCGCAGCCGGATCGACGACCGCGAGCTTGTCGCCGTTTTCGATGACCTCGACAGTGTCGGTCGGCGCCACGGCGACCACCGAGAAGATCGCGCCCTCCGGCTTCCAGCATTTCGTGCAGCCGCAGGCATGGTTGTGGGCGATGTCGCCTTTGACACGCACCTTCACCGGATTGCTCGCGCAGTTGCAGACGAGCGTGCCGCCGGAAAAGGCAGCGTCCGTCGCCTTGAACCCTGAATCGACAGATGGATGTATCGCAATGCTCGGCATGGGCTTCTCCTCCTTCAGGGCCGGAACGTCATGCCCCGGCGGATCACAGGCGCCGCCCTGACGCGGCGGCGCAATGAATGGATGGCAATGCAGGCGCGCTTCAATGGGCGCTCAATAGACGACCACGCCGCGGATGGACTTGCCCGAATGCATCAGGTCGAAGCCGTTGTTGATCTCTTCGAGCGGCATGGTGTGGGTGATCATCGGATCGATCTGGATCTTGCCCTCCATGTACCAGTCGACGATCTTCGGCACGTCCGTGCGGCCGCGCGCGCCGCCGAAGGCCGTGCCCATCCAGTTGCGGCCGGTGACCAGCTGGAACGGGCGCGTCGAGATTTCCTGTCCCGCGCCGGCAACACCGATGATGACCGACTTGCCCCAGCCGCGATGCGAGGCTTCCAGCGCCTGGCGCATCACCTTGGTGTTGCCCGTGCAGTCGAACGTGTAGTCCGCCCCGCCGATCAGGTCGCCGTTCCGCTTCGTCATGTTGACGAGATAGGGCACGATGTCGTCGCCGACCTCCTTCGGGTTGACGAAGTGGGTCATGCCGAACTTCTCGCCCCAGGCCTTGCGGTCGGGATTGATGTCGACGCCGATGATCATGTCCGCACCGGCAAGGCGCAGGCCCTGCAGCACGTTGAGGCCGATGCCGCCGAGGCCGAAGACGATGGCCGTCGAGCCGATCTCGACCTTGGCCGTGTTGATGACGGCGCCGATGCCGGTCGTCACGCCGCAGCCGATGTAGCAGATCTTGTCGAAGGGGGCGTCCGGATTGACCTTGGCGAGCGCGATCTCGGGCAGGACCGTGTAGTTGGCGAAGGTCGAGCAGCCCATATAGTGGTGGATCTTGTCCTTGCCGATGGAAAAGCGCGTGGTGCCGTCGGGCATCACGCCCTTGCCCTGGGTGGCGCGCACGGCCACGCAGAGATTGGTCTTGCCGCTCTTGCAGAACAGGCACTCGCCGCATTCGGCGGTGTAGAGCGGGATCACGTGATCGCCCGGCTTGACGCTGGTCACGCCCTCGCCCACCTCCACCACGATGCCGGCGCCCTCATGGCCCAGCACCACGGGGAAGAGGCCTTCCGGATCGTCGCCGCTGAGGGTGAAGGCATCGGTGTGGCAGACGCCGGTGTGGGTGACCTTGATCAGCACCTCGCCGGCGCGCGGGCCTTCGAGCTGCACGGTCATGATTTCAAGCGGCTTTCCAGCCTGAACGGCTACGGCGGCGCGGACGTCCATGTTCGTCTCCTTGTCAGCTGCGCTGCGATTTCGGGTGGGTGCCTATCGCGGCAGGTAGCGTGTGAGGCGGGCTTCCAGAAGCCGGATGAGGGTAATGAGAACCAGGTTGATCAGGAGGTAGAGCATGCCGGCGAGGGCAAAGATTTCGAGGATCGCATAGGTCTGGCTCATCAGGCGCTTGGCATGGCCGGTAATCTCCAGGACGGTAATCGTCGAGGCAAGGCTCGTGCCCTTCACCACGAGCACGAGCTCGTTGCCGTAGGCCGGCAGCGCCTGGCGGATGGCAAGGGGAAAGGCAATGCGGCGGAAGCACAGGGATCGCGACATGCCGCAGGCCTGTGCCGCCTCGACGAGCCCACCCGGGATCGACATGAGGCCGCCGCGCAGGATTTCCGACGTATAGGCGGCGGTGTTGAGCGCCAGCGCCATCACGGCGCAATGAACGCCATCGCCTATGACCCACCAGAGCAACGGATTGTCGCGTATGACGGAAAGCTGGCCGAGGCCGTAGTAGAAGAGGAAAAGCTGGACGAGCAGCGGGGTGCCGCGGAAAGCGGTGCTATAGCCCTTGGCAAAGCCGCTGAGCAGCCGGTTTTTCGAAAGACGCATGACCGCAAGCGCCAGTCCCAGATTGAAGCCGATGGCAACCGACGTGAGCGTCAGGATGGCGGTCAGCCACACGCCCTTTGCAAGGGTCGGCACCGCGAGGCGAACGAGTTCGAGATCCATGGCCTAGTTCCTGTTCCGCGGCCGCAGCAGGCGCTCGACCCGGTCGAAGCCGCCCTGGCTCACCAGCGTGATCGCGAGATAGACGACGGCGGCGATGAAATAGAAGATGAAGGGATGGCGGGTGGACCCGGCGCCGACAAAGGCCGCACGCATCAACTCCTGCAGACCGACCACCGAGACGAGCGCGGTGTCCTTGATCGTCGTCTGCCAGACATTGTTCATGCCGGGCACAGCGATGCGCAGCATCTGCGGGGCGATGATCCGGCGGAAAATGCGGGTTCGGGGGATGCCCAGCGCCCGTGCAGCTTCGATATGGCCCGGCGGAATGGCTGCCAGCGCGCCGCGCACGACCTCCGTCGAATAGGCGCCCGATATGGCGGCGATGGCGATGACCGCGATGACGAAGGCATAACCGTTGCCGGCGAGGCCCGCATAGCCGAAAGCTTCCGCGACACGCGCCACGAATTCCACGGAGGAGAAGAAGAGGAGATAGATGATGAGGAGTTCGGGCACGCCGCGCACGATCGACGTGTAGAAATCCACCGCGAGTGTCAGCGGGAAGACCCGTGCCCATTTGATCAGGCCGCAGGCGATGCCGATGACAATGCCGAAGGCCATGCTTGTTATGCCGAGGGCTACGGTAACCGCCGCGCCGCGCAGGATCGCAGCAATCCAGCCGCCCTCCCATACCTGCAAAATTCCAAGTTCCATCGTTCCCGCCCCGAACCCCTCATGCTTGTCGGACACTGCGTTCCCCGGTGCTGAATGCGCCGGGGAACGCGATGGTGCTACTGCTGGCAGGGCCGGGAGATGTCCGACTTGAACCAGGTCTGGCTTGCCTTGCCGATGGAACCGTCGGCGACCAGTTCGCAGAGCGCCTTGTCGATACGGGCCTTCAGTTCGGTATTTTCCTGGGCGATGCCGACGCCGATGCCTTCACCCAGCGTCGCGTCGGATGAACTGGCGATCTTGACGTCGACCAGTTGGAAATCCTTGCCTTCCGGCTTGGCGAGGAAGTCGTTCAGCGCCGACTGGTCGGAAAACGCCGCATCGACGCGACCGCTGGCCAGATCGATCTGCATCTGGTCGAGCGTGTCGTAGGTTTTCAGATCGGCGTTCGGCACGTTCTTTTCGAGATAATGGGCATGGGTCGTGCCGGCCTGCACCCCGACCTTCTTGCCGTCGAGCGCCCTGACCAGGCTGTCGAGATCCTTGAGGCCTGCCAGCTCCGAGGACTTCGGCGCGACGAACATGTTGGCGAGTTCGGCGTAGCCAATGGAGAAATTGATCTCCTTCTTGCGGTCTTCGGTGATCGACATGCCCGAGATGATGATGTCGAAGCGCTTGGCCTTCAGCGCCGGAATGAGCCCGTCGAAGGCCTGCACGACGAACTGGCACTTCATTTCCAGCTTGGCGCACAGCAGGTTGCCGACATCGGCATCGAAGCCGGTGACATTGCCAACGGCGTCGGCCATGCTCCATGGCGGATAGGCGCCTTCCGTTCCGATCGACAATTCGCCCTCGGCGGCCTGGGCGGCGGTGATGCCGGCGGCGAAACAGGCGGTAAGCAGCAGAGTCTTCAGCTTCATGTTTGGTTCCCCATGTTAAGCGTTGTCGTTGAGCAGCCGTGCTGACGGATGTCAGAGCGTACGGGCCAGGAACTGGCGCATGCGCTCGGAGCGCGGATTGGTGAAGACATCCGCCGGCGCACCCTCCTCTTCCACCTTTCCCTGGTGGAGGAAGAGGATCTTGTGAGAGACCTCGCGCGCGAACTGCATTTCATGCGTCACGAGGATCATCGTATTTCCTTCTTCGGCCAGTTGCCGGATCACGCGCAGGACCTCGCCGACGAGCTCGGGATCGAGTGCGGATGTCGGTTCATCGAGGAGGATCAGCTTGGGGCGCATGGCGAGCGTGCGAGCGATGGCGGCACGCTGCTGCTGGCCGCCGGAAAGCTGGCCGGGATACTGGGCGTGCTTGTCCGAAAGGCCGACCTTCTTGAGCAGTGCATGTGCATGCTCGACAACGGCCTGCCGCTCCTCTTTCAGGACATGCAGCGGCGCTTCGATGATGTTTTCCAGCACCGTCATGTGCGGCCAGAGATTGAAGCTCTGGAACACCATGCCGACGCGCGAGCGAATGCGCTCGACCTGGGGCATGTCGGTCGGAGCGGTGCCGCCGTCCGCGGTCTTCTTCATGCGGATTTCCTCACCGTCGATGACGATGCGCCCGTCGTTCGGTTGCTCCAGCAGGTTCAGGCAGCGCAAGAAGGTGCTCTTGCCCGAGCCGCTGGAGCCGATCATCGACACGACTTCGCCGGGCAGGGCCGTCAGGCTGACGCCGTTGAGCACCGAGAGCGGGCCGAAACGTTTGTGGATGTCCCGCACCTCCAGCGCCGGGCGTTCGCCGTTGCGCGGTCCGGTGACTTCGGGATGCGGCACGACGGCGACCACGGCGGTCGCGGGCAGGGGCTTTTCCTCTCCGGCGCCGCCAACCGCTTTCAAATCGGCAAAGGCGCGGTCGAAATGGCGCAGCGCCGTCGAAAGGCAGGTGTCCTGCCAATCGGCATCGTCCGGGATGAAGGCAGCGCGCAGTACCTGCTTGGTCTTCGCGCCGAGCGGTGAATCGACCCTGCCGAACAGATGCAGCCAGTTATCGGCCTGCACCGCATCGGAAACGGTGGCGCCGTCCAGCGTGCCGCATTCGACGACCAGCGGCAGGACACGCGCTTCGGGCATGGCGTCGCGAACGGCGGCCGAGACATAACCGGTCGCTGTCGCCGCGATGCCGGTTTCGGTCGTGGCATTCGTGCCGGTCACGACGATGGCCAGCGCCGGACCGAAGATCTGCCGTCCCCAATCGAGACCGGCATGTTCGCTTTCGGCGACCGAGAGCAGCGCGGGATAGCCATAGGGGCCGGCGCCGGTATGCAGGTCGAAGACGACGACCTGTTCGGCCTGCTGTGCGAAGGTCGACAGGATTTCGAGAAGGGTGCGGTTGGACCAGACGGGGCCGTCCCCGCCATAGAAGAGGCCGTCCGGGAAATCGTACTGACCGGCCTCGATGATCGGGGCGAGGCCGGCATAACCGCCGTGCTTTTGCTTGGCCGCCTCCAAAGCCTCCTGCGCCCGGTCTCGCTCCGGGCCTTCCCAGGCGTGGCAGACCAGCGCGTCGTGAAGGGCGGCGTAGCGCTCGTTGTTCGGCGGGGCCTTCTGCCAGTCGATGAAATTGCGGTTGACGTCGACATTGTCCTCGTTGACCCGGCGCTGCCAGGCGGTGCCCCAGGGATTGATGAGGTGGATCGCCAGAACGGCGGTGTCGTCGGGGAGGTGCCAGGGCGAGTTCTGCGACAGCCATGCGGTCTGGCAAGCCGAGCCGAAGGCGCCTTCGACCCCATGCGTGCCCGAGATCAGCACCAGAAGCTTTTTCGCGTCGTTGCGTCCGAGATAGGCGACGTCGGTCGCAAGCCGCTCGCCGCTCGGTCCATGCAGTGGATGCAGGTACTCGACGAGGTCGGCGCCTGCCTGCCGCGCCGCGGCCAGGAAGCGGGCCCGCAGGGCGGAAAAGTCACCGGCGAACAGGCCGGATGGCGACGAAGAGGACATGCGACAGTGCTCCCGGTAGGTGTGCAGCATTTCGTTTCCGCTCATTGTTCGTTCCCGTGGGGCCGTGGTCCGGTCCCTGTTCTCTTTGGTCGGCCCTGTTTCGGTCGGAGCGACGCGGGCCAGCGTCATTCCACGGCGAGCGTGCGAAGCGCGTCGAGAAAGCGGTCGTTGTCGGATGGCGTGCCGATGGTCACGCGAATGAAGCTTTCAAAGCCCTTTTCCTTCCATGGCTTGACGATGATGCCTTGCGACAGGAAGTGCTCCATCGCCCTCTGGCTGTCCCGGCGCACGTCGAAAAACAGGAAATTCGTCTGCGAGCGGGCCACCGACAGGCCCATCGCGGCAATGGCGGCGGCGGCGCGCGCCCGCTCGGCCTTCAGCGCCGAGACCGATGCGCGCATCCAGGCCTCGTCCTCGAGGGCTGCGACCGCCGCGATCTGCGCCGCGGCATTGACATTGAACGGCGTCTTGGCGGCCGTCATGGCGCGGGCCAGCCGCGCATGCGAGGTCACGGCGTAGCCGACCCGCAGGCCTGCCAATCCGTAGGCCTTGGAGAAGGTGCGCAACACCACGAAGGACAGGGCCGAAGCGGAGAGCACGGCGAGGCCGTCCGGCAGATCGTCGTCGGCAAACTCGAAATAGGCCTCGTCCAGCACCAGCAGCGTTTCAGGCCGGACCGCCGCGACGATACGATCGAGGCTGTCACGATCGAGCGCCGGGCCGACCGGATTGGAGGGGGAGGACAGGAAGAAGATCGCCGGCGCCCGTTCGAGCATGGCAAGGATCGCCGGAACATCGAATTCCAGATCCGCCCGCATGGCGACCTTCTCGACCACGGCGCCATTGGCGAGGGCCTCGATCTCGTGCAGGCCGAAGCCGGGACAGACGGTGGCGACAACGGCTCCGGGCCGCAGGACCGCCCGGCTGACGGCCGCGATCATTTCCTCCGAACCGTTGCCGACAACGATGCGGTCCGTGGCAACTCCCAGTTTTTTCCCGAGCGCAGCGCGTAGTGCCGTGCAGGCCGGATCGGAATAGCGCGCCGGATTGAGGTTGGCGAGCGCCGCGGCGACCATCGGAGAGCAGCCATCCGGATTCTCGTTGCTGGCGAGCGCCGCGATATCGTCCCGGCCGCTGTGCTGCCTCGCCGCGGCGATGTTCATTCCGGCATTGTAGGGCGGCAGGCCCGCCACATGCGGGTTGAGCGGGAGCTCGGTTTGAAGCGGTTTCGTCACGAGGCCTCCTTGGAGAAATGCGGGGGTCAGACCGATGCCCGGTCAGAGATCGAGCACGACAGAGGATTTCGGGCGGGTGCAGCAGAGCAGCACCCGGTCGGCGGGCATGTCGTCGAGCGGTTCCTCGAAATAATCGACCTCGCCGGAAACGAGGCCCTGCTCGCAGGTTCCGCAGACACCCGCCCGGCAGGAGAAGGCGGGCTCGATGCCCTGCGTCTCCAGGAAGGCGAGGATGGAATCGCTCGCTCCATCCCAGGCGAAGCTGCGCCCTGATTTTTCAAGGACGATCTGCACACCGCCGTCATCGGCGGCGATCGGCGCGGGCACCGCCGGGGCCTTAGGGACGGGCGTTCCACTCTCCGCCGTCAGCAGGCTCGCCGGGCCGAAGAATTCATAGGCGATGCGCTCCTTGCGCACGCCGAGCCCGGTGAGGATGCCGTAAAGCGCCTGCATGAATGGCGGGGGCCCGCACATGTAGATGTCGTAGTCGTCGAGCGGCAGCAGGCCTTGCAGCGTGGCGCGCGAAAGGAAACCCGTCGAATGGCAGCGGTCGCGATCCTCATCCCCGGCGAACCGGTAGCAGAAATGGACGGTGATACCGGGGCGCAATGCCGCCAGCGCCTCGACCTCGTCGCGCAGGGCATGCACCTCGGCGCTGTCGCAGGCATGGATGAACCAGACGGGACGCTCGCTTTCCCGCGCCAGCACGTCCAGCATCGAGACCGTCGGCGTCAGCCCGACCCCACCCGACAGCAGAACCACGGGCCGGGTACTGGCGGCGTCGAGCTTGAAGCCGCCGCGTGGCAGGTCGGTTTGGATGACGGCGCCCGGCTCGACTTCGTCATGCAGCCAGCAGGAGCTCAGGCCCTGCGGCACCTCGCCCGAAGGGGCGGCCTCGCGCTTCACCGTGATCCGGTAGATGCCCGCCTGGCGCGGTGAGGAGGAGACCGTGTAGTTGCGCATGGCATGGCCGCCCTTGCGGTCGGGCACGCGCAGGGTGAGGAACTGCCCCGCCTCGAACGGCTGCCAGTGACTGCCGTCGAGCGGCGCGAGGTGGAAAGAGGTGATGGTTGCGCTTTCGCGCACCTTCGAGACCACCTCGAAGGGGCGGAAGCGCGAAGCCGGGGCGTCGCTCATCCGGGGCGATCCTTACTCTGCAGCGGCGGCCGTGGTGGCCTGCGCCTCAGCGGCAATCATCTGCGCCAGCTTGCGGCGGAAGCGCATCGGGCCGACATCGATCTTCAGGTCGAGGTTCGGCGTCTGCATGTTGGCCATGCCGTGATGGACGGCCTCCAGCACCACACGGTCCTCCTCGAAGGCGCCACGAACGGATTTGGCGAAACGCGCCGAGACATCTGCATCGTCGGGCGCGAAGTTGCGCATCTGGAACCAGTAATATTTGGTGCGGTTCTCATCGACCGGGGTCATGAAGTTGTAGCTGTCCATCAGGAAGGTGTTTTCCGGCAACTCCTTGCCTTCGCCGCCGGTATGGGCGGGCGCAAAGATCGCCTTGATGATCGCATTGCTGGGGTAGCGCACCTCGTAGTGCTGCTTGCGGTCGGTATTGCCCTTGAATTGGAGGAAGGGTGCATAAAAGGGCGCCGGTTCGGAGTCGATCATCCAGCGCCAAACGGTCACGCCATCGTCCTTCACAGTCGTCTCAAGCGGAGTTTCCTCGCAGGCCGAGCTTGCGAAGGACGACTGATGGACCCAGGCGACATGCGACGGATCGAGAAGGTTGTCCGTCATGTAGAGATAATTGCAGTTGAGCGTCATCGACTCGCCGCGGTTGATGCCCCAGGCGGGATCGCCGAAATATTCGACCTCGAAGATATCCTTCGGATCCGCCTTGTCGGCCTCGCCCATCCAGATCCACAAGAGACCGTAGCGCTCGTGAACCGGATAGGAGCGTACCTTGGCGACATGCGGAATGCGCTCGGCACCGGGCACACGGGTACAGGCGCCGGAACAGTCGAAGGTCAGGCCGTGATAGCCGCATTCGACATCGTCGCCCTTGATGCGGCCCATGGAAAGCGGCAGCTTGCGGTGCGGACAGGCATCCTCAAGGGCTGCGGCCCCGCCACCCTGCATGCGGTAAAGCACGATGTTTTCGCCAAGGATGGTAACCGGCTTCAGCTCGCGGCCGACCTCGTGATCCCAGGCTGCGACATACCAGGCGTTCTTGAGAAACATTTCGCTCTCCTTGCGTTTTGATAAGCCCATGTTCGTCGTTTTTTTTGAGCCAACAAGTTGCCAGCACCTGCGTTCTTTTTTAGAATTTCTAAATAGCGCTCATGCTGAGGAGGCCCCCGAATGCCCAAACCGTCCCTGCGCGGCCTGCAGGCTTTCGAGGCAATCGGGCGTTGTGGTTCGGTCAGTGCCGCTGCGGCGGACCTCGGTGTTTCGCCCGGGGCGATCAGTCAGCTGGTCCGCAATCTGGAACAGTGTCTCGGCTTGACGCTCCTGGAGCGCCGAGGGCGGCGGGTGGAGCTGTCGTCATGGGGACGGCTCTATTATCGCGAGGTTGCCAAGGGATTTCAGCAGCTCTCTCATGCGGCCAACGTATTGACGCGCGCCAGGAACGAGAGCGCCATCGTGCTCAGCGCCCTGTCATCGATTGCGAGCAGGTGGATCAGCCGCAAAATCTTCGATTGGCAATCCCTCTGTCCGGATTCGAATGTGCGCATTCTCGGTCAGGAGCAGGAGCCGCGTCTCGGCGCAGAAGAGGTGGATTTCCGCATCACCTATGGGCGGCGGTCCGACAACCACGATCATATCGCGCATCTGTTCACCGACTGGGTTGTCCCGGCCTGCTCGCCCGTGCTGATTTCCAACCGTGTTCCGCAGCGCCCACAGGACATTCTCGACTTCCCGCTCCTCAACGTGGAATGGGAAGCGGACTACAAGGCTTCGCCGCAATGGAAGGATTGGGCCAGGCTGATTTCCGCTGACGGCCAACAGAAATTTTCCGGACTTGCATTCACGCTGTCGAGCAGCGCCATCGATGCGGCTGCGAATGGAAGAGGCTTTGTGCTTGCGCAACTGTCGATGGTGCAGGAAGAGATCGCGGCGGGCACGTTGATCGTCCCCTTCGACATCCGTATGCGCTTGCCCGAAAGCTATTACCTCGCATGGGACAGAGCCGCCCTGGAAAAGCCCTTCGGGCAGAGATTCCACAAATGGCTTCTGGGGGTCGCCAAACAACAGGACTTGATCTCGGCACCGGGCTCGGAATGAGCGTCGGGATCAATTTCCGGCGTTTCGACTTCGGGGCCGTGCACCGTCTCCCCCGACAACGAGTGCATGAAAGTGCATCGTTGTCGTCGGCTGCCCAACCATGGCGCCCCATTTGCGGATGCCTGGTGCGCGGCATCCGGAACGTCCGGACGCCGCGTTGGCCTCTTGCATCACTCGGATGCCCCTGGATTTGGCTTATAGAAGCGCGGGAAGAGCACATCGTTCTCCAGATGCCTGTGTGAGACGACATCAGCCGTGAGCTTGCGTAGCCCCGTATAAAGGGCTGTCCAGGAACCGCACGCACCGTCGGGAAGCGCCATTCCATGGGCGGCATGCTCGATATCTTGGAGAAGCCTGACCGTATCGGCGTGTTCATGGCGCTTTTGCGCGATTAACTCTGGGATATCAGTGTTTTCACCCTGCCGCATCAAAGGCAGCAGAACGTTCTCCTCGCGCGTCATGTGGCCTTCCAGTTCATCCCTCAGCGCGACCAATGTCTTGGCAAGTCCGGACGGGGCGGCGGGATGATCGCCGTGAACGCGTTCGACCTTCTCGGCGAGCGGTATCAGGAAGGCCAGCTCGCGGCGATGGGTCTCATGATACCGCGAGAGAAGATGATCGATGAGCGGGTTGGTCTCCTGCGGCGCTTCAAGACCGGCGACCCGCTGAAGCGCCTCCAGTGCGGCAAGCAGATCCGCCGGCGACATGCCGGCCCGTTCGGCGGCGTCACGAAGCGGGACGTTGCCCGCGCAGCAGAAATTGATGGCGGCGCGGCGAAACAGCTCCGCCGCACCCGGCAGTTCGGCGGCAATGGAAATGACGGTCGTTTCGAGAGAAAGCGTTTGCATGCTTGATCCTTTGGAGGGGAATGGATCTCCACTTTGCAGGATCGCCAACCGCCGTCTTTGCGCGGGGCCGAATAAAAGAGATCGCCGGCACGAAGGTTATCGCTGTCCTGCTTGTTGCGCCGCAAACAGTGCGACAATTCGGCGGGCCGGCAGCCTTTTCATCGCGCGGCACGATTGGTAAGTCTCGGGGCGAGAGGTTTTTATGAAGATGCACTTGCAACAGCGCAGGAACGGATGGGTGGCTTTCGCCGTCGCCGCGCTGATGGCATTGCAGGCGTTCTTGAGCCCGTTGGCACAGGCATCGGTGATCGGAAGTTCACCGATCGATGCCTATGGCAATCCGCTCTGCATCACGCATCTTGACGAGCAGAAGCAGGCATCGACGCCGGACAAGGAGCGCCCCTCAGCTCCGAACTGCTGCACGCTGGCCTGCGGCATGGCCGCGGGTCTCGTGCCGCCCTTCCGCCCCGTCCTCATTCTTTTCAATCCGCTTGCACAACCCTCGCAGCGGATTTTCGACAGTTACGAGGATCCTGCGCGCTCCGTGCGTGAGGCCCTGCCCGGGCACCCTCGCGGTCCCCCGACATTCGCCTGATCGCTGGCCGATGCCCGTGAGGCGATCGAGCGTGCTTCACGTTCCGGGTTTTCATCCTTTCTGATCGCCGCCCGCGCTGGCCGCCAGCTGTCGCGACCTATTTCAATCCTCCTGACACCGTCCCTTGCCGGCAGAGATGGCCGGCGCTATCGGAGACTGACAATGCTGAAAAGAACACTTGCTGCCGTTGCCGCCCTTGCGCTCGGTTCGAGCACCGCCCTTGCCCATGTTTCACTGCAGCTCAAGGAGGCGCCGGTCGGTTCGACATATCGCGCGATCTTCCAGGTTCCGCATGGCTGCGAGGGCAAACCGACCAATGTGGTGCGCGTGCAGATCCCCGAAGGGGTGATCGCGGTGAAGCCGCAGCCGAAGGCAGGTTGGACGCTTGAGAAAATCAAGGGCGCCTACGCCAAGTCCTACGACTATTACGGCACGCCGACCGCCGAAGGTGTGAAGGAAGTCGTCTGGAGCGGCGGAAATCTCGGCGACGACGAATATGACGAGTTCGTTCTGCGGGTCTATCTGACGAAGGATTTGACGGCGGGCGAAACGCTCCACTTCCCGGTGGTGCAGGAGTGCCCCGACGATGCCGCCGAACGTTGGATCGAAATTCCGGCGAAAGGTCAGTCGGATGACGATCTCGAGTTGCCCGCTCCCGGCGTGACGCTGCTTGAGGCCGTGAGCGGCCACTAAACCTTGAAAGGCCGGTGCGTCGCGCGCCGGCCTTTCAGCCCTTCGGAGATTGTCGTGCGAGACCATCTTGGCCGATCCTGCACCCGGGCAGTTCTAGCCGCCGTCCTGTGGTGCTGCCTTGCCGTGACGGCTTTGGCGCACGCCTCGTTGACCGGGGCGGTGCCGGCCGATGGTGCACTTGTCGACGCAGCACCCAAAACCCTGTCGCTTTCCTTCAGCGAGCCGGTATCGCCGCTCGTGTTGCGGCTCATCCAGCCCGATGGTCAAACGAGAGTGTTGGAAACATTCGTTCTGCGCGACCGAACACTCGAGATTGCGGCACCAGGCGACCTGGCGACAGGAACCCACGTGCTTGTCTGGCGTGTCGTTTCCGAAGACGGGCACCCCGTTGCGGGCTCCACGATCTTTTCGATTGGCGCGCCGAGCAGCGCACCGCCAGCTGCGGGAGAGGCGATCGACTGGTCCGTCAGGATCGCCCTTTGGATCACCCGCATCGCCATCTACGCCGGTCTTTTCTTCGGTATCGGTGGCCTCTTCGCTATCCGCTGGCTGATTCCTGGTGGCATCGACGGATTACCCCTCATAAGACTTGCCCTGTTGCTCGGAATGTCGGCGACCGTGCTCTCCCTTGGTCTGCAGGGTCTCGATGCCCTGGGCGTGCCGCTCTCCAGCCTGAGGGATCAAACAGTATGGAGAGCCGGCATCGGGACAAGTTTCGGGACGACCGTCACGGTTATCTCTCCCGCATTCCTTCTTGCAATCGTGGCCTCTTCCAGGGCAGGGCTCGTCGGTCGCGCGGCCTCTCTCGTGGCCATGCTCCTCGCCAGCGCGGCGCTGGCATTGAGTGGCCATGCAAGCTCGGCCACACCGCAATGGCTGATGCGGCCGGCGGTCTTCGTCCATGTGATTGCAATTGCCATCTGGATTGGCTCTCTCCTGCCTCTGGCTTACGCCTTGCAGTGCGAAAGCGATACCAGGCGGCAAGCGCTTGGCCGTTTTTCCCGGATCATCCCGGTCTTTGTCGCCGCCCTGACAACCGCCGGCCTGTTGCTGGCCGTCGTGCAGGTTCAAGACGTCGGCCCGCTTTTTTCGACGGCCTATGGCAATGTGCTTCTGGCAAAGACGGCCCTGCTCGCGATCCTGTTCCTGCTCGTCGCAACAAACCGCTGGGTTCTCACGAACCCGGTAGAACGCGGCGAGCATGCTGCGGCAGCGCGTCTTGCGCGCGCCGTTGTCGCCGAGATCCTGATCGTCCTTGCCATTTTCGCCGTCGCCGCCATGTGGCGGTTCACGCCTCCGCCCCGCGCGTTGCTGCTCGTGGCGGCCCAGCCGGCTTCGATCCATATCCATTCGGACAAGGCGATGGCCGAAGTGACCGTCACTCCCGGCCGTGCCGGGCCGGTCGACGTGTCCGCCATCATTCTGGCACCTGACTTCTCGGCCATCATCCCGAAGGAGGTGACCTTCGTGCTTTCCAATCCTCGGGCGGGCATCGAGGCGATGCGCCGGAAAGCAACCTTGCAGACCAGCGGCGTGTGGCTTGCTTCGGACGTTGTCGTGCCCATTGCCGGAGAGTGGCGTCTGAGGGTCGACATTCTCATCAGCGATTTTGAACTCGTACGGCTGCAAGACACGATCAAAATCGCCCGCTAGAGCATGTCAGGTTCAGATTGAACCGGACATGCTCTGAATTCTTTTGTTTTCGTTTGTCTTTTCGGGAAAACCGGTTCCCACTTTTCCCTGACAAACTCTAATGCGGACCACCGTGCCAGCAGGGGCACCGTTCGCTCTTCGACGACAGACGGCATGCGCGGCGGCGGGTGGAGGACCTCACGACGCGACAGTAGAGCGGCGGTGCGATGCGCCACATCCATGAGAGGCTTTGCACCGTGCGGCCCGAAAGCTGGCAACACACAGGTTGACACTCGGCCAACAAAAATCGTATTGGAATTTCTATAAATTACAATGTGATTTCTTTGGGAGCGCCGAATGAAGCCACTTAACGTTGCCGACTATCGCCTTGCCGCAAAAAGGCGGCTTCCGCGGGGAATGTTCGAATACATCGATCGGGGCACGGAGGATGAGGTGGGCCTGCGCGGCATCCGCTCCCGGCTTGACGAAACCAAGCTTGAACAATTCGTTCTCAATGACGTCTCCAAACCCGACACCTCCACGGTGATCTTCGGAGAAAAACTTCCGCTACCTGTCATCGTCTCGCCCACTGCCGTTGCCGGTCTCCTCTGGCATGACGGGGAGGTGCAGCTCGCCCGCGCCGCGCGCGCCGCGGGCATCCCGTTCTGCGTGGCGACACAATCGATGACATCGATGGAGGACATCGCGGCCCGCGCCGCCGGTACAAATCTCTGGTTCCAGCTCTATGTGTTCGAAGACCGCCAATTGACGCGCGATCTGCTACGGCGAGCCAAAGCGCTCGGCATTCGCAACCTGCTCTTTACCGCCGACACGCCACGATCGCCGAAGAAGGAATGGAACACGCGCAACGGCTTCGGCATCCCGATCAAGCCGACTCTGGCCGGTGGGCTGGATGTCCTGGCGCATCCGCGCTGGTCGGTCTCGGTCATGCTGCGCTACCTGATGACGACCGGGATGCCGACCTATGCGCATTATCCGCCTGAATACCGTACGCGCATCACGAGGGCGCTGGTCTGGGACAATGTCCGGCTCGCCCGACGGCTGACCTGGGAGGACTTTTCCGACATACGCCGGGAGTGGGAGGGCAATCTCATTCTAAAGGGTGTGCTCAGCCCCGCGGATGCAGAGCGAGCGTTATCGCACGGGGCCGATGGCATCGTCGTCTCCTGCCATGGCGGACGCAACCTCGACTCGGCTCCGGTCGCTCTGGACGCCCTGCCTCGCATTGCAGACGCGGTGGCCGGCCGCATGACGGTGCTTGCCGACAGCGGCATCCGGCGTGGCAGCGACATTGTCAAATACCTTGCCGCCGGTGCAGATGCGGTTCTGATCGGCCGCGCGCCTCTATACGGAACGGCGGCGGCGGGCGAAGCGGGTGCAACGGGCGTGATCGAGATCCTGCGCGAGGAGCTTGACCACTGCATGGCCTTTACCGGCCGCACGCGCCTTTCGGAGATAGGCCGCGACGCGATCTGGCCGACCTGAACCTTTCGACGCCTGCAGTGTGCACATCAATCTTGCCCCGTCCCCTCGACGCGGACGCGTTAGGCGGGCATTGTCGGGCAGGATCGCCGGCCCTGTGCCTCGGTCCGAGAGTGCAGGCGAATGGGGCTGGATGACGGTATGTCGGAACTGAAAAAGGATGCGGACGATCACCTTCTGGTGGGCAGTGTCGTCAAGGCTTTCCGTGTCCTGGAGGCGTTCGACCGCCAGCATCGCAGCATGGGCTTCTCGGAAATTTCCCGCGTGACGGGTTTGGAGAAGAGTGCTGCACAGCGCGCCGCCCACACGCTCTGGCGTCTCGGTTATCTCGACAAGGCGCCGGGCTCCGGCGAATACAGGCTGTCCTTGCGTTGCCAGGATATCGGCATGCGCTTTGCCGAGGCCAATCGCATCGTCGAGATGGTCGCGCCTTACATCACGCTGCTTCGGCGCAAGACCCTGGCTTCGGTAAATCTCACAATGCTCGACCGCACGGAAACGGTCTTCGTGCAACGTCACACCACGGTCGACATGCTTGGCAACAAGCTCGGCGGACGTGGCCGCCTGCCGGCCTATTGCACCGCGACCGGCATAGCCATGCTGTCGCAACTCCCCGATGCCGAGGTCAAGGCGATCCTTGCCGAAAGCGAGTTGAAGCCACACATGCCCAATACGATCTGGCAGGTCGACGACATCCTCGCGCGCATCCGCAAGACCCGGGAGGACCGATACGCATTCGGCGTTGAAGAGGATATCGCCAGCGATATCACCCTGGCCTGCGGCTTTACCGATCCGGCGACCGGTGACGTGGCGGCGATCGGGCTCTCCTACTTCAGCGGCGCGACCACGCCTGATGAGGTGCAGGCGCAAGCGCGCGATCTCCTGATCAGCATCGTCGACAACCTCGCACGCGAGTTGGCCGGCAGCTAAGGCCTCCTCCTGTTCAGTCTCGGTTTGGCGCCCAGCAACGCGGATTGATATGTCGGGCCCTCGCCGTCTAATTACAATGCAATTATTTATAAACGTATTGCAATTTCATCTTTCTGCTATACGATCATTCCCGTGAGCGAACGAAGGCCTGGCAAGGCCGTCCGACGGCCGCCAACACGAACAAAGGGAACGATGCTGTGAAGAAAATTGCGATGTGGAGCGCGCTCTATGCTGCGGCGCTGGCGTTTGTGGGCACCGCCTCGGCGGGAACGCTCGAAAACGTGAAGAGCAACGATATCGTCAAATGCGGCGTGACGACCGGCAATGCCGGCTTTTCCGCTCCGGACGAGAAGGGCGACTGGAAGGGCTTCGACGTCGATCTCTGCCGCGCCGTGGCCGCCGCCGTGCTGGGCGATCCGACGAAGGTACAATTCACGCCGCTCTCGGCGAAGGACCGGTTCCCCGCACTGCAATCCGGCGAGATCGACATTCTGTCGCGCCAGACCACCTGGGTGCTGAGCCGTGAAGCGAGCCTCGGCCTGCTGTTCGGCGCCGTCACCTACTATGACGGCCAGGGGTTTCTCATCAACAGCAAGAAAATGCCTGACGTGACCTCGGCCAAGGGGCTTGCTGGCGCGACCGTCTGCCTGCTCGCGGGCACCACCACCGAGCTCAACATCGCCGACTATTTCAAGGCGAACGGGATAGAATATTCCCCTCTGGTCTTTGAGAAGATCGAGGAGGCCAAGTCCGCCTATGACACGGGCCGTTGCGACGTTTACTCCGACGACCAGTCGAACCTTTACAGTGCGCGCCTGTCGCTATCGGCACCGGCCGAGCATGTTGTCCTGCCGGAAATCATCTCCAAGGAGCCGCTCGGCCCCGTGGTGCGCCAGGGCGACGACCGTTGGTTCAACATCGTCAAATGGACCCATTTCGCAATGGTGCAAGCCGAGGAGTTCGGCATCACGCAGGCGAATGTCGAGGACATGAAGAATTCTCCCAATCCCGAGGTGAAGCGCCTGCTCGGCATGGAAGCGGACGCCAAGCTTGGGACCGATCTCGGCCTGACGGAAGATTGGGTGGTCCGCATCGTCAAGGCAGTCGGCAACTACGGCGAAGTCTTCGATCGCAACATCGGCTCCGGTAGCCCGCTGAAGATCGCGCGCGGACTGAACGCGCTATGGACCGACCACGGCCTGCAATACGCGATGCCGGTTCGCTGAGACCGTCACCCCGGAGGCGGACGCCGCCTCCGGCACCTCTTCATTGCGGCCCGCCAAGCCTTTGTCTTCGAGGACATTTCCATGCTCGACGCCCGAAACCTTCGCGGCATCATTCCCGCTCTCCCGACCCTTGTCCGCCCCGACGACACGATCGATGTCCAGGCGGTGAGAACCCATCTCGCCTATCTGATCGAACGGGGCGTCGACGGGGTCCTGCCGCTTGGCGGCACCGGCGAATATGGCGCACTGCCCCGATCCGAACGCATCCGCATGGCATCCGTCACCGTGGAGGCGGTCGGCGGCAAGATCCCGGTCATCGCCGGTGTGCTAGACACCGGCTATCACGATGCACTCCAGGCAGCACGCGAGTTTGCTGATGCCGGCGTCGACGCCCTGCTCGTGCTGACGCCCTACTACACCAATCCGACCCAGGCAGGCGTACGCGACTACTTCCTGCGCTACGCGGATGAATCGCCTCTGCCGATCCTGCTTTACGAGATTCCCTACCGCACGCGTATCGCCATCGACCCCGTGGTCACGCACGAATTGTCACGCCACGAGCGCATTATCGGCATGAAGGCCTGCAACACGGATATGTACCACTTCCTGCAGATAGTGGCCGGTGTGGATGACAATTTTACGGTCCTGAGCGGCGAAGACAGCCTGTTCCCGCTGCATGTCGCAGCAGGCGCGAAGGGTGGCATCATCGTGACGGCCAGCCTAATCCCGGACGCCTGGCGGCGTGTCCTCGATCTGGCTGCGGCTGGCAATACGGAAGCGGCAATTGCCGCGCATCGCAAGCTGATCCCGCTCCTCAACCTGATCTTCGCGGAAACCAACCCCGGCCCGATGAAGGCGGTGATGGACATGATCGGGGTAAGCGCCCCGCACGTTCTGGCGCCGCTGAAGCCGCCGGCCAACGCATTGGAAGCGCGCCTGCGCGAGGAACTGGCGAGACAGCTCGCCCGCATGGGATAGGCCAATCGTCCAACGGGCCGGTGAAAGGATCAAGATCGACAAGGGGCTTCATCCCTGTCACCTTGCGTCAGGGGACCGACCAGAATGTGCCGACAGTGGAACGGGTTATTTTCCGGCGCTCCGCCTATCCTATCCCGGGTGCGGGGCCTGATCTGCGGCGCCACGAAAAATCGCAACCGCTTCTGCCACCAACGCCGCATTTGCAAACGCTTGCTCGCCGTTCCCGAGCAAGCGCCCATCTTCAAGTCCGATGCGAGTCGACCAGCGTTTTTCTCGTGCACGCGAAACGAAGTGCCAGACGGTCTCATCGAACCCGTGCAACAATATCGGTCGCTGGATATCCGCGCGTTCGAGGATGCTGGCGATCGCCCCGGCAATCGAATCCGCCTTCGCAATGTTCTGCTCTTCGATCTCGATGAGGATGCGGAAGACGCGCCGGCAATCGGGAAGTGAGACGAACCGCTCCGCGTCAGCAACCGTGGCCAAACCCGCTTCGACCCCGACATTCATGCGGTTCAGCAAAGCCATTACCACAGGAGCATCAGGCTCGCAGAGGTTTACCGAAGCATAGTCGGGAAGCCGGTTCCACTTGGCGATGCATTCCCTCGTTCGCGCCTCGTCACCTTCAATCCAAGCGCCGGTGGAAACCCCGACGAGACTTCCCGGGCACGCATGCCGCAAAGCATTCATCGTGTCATCGACCGCCGCCAGGCTCTCTCGTCCGTCCGGGCCGCGGGGATGGATGTGAAGTTCGGCCGCTCCGGCCGCGATGCAAGCGGCTCCGTCCTTCGCCAGAGCGGCTGCGGATACCGGGAGCCGGGGATGATAGTCCGCGAACCGTGCGCCATTCATGCAAGCCTGTACAATCATCGTAGGTTCCATGCCCTGCAACGCCGGGTCAGCCGCGATCCAATCTCACTCACTGCCTGTTGCCGCGACGGCGTCAACGCTGATTTCGGCCGGCACACCATTTCCTTGGCTCAGGAGTGGCATCACGAAGACTGAGCCGAAGATGACCATGAACATCGCCAAGAGGCAAAGACCGATGATGTTAACGCGACGGTTCATATTTTACGACCCAAGACAAACGCCCCGCGCGAAGCGGGGCAAAGAAAGCTGAACTGCTAAAGGTGTGTCCGCCAAACGGCCCAGCGAAAGCATTGTTCCGCGCAAGGAGTTGTGGTCGGCGCCGCTGCAAGCGGGCACGTGGATGCGCCCGTTAAACCCAAGCAGGACCATCAGCTTTCACGACACGGAGAGCCGACCGCGCGTCGCACCGCCTATGCCGAACAGGGGCGGACATCGTCAATATTGCGTTGTGACAAGGGTGGTGGCACCACACGTCTCCATCGCCTCGGCGATATTTGCCGGTGGTTCGGCGTCTGTGACGAGGCGGCTCACGCGATCCCAACCGGTCACCTCGAATATGCCGCGTTTGTTGAACTTCGAGGCATCGGCGAGCACGGTGACCGTCTCGACCCGCTCGATCATCGCTCGAGCGATCTGCGTTTCCGCCTCATCGAAGTCCAGCAGGCCCGTTCCATCCAGCGCGCCGACGGTCAGGAATGCGTGGCGCGCCCGAAAGCGGGCGATCTGCTCGACGGCCAAAGAGCCGACCGTTTCCGACGCATCCATGCTGAACGCACCACCGATCAGAAAGACCTTGTTGTCGCCGCCGGCGGATACGAGCGAAGCGATGCGGATGCTGTTTGTAATCACCGTCAGGCCCGACAATCCGGCAATGGCTTCGGCGAACAGAACGGTCGTCGTCCCGGTATCGATGAAAAGACTGTCTCCCGGGGACAGGAGGCTTGCGGCCGCCTTTGCGATTTGGCGCTTGGCCGAGAGGTTTTCGGCCATCCGCGCCGCAAATGGTCCTTCGCCGCCAATCTCCGTTGCAGCGATGGAGCGGAGTTTGGCTCCGCCATGGAACTTCTGAAGCCTGCCCAACTCATCGAGGCCGACCAGATCCCGGCGGATCGTCTCGCGGGAGACCTCGAGCTCTTCGGCAAGTTGATCCACGCTGACCTCGCCGCGACGGGTGACAAGCCGGATTATCTCTTCGTGACGCTCGTGTGGACGCACTGGTGAACCTTTCCGATAACGCCTGAACTCATTGCCGCAGCATGCCCGAACGGGCAAAAAATACAGGAACGCGTCCACATATAGCGACCGAATGGTCGGGATGCAAAGCGTTCAGATATGAAAAATCGTCGTAGATTCAACGTTGAAGGGGTGCAGGACGAGGTCTGAAAGGATTCCTGCTTTACAGAATGATGCGGTTATTGTTACCGTTCGGTCATAAATCGCCCAAACGGTAGGAATTTATGTTGTGAACGCACAATCGCAACTTTCCGGCAGTGAGCTTTTCGACGTCGCGATCATCGGGGCCGGCGTCGTCGGCTGCGCGGTTGCACGACGGTTCGCCCTTGCGGGTGCGAAAGTCGCCCTCATCGAGAAGGGCTCCGACATTCTTTCGGGCGCATCCAAGGCAAACAGCGCGATCCTTCACACGGGGTTCGATGCACCCAAGGCAAGCCTCGAACTCGCATTGGTCCAGGCCGGACGACAGGAATACCTCGATATCCATCAGGACATGAATTTGCCCCTGGTCGAAACAAGTGCTCTTGTTTGCGCTTGGACTCCCGATGAAGCCTCTAAGCTCGAAGGGATCGCCGAGCAGGGTCGCCAGAACGGGATCGACCGTCTCCGGTTGTTGACCTCCGCAGAAGCGCGCGCTGTGGAGCCCGGATTGGCAGATAATCTGGTTGCAGCGCTTCATGTTCTCGATGAACACGTCATCGATCCGTGGTCAGCGCCCCTTGCTTACGTCAATCAGGCGACCGCGCTTGGCGCAACCGTCCTTCGCCAGTGCGAGGTACGGGCAGGGGCATTCGACGGGACATGGCTGCTCGAAACCAACCGGGGCGACATCAGGTCGAAATGGGTGGTCAACGCGGCCGGTCTTTTCGGCGACCATGTCGATGCCCGTCTGGGATTCCAGCCCGAATTCCTGATCAAGCCTCGCAAAGGCCAGTTCGTCGTCCTCGACAAGGCGGCATCGCGGCAGCTGAAGACCATCATTCTCCCCGTACCGAACGAGATCACCAAGGGTGTCGTCGTCTGTCCGACGGCATTCGGCAACATCCTGGTCGGTCCCACTGCCGAAGAACAGGACGATCGCATCCGGGCGACAGTCGAACATGACACGCTCGCGGCGCTCGTTGCGCATGGCAGCAAGCTCGTCCCCGGTCTCGCCCATATTCCGGTCACTGCAGTTTATGCAGGCCTGCGTCCCGCGACAGAAAAAAAGGAATACCGCGTCATCCATCGCGCCGAGCACAATGCCATCACCCTTGGCGGGATTCGTTCCACGGGGCTCAGTTCCGCCCTCGGCCTCGCGCAACATGCCTTGAAGCTTCATGGCGGTGCAGAGCGCGGCGAGTTCGCCGCCAGGGCAACACCGACGGTGTGCATGCCAAATCTAGCCGAGAGCAGACCGCGGGACTGGCAAGCCGCAAACCACGGCGACATCGTCTGCCACTGCGAGATGGTCACACGCCGCGAGATCGAAGCCACACTCAGAAGCCCGCTTCCGCCCGGTGATTTCGGCGGCCTGCGACGGCGCACGCGCGCAGGGATGGGGCGCTGCCAAGGCTTCTACTGCAACGCCAGGCTCGCCGAAATCAGCAAGGACTGCCTCGCTACACCGTTGGCGGTCGATCGGGAGGGCGGCACATGAGCTGGTCCGACGTTATCATTATCGGCGGAGGTCCTTCCGGCGTCGCAGCCGCAATTGCGATGCGAAAGGCCGGTGTTGACAAAATCACGCTCCTTGAGAGGGAGCGTTACCTTGGCGGGGCGACGCGGCACTGCAGCCATTCGCCCTTCGGAATGCTCGAGTTCGGCCGCGTCTATCTGGGCGCTGCCTATGGCCGCCGCCTGGAACAGGAGATCGCCAGGCACGACATCGACCTGCGATACGGCCATTCCGTTGCCCAGCTGGGAGAAGACGGCGAACTCCTCGTAGCGAATCCCGATGGCCTTCAGACCCTGTCGGCCAAGCGCGTGCTTGTAACGACCGGGGTACGGGAAACGACACGTGCCGCACGGCTCGTCACAGGTGATCGTCCGGTCGGCATCGTCACGACAGGCACCTTGCAGTCCTATGTCGCCTTCCACAACATGATGCCGTTCAACCGCCCGGTCATTGTCGGATCGGAACTCGTTACGCTCTCCGCGATCTGGACATGCCTCAGCCATGGCGCCCGTCCCGCCGCAGTCCTTGAGCCGGGATCACATTCCCTGGTGCGCGCGCCACTGAATTGGTTTCCGTCCCTGATGGGTGTTCCATTCCACCGCGATGCGCAGGTTGTCGACATTCTCGGCCGTGGCCGCGTCGAGGCCGTACGGATCAAGCGCGGCGATATCGTCGAAACGATCGAATGCGACGGCGTTCTGTTCTCCGGCGGGTTTACGCCAGAGGCCTCGCTGTTCCTGACGTCCGGGCTAGAAGTCGACCTGGGAAGCGCGGGCCCGGCTGTCGATCAGGATGGCCGCTGCGAAAACCCCCGCTATTTCGCTGCGGGCAACGTGTTGCGAGCCGTCGAGACCGGAGGATGGGCATTCCGCGAGGGCAGGGCCATCGGAACGGCCCTCGCGGCGGACCTGCTTGGCGACCCGGCGAGGGCCACTCCGACGAAGGTCACCTACGACGCACCGATCAAGCTTGTCGTGCCGAACCTCCTGCGAAGCGGATCAGCGCTTCCCGGTGGCTTGAAGGACTTTCAACTGCGCTTCCAGCGCAGGGTTAAGGGGACGCTCTCGCTGTCCATCGATGGAAGCGAGGTTTGGCAGCGTAGCGCAACATGGCGGCCGGAAAGCCGGATCGTCGTCCCACGACCAAACAATTCGACGGGCGCGCAAAGCGTCCACTTCGGCTTCAGGGAGGAAGTTTGAATGCGTGTCGCATCGATAGACCAAGGAACGACATCGACCCGATGCCTGGTCGTGGAGGACGGGGGCGAATGGAAGATCGTCGCCAGCCGCAAGCACGGGCAGGATCACCCCTTCGCAGGCTGGGTCGAGCATGATCCGCACGAGCTTCTGAAGAATATCGTCACCGTTCTGGATGCAGCCGGAACGGTCGATGCGGTCGCAATCGCAAACCAGGGCGAGAGCTGCCTGGCATGGGATGCCGAGACCAAGGAAGCGCTTTCACCCGTGATCGTGTGGCAGGATTCCCGAACGGCGAAGTATCTCGCCGATCTGGGGAGCGACGCCGAGGAAACCTCCAGGCGCATCTGCGGTCTTCCGCTCGATCCGTATTTCTCGGCCAGCAAGCTCGCCTGGCTCCTCCGTCATGTTCCAAGCATTCAGGAAACCTACAAGGCAGGCCGGCTTCGCCTCGGGACGACAGACGCATTCTTCCTCGATTCTCTGGCGGACGTCTTCGCCACCGATCTCGCGACAGCGTCGCGAACCGGCCTCCTTGATCTTGCGACGGGCACGTGGAGCGACGAGCTTTGCACCTTGCATGGTGTTCCGAGGGAATGCCTCCCGCGCATCGCGAACGTGGACGATGATTTTGGCCAGATCAACGGCATTCCCGTAAAAGCCTCCATCGTCGACCAGCAAGCAGCCCTGTTCGGTCACGGATGCCGGAAGCCCGGCGACTGCAAGATAACGTTTGGAACGGGAGCGTTCCTTCTTGCCGTGAGCGGCAACGAACGCCCGCCGCAGTCGGAGTTGCTTCCGACCGTCGCCTGGGCGCTGAAGGACAGCGGCACGGCCTTTGCCATCGAAGGCGGCGTCTACGATGCAGGCTCAGCGCTGGAATGGGCCAGAAATATCGGCCTCTACTCTGCGCTTGAAGAGCTGGGCGTGTTCGAGGGGCCATCGGCGCTGAGCCGCGGGATCATCTTCGTCCCGGCTCTGTCGGGTCTCGCAGCCCCATACTGGGATCGAACGGCCGCGCCGATGTTCATCGGCATGGACCACACCACGGATCGGCGTGACCTCGTCCGCGCGGTCCTGGAAGGCATCGCCATGCTGACTGTCGGGCTGATCAAGGCCGCGTCCGAGGTCACGGATCTCGGTCCCAGCATTTCGATCGACGGCGGATTGTCGCAAAGCGCCTACTTCGCCCAGTTCCTCGCCTCGGCCAGCGGTCGCACCATCACCGTCCCGGCGATGCACGAACTGACGGCCCTCGGGCTCGCGGAATTCTGCGGTCTCGACGTCACCGCAGCCCGCGCCAGGAGCGCACGTTACGGGCCCGACGGATCGGTCACCGAAGCACACCACGCGCTGTTCAAGAAAGCCGTCGAGCGATCGCGCGGCTGGCGCGACTGACGCACCACAGAACGCTTAAAATCAGGAGTTTATGCTGCATGCGAAAGATATTTCTCGCAGGCCCGTACGGTCATGCCGATCGCGAGGTCGTCGACCGCAGGTTCAACGAGGCGAATGCGGTCGCCGCCAGGATCGCTCGGAGCGGATCGACCGTCTTCAGCCAGATTTCCATGTCCCATCCGATCAACGGCCACCTGCCGGATCTCGACAAGGCGGCCATCGGCAAACTGTGGGCTCCGATCGACCAGGCCTTCATGGAAGCCATGGACGAGATCGTCGTGATCGACGGTCCGGGCTGGCAGGAAAGCGCCGGCGTCAAGCGGGAGATGGAGTTTTTTGAATCCAGGGGGCGTCGCGTCAGCCTCTGGAGCGATGTCGAGCACGAATTCGCTTAACCGACGCAACTGGGCAAGAAACAGGGGAATTCAATGACTACAGTATCCAATCCCGGCTCCGCGCCGGGGCAAACCGATCACGACCATCTCAAGCGCGACGTCACGCCGTTCCAGTCGTTCGCGGTCGCGTTCGGCTTCGTCTCGATCGCCACGGGCATCTTTACCGCCTATGGCGCAATGCTTTCGAGTTCCGGCCCGATGGGCATCTGGACCTGGCCCGTCGTCGTCATCGGTCAGCTCATGGTCGCATTGATCATCGGTTCGCTTGCCGCCCGTATTCCGGTAACCGGCTACATCTACCAGTGGGCATCGCGTCTGACCAATCCGGTCTTCGGCTGGATCATGGGCTGGATCGGGTTTACCTTCCTCGCCGTGGTGCTTGTCGCGGTCGACTATACGATCGCCTCGACCGTCCTTCCGGTCCTGCTCAGCTATGAGGGGACCGCCGAGAACGCCTGGTGGATCACCGGTGTCGTGATCATCGCGCAGGCCGTCATGATCGCCTTCTCGACGAAGTTCACCCAAAAATTCAACGCCGTCGCGGTAACCATCCAGCTCGTCGGCATGATTGGCCTCGTCGTGCTGCTGTTTGCTGTCGGCGCCTACAACAACGAGCTCGACTTCTCGAACCTTTTCAGCACCGGAAGCGTCGCACAGGAGGGCTACTATTCGCTCGGCACGCTGACGAGCGTCGGTCCCTGGATCATGGGTACGCTCCTCGGCGCATTCACGATCGTCGGTTTCGAATCCGCGGCGAACCTTGCCGAAGAGACCCGCGATCCCGCGCGTGTCGTTCCCAAGGCCATGTGGCAGGCCGTCCTGAGCCTCGGCATTATCGGCATGCTGTTTCTCATCGCCGTCACGGCGCTGCTCGGCGACCCGACCGCACTCAGCGGCTCCGCGACCCCGATTGCCGACGTCATCAACCGCGTTCTCGGTCCGGTTCTCGGCAATCTCCTTCTGGTGCTGGTCGTCATCTCGATCTTCTCCTGCGGCCTCGTCATCCTGCTGAGCGGCACCCGCCTCGTTTGGGCCATGTCGCGTGACGAGCGCTTCCCGGGCTGGCAGCTGTGGCATCGCATCAGCCCTTCCTTGAAGACGCCGGTTAACGCCACCGTGTTCATGGCCGTCGTCGGCCAGGTCATCCTTGCCTTGTTCGCGAAGCAGACGGATGCGCTGTTCGCACTGTTTTCGGCTGCGACCCTGCTTCCGGCGATCATCTATGCCGTCACCGTCCTGATTTACGCGTTCCAGCGCACCAATTTGCCGCCAAGCCAAGGCTTTCGTCTTGGTGCGTGGGAAACGCCGGTGCTGATCGTGGCAATCCTCTGGCTTGTCTTCGAGCTTGCGATTTTCCGCGATGCATCGTTTGCGAAACCATGGTCCTATGTTGCAATCATGTTCGCGATCGGCGTGGTCTATCTGGTGTTCCTGCTTGCGACACGCGGGGGAACGAAGGGCCTCAAAATGCCCGACATGATCTCGGTTGACGCTATCCTCGATGCCGACAAGGGCGAGGAAGCCTTGCACTGAATGACCGTACGTAAAGCCGGCGCCAGAGCGCCGGCTTTTCAATGTGCGATAAACGCTGCAAACCCGGCTGCGGCAGCCTGGCATGCCCCAACCGGCGTCCTGGTACGAAACGGGCGAACGGATATTTCTCCCTCGAAACGACACTGCGGATGGTCGACGGCTACAGGGTGCATCATGGAGCAGGCGACGTATCCACAGACACGGGCTGTCCCGCCGATGCTCCGTCATCACTCGCTTCGTCGCTACGCGCACATTCGACGAGAACGCGGACGGCTTCCTGCAGCATCGGGCCAAGATGCCGGCCTTTTTGCCAGAATACGACATAGTGGTAGAGAGCGCTTGGTTCGAACGGGCGGATCACGACGTCGAAACAGGTCGCCTGCCGAGCGGCGAAGGTGTTGCTGCTCGAAATACCGAGACCGGCTGCGACGAAGCTGATCTCCTGCCCGATAACATCCACCTGGATGGCGAGATGCGGTTCAGCCCCCATGTAACGCATGGCATTCTCGCTCATGAGATGGGATTGCATTTGCGGCTCGATGTCCACCAGCGGCTCGCCCACGAGATCTTCCGCCCTTATCAGGTCTTCCTGCGCCAGCCTGTGGTCGGGATGGAAAATGCAGACATTGGTCGCCGTCGTGACCGGGCACCAGTCGAAGACATTTTCGTCCAGCGGCAGGCGGCCAAGCCCCAGATCGGCTCGCCCTTCGAGCACATGATCCGTCACGTCGGCATAGGTGCCTGACTTGAAGTGGACCGCCGCGAGAGGCTGGCGGATTCTCAGCATCCGGACAGCGTCGGGAAGGAGCCGCATGGAGAAAACATGAGGCGCCGCGATGCCGATCGTATCGCTGTCTATCCCCTGGAAGGATGCGACGGTCTTGGCGATCCTTTCCATCTGGACGAACGTGGCATCCGCCTCGCGAAACAGCGTCATCGTCTGAGCCGTCGGAACGAGTCTCCCCTTGTCCCGAATGAACAGGTGAACGCCAAGAAGGGTCTCGAGTTGCTTGATCTGCTGGCTGACGGCCGGCTGGGTGATGCGAAGCGACTTGGCCGCCGCGCGCTCGGAGCCCGTCCTGACCACCTCCCGCAATATCTGGAGCTGGCGAAGCGTCACCCCCGTCTGCGCGATTTCCACCATGACGACGCCCTCATTGCCGGCAGAGTGTAGCGCGACGCGATCAAAGATCAACTTATACTTAACCCCAAGATACGCGGCAGTTTGGCGAGCATACATATAAGCCTGGCTAATAGAAAAATAATCTCGCTTATAAATTGACCCCGTGGCGGCGGCGCGTAATTCTGTCTCCACAACGCCGCTTTGGCAGATACCCGGCGTCATCGGAGCCCGGAAGCTCCCCATCGCAAACATCGACAACGGAAAGGGTGGTGCCGCTCCATGCGTGCAGCAAAGGCTTTGTCGCGGCCAGAATCTGGCTTGCCCAGCATCGACGACGCAGGAGTATCGAAGAGGATCCGTGACGATGCTTGCATCTAGGGCGGAACCGACGCGGACGCTCGGCATTCGCGCGGAGCGGATCGTCAAGCGGTTCGGAGGCGACGATGTCCTGCGGGGCGTCAATCTCACCGTTCGGCCTGGTGAAATCCTCTCCATTCTCGGCAGCAGTGGCTCGGGCAAGAGCACACTTCTCAGGTGCCTCAACCTGCTGACCGTTCCCGATGGGGGCGATATCTGGGTGCACGGCGAAAAGCTGGCGCTCGGGGCGTCGTCTCGCCCTGGCGAACAGGCCGTAATCTTCGACGCGTTGCAGGTCCGCCGGGTACGCGCGTCCATGGGCATGGTGTTCCAGAACTTCAATCTCTGGCCCCACAAGACAGCGCTCGAAAATGTCACCGAAGGTCCCGTTCACGTCAAAGGAATGCAGCGCCGCGCCGCCGCCGAACTTGGACGCGCCTATCTTGCGAAGGTCGGGCTGTCGGAGAAGGCGGATGCCTATCCGCATCACCTCTCGGGCGGCCAGCAGCAACGCGTGGCGATCGCCCGCGCGCTTGCGATGGAGCCTCGCGTCCTGCTTTTCGACGAGCCGACATCGGCACTCGATCCGGAACTGGTGGGCGAAGTGCTGCGCGTCATGGGCGCGCTTGCCGCAGAGGGGCGCACGATGGTGATCGTCACCCACGAACTGGCCTTCGCACGCGAGGTATCGACGCAAGTCGCCTTCATGCACGGCGGGAGGATCGAGGAAGAAGGCCCGCCACAGGCGTTTTTCTCCTCTCCCGTCTCCAGCCGCCTTCGCGGCTTTCTGGCCTCACATCGATAGAAGGGCGTTGCGCATGGATGGCTTTGGCATGCAGTTCGTCGAGGGACTGAAGACGACGGTACTGCTGGCGCTTGCCAGCGGTACGCTCGGCATGGCGCTGGGTTTGCTCGCCGCCGCAGGGCGGTTGTCGCGATGGAAGGCGCTGAGCGTCGGGATCGGCGTCTACACGACGATCATTCGGGGCGTGCCCGAACTGATCATAATCCTGCTGATCTATTTCGGCGGAACGATCGCAATCAGCGCCTTCTTCGGCCGCTATATCGAGATCAACGCGTTCCTCGCCGGTGTCGTTTCCCTGACGGTCGTCTTCGGCGCCTATACCGCGGAAATCTTCCGGGGAGCGGTCCTGAGCATACCCAAGGGGCAGATCGAGGCCGCCCGCTCGCTCGGGATGCATCCCTGGCAGACCTGGCTTCTGATCATCGCTCCGCAGATGCTGCGCATCGCACTGCCGGCCCTTGCGAACCAGTGGATATCTCTCGTCAAGGAAACGTCGCTGATCTCGATCGTCGGCCTGACCGACATCATGCGGGTCGCCGCCATTGGCGCCGGCTCCCTGCGTGCGCCGCTGACATTCTACCTCGCCGCGTCCGCTCTCTATCTCACCCTGACCAGTCTTGCGCTGGTGATCTTCAACCGTCTCGAACGGCGTTTTGCCGTCCCCGGACGATGAGGCTGTCTATCATGGATTTCGCCCTTCTCCTGACAAGCACGATCGCCCTTGCCAGCGGCATTCCGCTGACGCTCCTTCTGACATTCGCATCGCTGCTTGCCGGTTTCGTTCTGGCAGTACCGCTGGCCTTCATGCGTGCCTCGCCTCGCAGGCGGTTTTCCCTGCCGGTGCTCGCTTACACCTATGTGTTCCGCGGCACCCCGCTGCTCGTCCAGCTTTTCATCATCTACTATGGGCTCGGCCAGATCGGCGCCATTCGCGCAAGTGTCTTCTGGCTCCTGCTGCGCGATCCGTTCTGGTGCTGCCTCTTTGCCTTCTCCCTCAACAGCGCCGCCTACGCGACGGAAATTTTCCGTGGAGGAATTCAAGCCGTATCGACCGGGGCGATCGAGGCGGCGAAGGCGGTCGGCATGTCGCCGCTACAGATCAAGCGCCGGATCGTTTTCCCCATCGCCTTCAGAAGCGTTCTTCCATCCTACGCCAACGAAGTCATCAGCCTCGTGAAAGCGACGTCTCTCGCCAGCACGGTGACCTTGCTGGAGATCACCGGCCTCTCGCGAAAACTGGTTTCGGAGACCTTTGCGCCCTACGAAATCTTCATTGCCGCCGGCGTGCTCTATCTCGCCCTGACATTTCTCCTCACGGCCTTCTTCAACGCGCTGGAGGCTCGTTTGAACGACGCGCCGCCGGTCAAGGCGCGCCCGCGTCTCCTCAATCTCCAGCAGGTGCCCCATGAACAATAGCGTGCGCCAGACGGCACCGCCGTTCTGCGAAACCGCCTGGCGGGAAATCGACCTCACCGCCGTCGCCTTCAACTACCGTGCCATCCGGGCGGCGGTCGCGCCCGGGACGAAGATCATCGCCTGCCTCAAGCAGGACGCCTATGGATGCGGGGCCGGGGAGGTGGCATCCGTTCTCGCGGAGGCAGGCGTCGACGGTTTTGGCGTGGTGTCCCTCGCCGACGCGTTGGCCGTACGAAAGGCCGCGCCGGCGCGGCCCATTCTCCTCTATCCGGGCATCCGCCCGAACGCTGTCGACCTCCTCCAGGAGCACGACCTCACGATTACCATTTCCGGCGAAGACGACTTGCGCGAATGGCTGTCGACGGGCGCAAGGCTCAAGGTGTTCCTCAAGGTCGACCTTGGCTTCTGGCGCGCCGGCGCGGCACCGGCAGATATCGAGCGCCTGGTGGATCTGTGCGCCGCGCAACCCACGATCTCGATTGTCGGGCTCTATGCGCATCTCAGCGAATTCGGCGAAGCCGGCTCCTCGGCGACAGTGCAGGTCGCGCGGCTTACGCCGCTACTCGAAGGATTGAAGGCGAAGGGGCGCCTGCCTGGAACCGTCATGGTCTCAAGCAGTGAAAGCCTGCTTCACCATCCGGAATTCGACATGGACGCGGTCGATCCCGGTGCGCTGCTCTTCGGATTGGCCCGCTCGCATCTCGCCTCCCGCGCCCTGCACACCCGTCCTGCCTTGACGGCGATTAGAGCGCGCATCGTGGCGCTCAAGACGAGCGACCTGTCCATGGGGCTGCCGCCAAGCCTGCCCGGATATCGTGCGGGCATGCGTCTTGCCGTGCTGGGTATCGGCTGGGGACATGGTTTGCCGCGCAATCTCGGCAACGCGGCCTCGGTGCTCGTCAGAGGAAGACGCGCGCCCGTCGTGCCGCCCATCCATCTCGAACATCTTCGCATCGATGTCACCGATATCCCGGAAGCCTCGCTCGGGGATGAAGCCGTCCTGCTCGGTATTTCCGAGACGGACCGGATCACGCTGCCGGAACTCGCACACGCCTGGAACACGGACGAAACGGGCGTTGGCTGCGGCCTGCGGGAGAGCCTGCGGCGGTTCCACATCGCATCAAAATCGAAACCGAACCAACACGAAGGGGAATGACATGAAACGATATCTGATCTGCACGCTCGCCGCATTTTTCTCGCTTGCCGGCCTTGCACATGCTGGCGAGCGATCGGCTATCACCATCGCTTCGGAAGGGGCTTCGCCACCGTGGGACTACATCGACGAGAACGGCGCGCTTGTCGGCTTCGACATCGATGTCGGCAACGAGCTCTGCGCCCGGATGAAGCTGCAATGCACATTTGTCGCCCAGGATTGGGACGGCATCATTCCCGGTCTTCTGGTGAAGAAGTACGACGCGATCATGGCGGGCATGTCGATCACCGAAAAGCGGAAGAAGTCGATCTCCTTCTCCTTGCCCTATGCGGTGGCGGCAAACCAGATCGTCATGCGCAAGGCCCTCGGCCTGCCGCCGGGTGACGTGACGGCGAAGCTGAACCTCACGGATCTCGACCCAACGAAGAAGCAGGTCATCGACGACTTGCGCGAAAGCCTGAAAGGCAAGACCCTGGGCGTCCTTCGATCCTCCAATTCGGAGGCGGTCGTTCAGGAGCTCTTTGGCGATATCGCGGACGTGCGCAGTTACGACAGCCAGGAAAATCTCAAGCTCGATCTGACGTCCGAACGCATTGACGGCGGCCTTGGAGACCGGCTGGTCTGGAAGCAGTTTCTCGATACGCCGGAGGGCAAGGCGGTCGAGTTCTTCGGCCCGGAACTGTCGGGCGGCACCTGGGGACCGGGTGTCGGCGTCGGCCTGCGCAAAGAGGATGCCGATCTTGTCGAAGCCTTCGACAAGGCCATCAAAGCGAGCATCGAGGACGGTGCGCTCGGCAAGATCAGCCAGAAATGGTTCGGCGCGGATATTTCGCCTGAGCTCGGCAAATAACCCCTCTCGAACATCTTCCGGCGGCCCTCGGGCCGCCACCACCAAATCCATTTCCGGGATGTATCCGTCATGCCTTCACCGTTCACGCTCGCCTTGACCGGGCAATCCCTCATTCATCATGACCTCCGGCACGTCGCCGACCACGGATTTGCCGCCGTCAAGGCACTGATCCAGCAAGCCGATATCGCTTTCACGAATTTCGAGACCACCGTGCTCGGCCGTCATGGCGGATGGCCTATGAAGGGCTCATACTTCGGTTGTTCGGCGCCTGTCGTTCTGGATGCGCTGCAGGACATCGGCTTCAACACGCTTGCGCTCTCCAACAATCATGCCTTCGACCTTGGCCCTCCCGGCGTTCTGTCGACGCTCGAGGAGGTGGCGGCGCGGGATTTCCTGCACGCCGGCATCGGCCCTGACCTTTCGGCTGCGCGCCGGCCGGGGCAAAAGACGATCGCCGGAAGAATGGTGGCACTGGTCGCCATGGATGCCGGACCTGGGCCGGCAACGATGTATGCCGCCGACGCGACCGATGGGCGACCGGCGCGGCCGGGCGTCAACGGGGTCGATGTCTCCAGGGTCTTCGATGTGAATCCATCGAATTTCGCGACGCTCGCCGGAATTCAGAAGACGTTTCAGAGCAGTTCCATGGAGCGAGGCAACTATGCCCAGCCGCATGATCCGCCTGTGTTGCAATCCGACGATGAAATCGACTTCTATGGTGCGGTTTTTCGCCGGTCCGTCGAAAACCGGCGCAGAATTCACGTGGACGAGGCCAGTCTGGACGTCCAGCTTTCGGCGATATCCGAGGCGGCGGCGAAGGGGGCTTTCGTCATCGCCTACCTGCACCATCACCATTGGGAGCCGAACTGGCGCGAGGTGCCGCCCTGGGTCCAGTCCTTCGCCCGCCGGTGCATCGATGCCGGCGCGGGGATATTCGTCAGTCATGGCGCGCCGGTCCTCCAGGCCATCGAGATCTATCGTGGCGCGCCGATCTTTTTCGGATTGGGCAATTTTCTGTTCCACCTCGGCGAGGGGGAAGTGGAATGGAGTTCGCCCGACGTATGGAAAAGTGTGGTGGCGAGCTGCCATTTTGACAGCAGCGCCAAGCTCTTGTCGATCGACCTTCATCCCGTCGTCATCGGAGGCGAGAGGTTGGAAGCCGACAATTACCACGAGCGGATCATTCCCGTTCCAGCGCCGAGGCGGCTGGCATGCGAAATGATCGAGGATCTGGCCGCGCGCTCGGCTCGACACGGCGTATCGATTTCCTGCGAGGATTTCGGCGGCAGAATACTATCGCCGACGAAGAGGAGCATGGATCGCACGGGTTGACGCTGGAGGAGCGAGGATAGACGATCCGAAGCTCCAGGCGGCCACCGCAACGGATGTGAGAAACCGATGCAAATAGCCGATGACGACCTCGTTCTCTTCGAGCGGCAAGGCGCGCCGGCATTGCCGGCCGCGCGTGCGGACGGTTTTGTGGAACATGACGGTGCGCGCATCTGGCATGCCGTCCATGGCGAAGGCCCGGCTGTCATCCTTCTGCATGGCGGGCTCGGCAATGCCGGCAACTGGGGCTATCAGGTTCCGGCCCTCGTCGCCGCCGGGCGCACGGTGATCGTCATCGACAGCCGGGGGCATGGCCGCAGCACGCGCGATACCCAACCCTTCGGCTATGGGCGCATGGCGGAAGACGTGCTCGCCGTCATGGATCACCTCGGCCTTGTGAAGGCCGATCTCGCCGGCATCCGGGTTCCGGTCACGGTGGCAATCGGGGAGGGCGACGAGTTCATCCGGCAGGAGCATGCGGTCTATCTTGCGCAGAGCATTCCCGGCGCGAATCTGGTCAACCTTCCCGAGGTCAGCCATTTCGCACCGCTGCAGCGACCGGCTCTCTTCAACCGTGCGGTCCTGCGTTTTCTCGACCGGAACGGATAGAGCATTTCCAGCCGAAGCGGGATCGCTTCGGCGTCGGATAATGCGGTAAGAACAAAAAGCGAGAGCATCCCCGGTGAACCGGATTTCACCGGGGATGCTCTAGACTCTACTGACCGAAGAACAGCACCGCGGCGATGACGACCGACGCCCCGACGGCGGAGAGCGTGCCTGCGCCCTGCAGTACACCCATGCGATAGAGCATCAGTGCGAAGCCGGCGATGACGGGCGCGGCGACGATGAGGCCGAACTGTGCGTCGGTCATGACATTTTCCTTTCCTTTGCCGCCACCATGCACCACCCATCCGCGCGTCTCTTTGTGCCGGCGCAAAGAAGCCAGGGGCTTTGCGCGCTAGGACGAGGCATGGCAACGATAGACGACCTGGACAACGCGACTTTGAAAATGGAGAGCGGAGAAGCGGATTCGCTGCTGCTCTGGATCCTCGTCTGGAGCGAGCTTGCCGCCTTCGGCGCCCTGCTCATCGCCTTCCTGGTGATGACCGTCATGGACACGCAAGGTGCGGCGCTGCTGCGCGCGCATCTCCATCCGGGCCTTGCGGCGCTCAACACAGTCTTGCTTGTCCTCAGCGGCTGGCAGGCGGCGCTGGCGGTGCGCGGCAACGCGGTCCGGCGGCCGCTGGCGATCGCAGCGCTGTGCGGTCTCGCCTTCGTGGCGGTCAAGGCCGTGGAATACACGATCGAGATTCGCTCCGGCATCGGTGAAGCGGGCCGGCTGACGGAACTCTATTTCCTCATTACCGGTTTCCATCTGCTGCACGTCCTCTTCGGGGCCGGCATTCTCCTTCTCGTCGCCTGGCGGCCCGTGAGGGGCAATGTCGTGATGATCGCCACGCTCTGGCATGCCATCGACCTCGTCTGGCTCGTCATGTTCCCCATCGTCTATCTCACCTGAGGATTTCCGATGACCCGACAGGCCCGCGAACAGTTCGTCGCCACCCTCGCCATGCTGCTGACGCTCGCCGTCGGCGGCGCCTTCGTCGGTGGTCTCAGCGGCGGCCTTCTGGTGCCCATCGCGGCGGTGCTGGTCATGGCCTATGCCAAGGGCCGGCTCGTCATCCTCGACTTCATGGAGCTGCGGCCGAGTCGGAGCCTCCTCAGATCCGCGCTGCTCGCCTGGCCGGCCGCGCTGCTGTCGCTCGCCCTTGCACGCGCCGTCGCCGTCACGCTGATCGGCTAACCGCCCCGCTCTTTGCCAATGCGCAAAGAAGGCTTTTCCCTGCCGCTAGAACGAAGACGTTCCGCACTGCCGGCGAGGGGATCGCCGGCACATCAGTCTGCGGGTTGGCGCCGGGCCCTCGGGTCCCGGCAAGGGAAAGGACCAGGGGATGGCAGAGCGCCTAACCAAAACCGGGGCCCGCAACGTCTTTTACGGCGGGTCCATCTTCTTCTTCACGATCTTCGTGGGGCTTACGGCCCATTCGCATTACTACATGCGCACGACCTCCACTGACGAGACGACGCTGACCGACAGCGTCGCGCGCGGAAAGCACGTCTGGGAAAAGAACGCCTGCATCAACTGCCACACCCTGCTGGGTGAGGGGGCCTATTTCGCGCCCGAGCTCGGCAATGTCTGGAAGCGCTATGGCGGCGTCGAGGATCCGGAGAGCGCGCGCGAGGCGCTGAAGGCCTGGATGGCCGCGCAGCCGAGCGGGGCGGAAGGCCGGCGGCAGATGCCGCAATTCAACCTCACGGAACAGGAGGTCAACGACCTCGCCGATTTCCTCGAATGGACGAGCCGGATCAAGACCCAGGACTGGCCGCCGAACGATGCCGGCTGACGGACATGCGATCAGGAGACAAGACATGAAATACCAAACGCAAAAGGTCGCGATGCTGTACTTCTACGGCGCGCTCGGCCTCTTCCTCGCCCAGGTGCTCTTCGGCGTCGTGGCCGGCACGATCTATGTGCTGCCGAACACGCTCTCCGAACTCCTGCCCTTCAACATCGCTCGCATGGTGCACACCAACCTGCTGATCGTGTGGCTGCTGATGGGTTTCATGGGCTCGGCCTACTATCTTGTGCCGGAAGAAGCCGAGACCGAGCTCTACAGCCCCAGGCTGGCGGTGGCGCTGTTCTGGATCTTCTTCGTGGCGGCAGGACTGACGGTCGTCGGCTACATGTTCCGCATCCATGAGGGCCGCGAGTTCCTGGAGCAGCCGCTGCCCACCAAGCTGGGCATCGTCGTGGTGGCCCTGGCCTTCCTGTTCAACATCAGCATGACGGTGCTCAAGGGCCGCAAGACCGCGATCAGCCTGGTGCTGCTGATGGGCCTGTGGGGCCTGGCCCTGATGTTCCTGTTCAGCTTCGTCAACCCCAGCAATCTGGTGCGCGACAAGATGTACTGGTGGTTCGTCGTCCACCTCTGGGTGGAAGGCACCTGGGAACTGATCATGGGCGCGCTGCTGGCCTTCGTGCTGGTCAAGACCACCGGCGTGGACCGCGAGGTGATCGACAAGTGGCTCTACCTGATCATCACCATGGCCCTGGTCACCGGCATCCTGGGCACCGGTCACCACTTCTTCTTCATCGGCCTGCCGGGCTACTGGCACTGGGTGGGCTCGCTGTTCTCGACGCTGGAAGTGGCGCCCTTCTTCACCATGGTCATTTTCACCTTCGTCATGACCTGGAAGGCCGGCCGCAACCATCCGAACAAGGCGGCGCTGCTGTGGTCGATCGGCTGCTCGGTCATGGCCTTCTTCGGCGCCGGCGTCTGGGGTTTCCTGCACACGCTGTCCTCGGTGAACTACTATAGCCACGGCACGCAGATGACCGCCGCGCACGGACACCTCGCCTTCTTCGGCGCCTATGTGATGCTGAACCTCGCCATGATGGCCTATGCCATCCCGGAAATCCGCGGCCGCGCGCCGTTCAACCAGTGGCTCTCCATCGCCAGCTTCTGGATCATGTGCACGGCCATGTCGGTGATGACCTTCGCGCTCACCTTCGCCGGCGTCGTGCAGATCCATCTGCAGCGCGTGCTCGGCGAAAGCTTCATGGACGTGCAGGACCAGCTCGCGCTGTTCTACTGGGTCCGCCTCGGTTCGGGCGTCGCGGTGCTGTTCTCGGCGCTGATGTTCGTCTGGGCCGTGCTGGTGCCCGGTCGCGAACGCCGCGACAGCCTCACGGAGCTGATCCAACCGGCCGAGTGAGCGCTGGCCGGCCCCGTCATCCCGCGGGGCCGGCACTTCCCCTCTTGAAAATTCGTGGAGACCGCAATGAACGTCATCCTCAAGGCTTCGCGCGCCGACATTCCCGCCTACAGCCCGACCGGCAATGAATGCGCCCTGTTCGAGACCGCCTGGACGCGCCAGCTTCCGCTGCTGCTGAAAGGCCCGACGGGCTGTGGCAAGACCCGCTTCGTCAGCCACATGGCCGCAAGGCTCGGCCTGCCGCTTGCCACCGTCTCCTGCCATGACGACCTCTCGGCCGCCGACCTCACCGGCCGCTACCTCCTGAAGGGCGGCGATACGGTCTGGGTCGACGGCCCACTGACCCGCGCCGTGCGCGAAGGGGGCGTCTGCTATCTCGACGAGATCGTCGAGGCGCGCAAGGACGTCGCCGTCGTTCTGCACCCGCTCACCGACGACCGGCGAATCCTGCCCCTGGAACGCACCGGCGAGGTGCTGGAAGCGCCGCCAGGCTTCATGCTCGTCGTCTCCTACAATCCCGGCTACCAGAACCTCCTGAAGGCGCTGAAGCCCTCGACACGCCAGCGCTTCGTCGCCATCGAATTCGACTTCCTGCCGAAAGCCGCGGAGATTGCCGTCGTCGCCGAGGAAAGCGGACTGGACGAAGCCCGCGTTGCGCCGCTCGTCGCCCTTGCCCACCGGCTGCGCGCCCTCAAGGGGCACGATCTGGAAGAAGGCGTCTCCACGCGCCTCCTCGTCTATTGCGCCTGCCTGATCGACAGCGGCATGCCGATGCGCGAGGCCGTGCGCGCGGCGATGATCGAGCCGCTCACCGACGAGCCGGACGTGCGCGCCGCCCTGCTCGAAGTCGCCGATGCGGCGATCCGTTGAGGCCGCCATGCTGGATTTCCTGGAGCTTGAGGAAACCGTCGGCCGCGCCTGGCACCGGCTGATCGGCAACACCGCCAGCTGGCCGCGCCACGGCGAGCACGCCGTGCGCCTGGAGGACATCCGCCCGATGCTCGCCGTCTGCTTCCGCGGCTTCGGCGGGGAGGGCGCGGTGCAGATCGCCCCGGCGCGCGGGCGCACCTCGACGCACCGCCTCCGGCTGCGCCAGCGCCTGGGTCTGGGCGAGGAGAAGCTGGTGCAGCCCGGTCGCGACCACGCGACGCTGATGCTGCCCGGCGAGATCGCGCTATTCCCCGACAAGGACCTCAACCGCGATCTCTATATCTGGCTCGCCGCTGCCATGGCCGTCATGCCGCTCGACAAGGTGGCCGAGGGCGATCCGCTGCGGCGCGACCTCGCCCTTCTCCAGCGCGCCGAAGCGACGGCCAAGACCGTTCTGACCGCCTATCCGGGTCTTGTCAGGCGCTACCGCCGGCTTTGCGCCGCGACGCTCGAGGCCCGCCGTGCCCGGCCGCTGCCGTCCATCGAGCGCCATGTCGAGAACCGCATTCTCGGCCTCTTGAGGAAGGGCGCCGGCTTTTCCGACGACACACTGCCGGTCATATTCCCGCACCGCGCGCCGCCGCGTTACCTGCCCATGCTGCCCGTGCCGCTCTGGCCGGACGCCCTGTTGCGTGAAGATGGCGACGGGCGCGAGGAGGAGGATCAACCCGCGGCGGGTGGCGCGCCGGAGGCGGCCGAGACAGGGCGCCATGTCGCACAGCGCGAGAAGGCGGAGAACCGCAAGGGCGAACGCAGCCCCTTCATCCTCAATCGCTTCGAGAAGATCCTCGCCATGGCCGAGATGGTCAATGTCGACCGTCCCGGCGACGACAGCGACGACCACGATTCCAGCGCTGCCGACGAGCTGGACGACATGACGCTCGGCGAGCGCAAGGGCCGCCCTGCCGCCCGCTTCCGTTTCGATCTCGACCTGCCGCCGGAAGCGCTCGACCGCTCCCGGTTGACCGGCGAATACACCTATCCCGAATGGGATTATCGCACCGCGAGCTACCTGCCGGACCATTGTCGCGTGCTCGCCGCGCCCGCGCCGGACACGGCCGTTGCGCCGGAGGTGGACGCGGACACGAAGAGCCTGATCCGCCGCGTGCGCCGGCAGTTCGAGGTGCTGCGCCCGCGCCACGAAATGCTGCGCGCGCAGCTCGACGGCGCGGAGCTCGATCTCGACGCGGTGGTCCGGGCGCGCAGCGACCTGGCAGCCGGCGGGCAGGGCAGCGATCGCATCCACCTGATGAGCCGACCGCAGGCGCATGACCTTGCCGTCACCATCCTCGTCGACGTCTCGCTCTCGACCGACGCCTGGTTCGACAACCGCCGGGTGCTCGATGTGGAAAAGGAGGCGCTGCTGGTGCTCGCCCACGGCCTTGCCGCCTGCGGCGACAGCCATTCGATCCTCACCTTCACCTCACGCCGCCGCTCCTGGGTGCGCGTCGAGACCGTCAAGGATTTCGGCGAGCCGATGGGCCATGGCGTGGAAGCACGCATCGCGGCGCTGAAGCCGGGCTTCTACACCCGCATCGGTCCGGCGATCCGCCACGCGGCGGCCAGGCTCAACGAACAGCCGAACCGCCGCAAGCTCCTCCTCGTCCTCACCGACGGCAAGCCGAACGATGTCGACCACTACGAGGGCCGTTTCGCGCTGGAGGACAGCCGGCGCGCCGTCATGGAAGCGCGGCGCAGCGGCACCAGCGTGTTCGGAGTGACGGTGGACCGGGAGGCGCAGGCCTATGTGCCGGCCATGTTCGGCCGCAACGGCTATGCCATTGTCAGCAACATCGCCCGGCTGCCAGCGGCGCTGCCGGCGATCTATCGCGGTCTTGTGGGATAGAGGGCACAGGATCTGCGAGAAAGGCCCGGCATGCCGCACCATGCCGGGCCTTTTGCGTCACGCCGCCTTGCTGTGTGTGCGGGCCGACTGGTCGATATAGGCGTCGAAGGCGGCAGCGACGGCGCGAATGATGAAGCGATGATCCTGCCGGACCGTGACGATGCCATCGTCGATATCGATGGCGCCATCATCCTTCAGTGCGGCGAGCCGTGCATTGCCCTCGAACAGCGGGGCCACCTCGAAGCCGTGGCGCGCGGCGATGGCGCCGGCATCGACACGGAAATCGCACATCAGCCGCTCGATGATCTCCGCGCGCAACCGGTCTTCGGCGGTGAGCCGGTAGCCCTTGACGGTCGCAAGGCTTCCAGAGGCGATGCGCTGCGCATAGAGACCCGGCGGCACCTCATTCTGGATATAGCCGTCCGGCGTCCGCCCGATGGCCGATGCACCGAAGCCGATGAGGGTCGTGCAGGCGTCCGTCGTATAACCCTGAAAATTGCGATGCAGCCGGCCGTGCCGCGCCGCAAGCGCCAGACTGTCGTCCGGCAGGGCATAGTGGTCGAGGCCGATGCGAACATAGCCGGCACCGCCCAGCGTCTCGGCAATCGCTTCCGCCTGTTCGATACGCAGTGCCGCATCCGGCAGGGCGCGCTCATCGATCAGCCGCTGGTGTTTCTTGAAGGAGGGGATGTGGGCGTATCCGAAGACGGCGAACCGTTCCGGCCGCATGGCGACCGCCGCCTTCGCCGTCGCGATGCAGGATGCGACGGTCTGGTGCGGCAGCCCATAGATGAGGTCGAAGTTGATGCCGCCGACCCCGGCCTCACATAGCCGCACCACGGCCTCCATCGTCTGTGCCTCACTCTGAACGCGGTTGATCGCCTTCTGCACGACGGGATCGAAACTCTGCACACCGAGGCTGGCGCGGGTAACGCCCGACTGTCCCAGCGCCGCAGCCATTTCGGGCGTCAACGTGCGCGGGTCGATCTCGACCGCGATCTCCATGCCCGATGTGAAGGCGAAGCGGGCACGCAGAAGCGCGATCAGGGCGGAAAACTCTTCCGGCTGCATGATCGTCGGCGTGCCTCCGCCAAAATGCACATGACGGATCTGCGGGCGGGCGCCCGTTTTCCCGGAGACCAGATCAATCTCCTTCCGCAGCATGTCGATATAGTCGAGGATCGGCTCGTCACGCTGGGTAATGGTGGTGTGACAGCCGCAGTACCAGCACATGGAGCGGCAGAACGGGATATGCAGGTAGAGCGAGGCCTCCGTGTCCGGATCGATGGCGGAGAGCCAGTCGCCATAGGTCCCGGCGCCGACGACGGGCGAAAAGGCAGGGGCGGTCGGGTAGCTCGTATAGCGTGGCAGCCGTGCCTCGCCGTATTTGTCGATCAGGGCCTGTTGCATGGCGCTTTCCTCTTTGCAGACGTTCGATTGACGAAAGCCTAGGAGGGGCGAAGGTCTCCTTCTTTGCGAAAAGCCAAGGAGCGCGGCAGGACGGCCGGAATTCCCGAATTGTTTGCGCATGGTCAAAGTGCCGCGCCGACGGCGGCGTTAGCGTCAGCTGGTTCCGGTCGTGTCGGGCCGCACCCTTCCGGAACACCATCCGAGCGGCCGGGACGGAATCCAAGACATGTCAGACCACCAGGAAAAGCCCCTCATCGACGTCCGCACCGTGCCGCCGCGCGAGCGCCATCCGCGCATCTTCGGCATGCTCGGCGCGTTGCTGCCCGGAAAGTCCATGCTGATCACCAGCGATCACGACCCGCGCCCGCTGCACTACCAGTTGGAGACGAATTTCCCCGGGCAGTTCGGCTGGGACTATCTGGAGGCAGGACCAGAGGTCTGGCGCGTCGAGATCGACCGGCTGGAAGACGGCGGTTGCGACTGCTGCTGCGGCTCGGACCACTAAAGTATCCGCGGCGAGGGAGACCGACATGCCGGGCGCAACGCTTTCCCGCTGGACCATGTCCTACTTCGCCGCCGCCTGCCTCATGCTGCTGGCCGGGCAGGGGCTGATGGTTGCGGGCTATGGCTACCCGGCCGCGTCCATCGGCGCCCCGGAAACGCTGGTGCTCGTCCATGTCCTTGTTATCGGATGGCTGAGCCTGCTGATGGCCGGCGCGCTGTTGCAGTTCGTACCGGTCCTGATCGCCCGGCCGCTCGTCGGCGGGCGCTTCGCCGCGCCCGCATTGATACTGCTCCTTGGAGGGCTCGGATTTCTCATCGCCGGTTTCATCGGGCTTTCCGGCACGCTGGACCTGCCGCTTGCCCTGCTGCCGCTCGGCGGCACCCTGCTTCTTTCCGGCTTCGGCCTGATCGCAGGCCTTCTGGCGGCGACGCTCTGGCAGGCCCACCCCCTGCCGCTGCCGGCCCGCTTCGTCGCCCTCGGGCTTGCCGCGCTTGCCGGTACGGTCCTCGTCGGCTTCGCCTTCACCCTTGCTCTTTCCGGCCTTGCCGAAAGCGATGCCCTGACGCAACTGGTCGCCAACGGCCTGTCCTTGCATGCAATGCTCGGCCTCGCCGGCTGGCTCACCATAACGGCGGTCGGGGTCAGTTACCGGCTGCTCGCCATGTTCCTGCTCGCCCCGGAAACCGAGCGGCGCAGCAGCCGGGCGGCCTGGTGGATAGCCGCGCTTGCGATCGGGCTCGCTGCCGCCGCCATTCCCGCCGTGCTGTTTTCCCTTTCCGGCAGCATCCTCCTTGCCGTCGCACTCGTCCTGTCGCTGGCGGCGATGCTGCTCTATGGCGGCGATGTCATGCACCTTTATCGTGCGCGCAAGCGCAAGCAGGCGGAACTGAACATCCGCGCCACCTTTCCGGCCTTCGTGTCCCTCGCGGTTTCCATCGCCCTGCTCAATCTTCCGGCGGTACGGGCAGGCGAGGGCATGGCGGCTGCGGTCTATCTCCTCGTCTTCGGCTGGCTGACCGGCCTCGGCCTTGCGCAGCTCTACAAGATCGTGGCTTTCCTCACATGGCTGGAGGCCTATGGCCCGGTGCTCGGCCGCGCGCCTGTGCCGCGCGTGCAGGACCTTGTCGCGGAGAACCGCGGGCGTATCCTGTTCTTCGTCTATTACAGCGCCGTTGCTGCGGCCACGCTGGCGCTTGCGGTCGGCGCGCCCGGCTACTTTCGTGGCGCAGTCGGCCTGCAGCTCGTTTCCACGCTGGCGCTGATGCGGGAGTTCGTTCGCGCACGCCGGCTCACCGTCGTGCCCGCCGCGACCCGCTCTCCCGCGGGCATGGTGCGGCCGCATCTCTTCCTGCCTCTTTCCCTTTCAAGGAGATAATCGATGTCCAACATTTCGACCGGGATCGCACCGAAGGTGCTCGACGTGCGGCCGACCCTGCAGAGTGGCGGCGAACCGTTCCAGGAGATCATGCAGGCGGTGCAGGCCCTTGCCCCCGGACAGGGGCTGAAACTCGTCGCCCCCTTCCGCCCGCAGCCGCTCTTTCGCGTCATGGAGGGGCGCGGCTTCGACCACGAGGCCCGCGAGATCGAAAGCGGGCATTGGGAAGTCCTGTTCACGCCGCAGAAGGATGCTGCGCCGGTGGAAATCTCCGTCGATGCCGACCGGCCGGAAACCTGGCCGGATCCGTCCTTCCATCTCGATCTTTCGGACCTCGACCCTCCGGAGCCCATGGTGCGCATCCTTGCAGCCGTGGAAAAGCTGGATGCGGGAGACGTCCTCTTCGCGGTGCTTTCCCGCGAACCGCTGTTCCTGTTCCCGGAACTGACGAAACGCGGCCACCAGTGGGCCGGCAATTTCGATGAGACGGGCAGCGCCTACCGCATCCTCGTCCGCGTCGGGCAAGCGAAGGCCTGAAACGATGGACGCAGAGGAAAAGACGGCGCTCGCCGACGATATCCGCAATGCGCTGCGCATGATCATCGACCCGGAGATCGGCCGCAACATTGTCGAACTCGGCCTGATCTACGACATCGCGGTGGAAGAGGGTGGCATCGCCCGCGTCACCATGACCACCACGACACGCGGTTGCCCGGCAAGCAGCTACCTCAAGGAAGCGGTGGGCAATTGCGTCTGGTACGTACCGGGTGTCGAATATGCCGAAGTGTCCATGACCTATGAGCCGCCCTGGACGCCTGACATGATGGAGCCATGAGAAGAAGGCCCGGAGACAGCTCCGGGCCTTCCGCGTTTCAAAGCGGGGTGCGGCGCTTGCGCGCCAGGATCGGCGCATATTCCAGGCAGAAGAGCCCGAAGGCTGCGATCCAGAGCAGGCCGGCCGCGCCATAGATGTGCTGGCTCATCTCCGGAAGGATTTCTCCCAGCGGCCGCACGAGGGCGCAGAGAATCAACGCTGCGTAGGCTGCCATGGTGAGGCGCGAGGCCGCGAGAACCCGGCCCGTATGGCCAAGGCTCGCCCGGGTCATCACCGCCAGCATCATGCAGGCAATGGCGCCCACCGAGAGCAGATGCAGCACCGAACGCTCCTCCAGAACATTGAGGGCGTTCAGCGCGATGGCAAAGAAGCCGAGCGGTACGAACGCATAGGCGACATGGAGAATGACGAGCAGCTTTTCCGGCGCCGTCGTCCAGCCCCGCCAGCGGTGGAGGCGGATGCAATGCAATACGGCGGCGGCAAGACCGAGCCCGACGGTCACCGGATGCTCCGGCACCGCGACCCAGACGGCAAAGGCGGCGACGCCAGCCAGGATCGCCACGGTGTCGAAGCCGTTATAGGGCACCGGGAAATCCGTACGCCCGAACTTGTTGAGCCAGTTGCGCGTGAAGCTCGGCACGATGCGGCCACCGACGATCGTCACCAGAACCACGTAGGCGGCGACGGCAAGGCGAATGGCGAGGTGGTCGTGTCCGCCCTCGATCACCGCGACATGGAAGACGGCATTGGCGAGCGACAGCGCCAACAGGCCGCCGAGCACTTTCAGGTCCTTCCATTTGCGCCCCGCCACCACCTCGCGCGTGCAGATCGCCATGAGCACGGGCAGGAAGAGACCGTCGATCACGGCCGCCGCGACAAGCCCGATTTCATCCGTCGCGAGAAGGGCGATCCGCCCGGCGCACCACAGGCCGAAAAGTCCGGCGAGCGGCCAGCCGGAGACCGGTAGCCGTCCGGTCCAGTTCGGCACGGCCGTCAGGAGGAAGCCGGCCAGCACCGCCGAGGCGAAGCCGAACAGCATCTCGTGGGCGTGCCAGTTGGGCGCGCCGTAGTCGCCGGCAAGCTCGATCCGCCCGGTGATGGCCGCGATCCAGAGCGCCATCGCGGCAATGGCCCAAAGCGCCCCGCCCAGAAAGAAGGGCCGGAACCCATAGGAAAACAGCACCGGGCCGGTGCGCGAGAGGCCGCGCGGGACGGCGCGGCTGACACGCGCTGCAGGTTGGCTAGCGTTCATGATCGTCTCTTTCCTTTGCAATCGTCAGCTCTTTCTAGGGCAGTCGCCCGGCGGCTTCTTTGCGAGATGGCAAAGAGCAAATCGGCCTCTGCCAAAATGCCGCAGCGGCCGCAAAGGCCTGTTTGAGCCATCACAAAGAGGTCGGCGCGAATGCTCCTAGAACAGAAGGGACAGGGCGATACACCGCTCCGTCCTTTGAAAAGGAGAAATGCAATGACTGAGCAGTTTCAGATGACACGCCGCACCATTCTCGGCGGTGCCGCCTTTGCCGGCGTCCTGACGCCGATCATTGCGGCGTCGGTGGCGCGGGCCGAAGGCGGCGCCGTCACGACCAATGCTGCCGCAACCGCGGCCGATATCGCCAAGCTGGAACGGGTGAAGGTCGAGCTGGTCAAGCCGCCCTTCGTCCATGTTCACAGCCAGAAGGCCGAGGGCGGCCCGAAAGTCTATGAATTCACCATGACCATCGAGGAAAAGAAGATGATCCTCGACGACAAGGGCACCGAGGTGCACGCCATGACCTTCAACGGCTCGGTTCCGGGTCCCCTGATGGTCGTGCACCAGGGCGACTATGTCGAGCTGACGCTGATCAATCCCGATACCAATGAGTTGCAGCACAACATCGACTTCCATTCGGCAACCGGCGCCCTCGGCGGCGGTGCGCTGACGGTGGTCAACCCCGGTGAACGCACCGTGCTGCGCTTCAAGGCCACCAAGGCCGGCGTCTTCGTCTACCATTGCGCACCTCCCGGCATGGTGCCCTGGCATGTCACCTCGGGCATGAACGGCGCGATCATGGTGCTGCCGCGCGAGGGCCTGACGGACGGGCACGGCAAGGAGCTGACCTACGACCGCGTCTACTATGTCGGCGAGCAGGATTTCTATGTGCCTCGCGATGCCGAGGGGAACTACAAGAAATACGACAGCGTCGGCGAAGCCTATGACGATACGCTGAAGGTCATGCGCACGCTGACCCCGAGCCACATCGTCTTCAACGGCGCGGTCGGGGCGCTGACCGGCGACAACGCCCTGCAGGCCAAGGTGGGCGAGAAGGTGCTGATCGTGCATTCGCAGGCCAATCGCGATACGCGCCCGCACCTCATCGGCGGCCATGGCGACTATGTCTGGGCGACCGGCAAGTTCCGCAACGTACCCGACGTCGACCAGGAGACCTGGTTCATTCCCGGCGGTACGGCAGGCGCGGCCTTCTACACCTTCGAGCAGCCGGGCATCTACGCCTATGTCAACCACAACCTGATCGAGGCCTTCGAGCTGGGCGCGGCCGCCCACTTCACGGTCACGGGCGAATGGAACGACGACCTGATGACCTCGGTCACTCCCCCGAGCGGCGTCTGACGCCACAAGCTCCCCGATGCGTCCGTCCACGGGCGGGCGCATCCTTCCGGGCCGCCGCCGGCGGTCCGGTTCCCTATCGGCGCCCGTCCCGGATGCCGAACGATCGTCCGGGCAAGGCGCAAGGAGGCCACCATGGCTGTTCTGACATCGAGACCCGGCCCTCTCTGGACATCGCTGACCCTTCCTGCCCTGCTGCTCGCCGCCCTTGCGGGCGCTATGGCGGTCAAGACCGGTCTCATCCGCACGACGCCGGCCGGCCCGGTCCTGGACGAACCGCTGACGGTCGAGATCGCTCCGCGCAGCTTCGCCTACCGCGACAGCGGCGAATTCTACCGCAACGGCTTTGCCGTCGACGGACCGGTGAAGACCGTCGCGGTCACCCGTCCTCTCACCATCATGAAATACCAGGTCACGGCGAGCGACTATGCACGCTGCGTGGCCGACGGCGCCTGCCCGGCCGCCGAGCCGGGCTTTGCGCCGGCCGATCCCGCCGATACGCCCGCAACCGGCGTCAGCTATGACGACGCCGTGGCCTATGCCGGCTGGCTGAGCGAGCGCACCGGCGAAATCTGGACGCTGCCAAGCGACCGGGATCTTGCCTTCGCCGCCGGCACGCGCTTTCCAGACGATGCGCTGGGCGTCGACATCAACAGCACCAACCCCGCCGAACGCTGGCTTGCCGACTATCGCCGCGAGGCGGCGCGCAAGGCCTCGCGCGATCCCGTTCCCCAGCCGCTCGGCCGGTTCGGCGAGAACGAATACGGCCTTGCCGATTTCGCCGGCAATGTCTGGGAATGGACGGCGACCTGCAACCGGCGCGTCAATCTCGACAAGGAGGGCTATGTGGTGAACGATGTCTCGTCCTGCGGCATCTATGTGGCGAGCGGCAAGCATCGCGCCGCGATGAGTTCGTTCGTGCGCAATCCGAAGGGTGGCGGTTGCGCGGTCGGCGTTCCGCCCGACAATGTCGGCTTCCGGCTGGTCAAGGATACGCGCTGGTATGCGCCGCTCCTTGCAGCACTTCGCGCGCGCGGCATTCCGCTCTGAACTTCCGGCAGGGCGACAGGCGTGATAGAAGCCGGTAACTTTCACGCGAGAGGAATGCGATTGTGAAGATTGACCGGACCGTCGTCCGCTCGCTCGCCCTGTTCGAGAGGATGAGCGACGAAGACCTCGACAGGCTGCTGACCCATGCGACCGCGCGCCGCGTGGCGCAGGGCGATGCCGTCTTCGAGCAGGGTCAGGCGGCGGCGAGTTTCTTCCTGCTGCTGCATGGCCGTCTCAAGGTGACCCAGGTGACCGAGGACGGCCAGCAGATCATCGTGCGCGTCGTGCATCCCGGCGATCTCTTCGGCTTCGCCAAGGCCCTTCAGCGTTCCGACTATCCCGGCACCGCGCGCGCGGCGACCGAAAGCGTGATCCTCGGCTGGCCGACGGATCTCTGGCCGCATTTCGTCGAGCAGAATCCCCGCCTTGCCGTCACCGCCATGCAGACCATCGGCCAGCGGCTGGAGGAGGCGCATACCCGCATCCGCGAAATGTCCACGCAGGAAGTGGAGCGCCGCGTCGCCCACGCGGTGCTGCGCCTGTCCAAGCAGGCCGGCCGGAAGGAAGGCGAGGGCATCCGGATCGACTTCCCGATCTCCCGGCAGGACATCGCCGAGATGACCGGCACGACGCTGCACACGGTCTCGCGCATTCTCAGTGCCTGGGAATCTCAGGGGCTCGTCGAAGGCGGCCGCCAGAAACTCCTCGTCCGTGACCTCGCCGGCCTTTCGGCGCTGGCTGACGGACCGCGGGATTAACGCTATTCTTCATCCGTCCCTATCGGCCCTTGCCGGGATGGGGGAACCGCCGCTAAGTCTTGCGGCAACTGGCTGCGTAAGGGAGGGCGCCTTGAACGACAACAACGTGCTGAAATTCGAGCGTCCGAAGCCGAAGCAGGAGAACAAGCCCGCCGCGCCGGGGCCGCGCAAGGGCCTGATCTGGCTCCTCGTCGCAGCCGCCGTCGTGCTCGTCTGGGCCTATTACCAGTTCATCGCACCGGCGAGCGTCTAGGTCAGTCCAGCACCGCCATGCGAAGCTCGGTCTCGCGGCCGAGGGTCGTCATCCATTCGGTGAACTGCGGGCGTCCCTTGATCTGCCGGCCATAGTGGCGGCCGAGCCCGGCGGTCAACTCTCCCTTGCGGCCAAGCTGCTCATCGGCAAAACCGATCATCTGCGAATTCGGCCAGGCCTGCGGGCGGATAGCGACGAGGCGAGCAAAGAGGCTCTCCGCCTCCTCGTCCGGATTGGCCTGGGCCATCAGCGTGAGCATGGCGGCCGTCGAGCGCGATATGCCCATATGGCAATGGACGAGGAGATGGCTCTGCGTCTGCTTCTCCCTGAGTTCGAGGAAGTCGGCGCCGAAGCCGAGGATCGTCGCGACATGATCGGCGGTCGGCATCACGCGGCCGGGCGCGGTGGCGATGATATCGTGGAACCGCAGTGTCGTGCGCTCATGCCGGCCGTAGGCGGTGAAGGCCTCCAGTTCGGGATGCTCGGGGTCGATGAGCGAGAGAACATGGGTGACGTTGCGGCTGCTCTGGCCGGGCAGTTCCTCGATGCCGCAAACTGTCAGCATCGGCGAGAAAACCATATCCATGTTCATGTCCTTCAAATTCTGCGTATGACGGGTTCTGCTCAGTTGGTGCAAGGGGAGCAAAGATGGCGGTACATGTCCACATCGGTCCGCGCCGTCGGCGGTGCGTCGACGTGGCGATCCTGCACGGGGATTGATAGTCAAAACCGGGCGGCACGACAACGCGCCTTCTGCGCGAACCCGCGCATTCCGGCATGGCACCCCGGAAAACGCCCCCGCATCGGCCCGCCATATCGGATCGCGAATACTCTCGGAGCGAGTGCCGGACTTTAGGCGGTTGTTCAGCATTCTGCCGTAACGTCAGCGGACTTCATGCAGGCAGGGACTTCCTATGGGCGTGGTGACGCTGGAGCAGGTGGAGCGCCAGATCGCAAAAGGTTTCCCCTTTCTGCGTTTTGCGCCCGGTGTGGAAGCGGCCTTCCGCAAGGACTATGCGGACGAACGCGTGCGGCTCGCCATCATCTGGGGCGTGGTCGGCACGCTGATCTACGATCTCGTCTATTTCGGTGACCGCACCATGATGGCGGACGTGTTCGGGGAGCTGATCGTCGCACGCTTCCTCGTCTTCACGCCCTTCGTCATCGGCTGCATCGTCGCGGTCCGACGCTGGCGCAATGCCTTGCTCTACGACATCCTGTCCGTCGCCATCGCCGTCCTGGGGGTGACGTTGCCTATGCTCGCCGCCACGCAGAGCGCCAGCCCCTATCTCTTCGTCTACCAGAACGGCAATTCCGCCGCCTTCCTGTTCTTCGTCATCGCGCTCCGGCCACGCTTTCCCGCCATATTGGCCGGCCTCGTTCTGATGTGCGCCTCGCATTTCACCACGACGAAGCTGACAGGCGCCTTCGATGCCGTCACCTATTCCGGCATCATCACCTTCTACGTCACGCTTTCGATCTTCCTGGCCGTCAGCGCCTATTTCCTGGAACAGAAGGACCGGCAGAACTTCCTCAACCAGTTGCGGGCCGGCCTGCTCTACGACCAGTTGGAACGCAATGCCGAACGCGACGAACTGACCGGCCTCCTCAACCGGCGCTCGCTGGCACGCACTGGCGAGCGGCTGTGGACGGGCGCCGGCGCCTCCGCCGTCTCGGCCATCCTGCTCGATATCGATCACTTCAAGCGCTTCAACGACGTGCACGGCCATATCGAGGGCGATGCCTGCATCCGCGCCGTCGCGCACTGCATCCGCCGGACGGCGGATGAGGCCGCCTTCGTCTTCCGCTTCGGCGGGGAGGAAATCCTCGTGCTTTCCGCCTGTGCGGAACCGCTGACGGCTCTCGCCATGGCGGAGCGCATCCGCGCTGCCATAGAAGACCTCGCCATCGACCACCGCGGTCTGGACGACGGCTGCGTCACCGTGAGCCTGGGTGTCGCGCTCGCCGAGCCCACCGGCACCACGCTGGAAAAGCTGCTGCAGGTGGCGGACGGTGCGCTCTACGAGGCCAAGCACAGGGGTCGGAACACCGTGGCGCTCGCGGACGGCCTCGTGCCCGGCGCCCGCGTCGCCTGAAACCCTTCAGACCTCGAAGACATCCTCGAAGGATTCCGGGAAGCTCTGGCGGGCGACTTTCTCATTGATGATGAAAAGCGCCTCGTAAGACAGCGGGTCGAAATCCTTCTCGGCCGGCAGAACCTCGCGGCCGAAGAGCAGATTGAGCCGCGCGGCGTCGAGATTGCCGCGCTCGAAGGGCTCGTCCCCGAAATAATGCCAGAGGGCATGCAGGAAGGCGGCATCGATGCGGTGCTCGGCCGTGCCCGGCCGTGCCTTGCGGGGCAGCGCCTTGATCGGCGTCACCCCGCGCGGATTGGCGCGACGGATGGTGAACTGGATTCCCGTGCCCGGCATGCCGGACGGGAAGCCGCGATGTTTGGTCATGTCGGGCAGGTTCGCCATCCGCTTGTCCTTATGCCTTGCCGATCTTGTCCTGCGTCTTCGTGTCGAAGTCGGAGGCATCGTGCCGTTCGTGCAACTGCTCGGCGGGATCGCCGTTCAGCCGATTGACCATGCGGCCGCGGACGACTGCCGGACGCGCGGCGATTTCGGCCGTCCAGCGCTGGACGTTCTTGTAGGTCTCGACCTCGAGGAACGTTCCGGCATCGCCATACTGCTTGTTCTGGGCAAGGCTGCCATACCAAGGCCAGATCGCCATGTCGGCAATGGTGTAGTCGGCACCCGCCACGAAGCGGTTGTCGGCAAGCTGGCGGTCGAGCACGTCGAGTTGGCGCTTCACCTCCATGGCGTAGCGGTCGATGGCATATTTGATGCGGATCGGTGCATAGGCATAGAAGTGACCGAAGCCGCCGCCGAGGAAGGGCGCCGAGCCCATCTGCCAGAACAGCCAGTTGAAGGTTTCCGTCCGGGCGCGCAGGTCGGTCGGCAGGAAGGCATCGAACTTTTCCGCGAGATAGAGGAGGATCGAGGCCGACTCGAAGATGCGCACCGGCTCGCCGCCGCCCTTCGGCGCATGGTCCATCAGCGCCGGGATCTTGGAATTCGGATTGACGTCAACGAAACCGGAACCGAACTGGTCGCCATCGCCGATGCGGATCGGCCAGGCATCGTATTCCGCGCCCGCATGGCCGGCGGCCAGAAGCTCCTCCAGCAGGATCGAGACCTTCACGCCATTCGGCGTCGCCAGCGAATAGAGCTGCAGGGGATGTTTGCCGACAGGCAGATCCTTGTCGTGGGTCGGGCCGGCGATGGGGCGGTTGATATTGGCGAAGGCGCCGCCATTGCCCTTGTCCCAGGTCCAGACCTCAGCGGGCTCGTAGCCGGCGGGGAAGTTGTCGGCGGGAGATTTTTCGGTCATGAAACGATCCTTGTCGAAGAATGCGCACGATGCCGACGCAAAGAGCCGGCTGCTTCGCGCAGTTCTATACCGTCCGCACGCCGCCTTCTAGGCATGCGGGTTCCGGTTCGGCGCCGCCCAAGGAATTTTCGTTCGCCGTCCGGTCGCGGCGATCGCGACCGGAGCGGATTTCGCAAGGTCTTACGCGCGGTCCGCGCGGTAGGCGACGCAGTCGATTTCCACGCGGCAATCGACCATCATGCGCGACTGCACGCAGGCGCGGGCCGGCGGGTTCTTGCCGAAATACTCGGCATAGACGCCGTTGAAGCTCCAGAAGTCGCGCGGATCGTCGAGCCAGACGCCGATGCGCACGATATCCTCGACGCCGTAGCCGGCCTCGTGAAGAATGGCGATCATGTTCTCGATGGCCTTGCGGCTCTCGGCGACGATGCCGCCGGAAACGATCTCACCCTTTTCCATCGGCACCTGGCCGGAGACATAGAGCCAGCCGGCCGCTTCGGTGGCGCGGGCGAAGGGCAGCGGCTGGCCGCCGGCGCCGGTTTCCCCGGCGCCATAACGCTTGATCGTCATGGAATTCTCTCTTTTCTGGTTGAAACTGGCTTAGTTGAAACTGGACGTCTTGAGGAACTCGGCGAGCCGCTCGGTCTTCGGCTGCACGAACATTTCCTTCGGGTCGCCTTCCTCGCAGATGACGCCCTGGTTCATGAAGATGACGCGCGAGGAGACCTCGAAGGCGAAACGCATTTCGTGCGTGACGAGCAGCATGGTCATGCCGTCGGCGGCAAGGCCCTTGATGACCTGCAGCACCTCGCCCACCAGTTCCGGGTCGAGGGCGGAGGTCACTTCATCGAACAGCATGAGGCGCGGCGACATGGCGATGGCACGGGCAATGGCGACGCGCTGCTGCTGGCCGCCGGAGAGCTGGCCGGGATAATGGTTGGTGCGGGCTGCAAGGCCGACGCGGTCCAGCCATTTCTCCGCGATGGCGCGCGCCTCGGGCTTGGCCATCTTCTTCACCTTGATGAGGCCGAGCATGACATTCTCGGCCGCGGTCATATGCGGGAAGAGATTGAACTGCTGGAAGGCCATGCCGGTCAGCGCGCGCTGGCGGGCGATCTCCTTCTCGCTCTTGCGCCGGCGCGTCGCGCCTTCGACGTGGTAGCCGATCTCCTCGCCGTCGAGGCGGATCGTGCCGCCCTGGAATTCCTCCAGCATGTTGATGCAGCGAAGCATGGTCGTCTTGCCGGAACCGGACGAGCCGATGATGGAAATCACCTCGCCTTCCGCAACGGTGCAGTCGACGCTTTTCAGCACCTCGTTCTGGCCATAGGTCTTGCGCAGGCCCTTGATGTCGAGAATGGTCTTGGCCATCGGTCGGGTCTCCTCAGGACGGCAGGGCGGTCTTGCGTTCGACATATTTGCCGAGACGCTCGATGCCGAAGTTGACGATGAAATAGAGAGCCCCGGCCAGGAAATAGAACTGGAGGCTCATGAAGTTGCGCGAGATGATCTCCTGCGTGCGCAGGAGCAGTTCGGCAACGCCGATGACGGAGAGCAGCGTGGAGGCCTTCACCATTTCGGCGGCGGTGTTGACCCAGGCCGGCAGGCACTGGCGCAGCGCCTGGGGCCAGAGCACCGAGGTGAAGGTCTGGCTGAAGGTGAGGCCGATCGCCTTGGCGGCCTCGGTCTGCCCCTTCGGGATCGCCTGCAGCGCGCCGCGCACGATCTCGCCAATGTGAGAGGAGCAGAAGACCGCCAGCGCCAGGATGCCGGCCGAGAAGGGACCGAGATCGATCCCGGCCGCCGCCGAGACATAGTAGCTCGCAAGCACGAGCACCAGCACCGGCGTGCCGCGGATGATGTCGGTATAGGCGCGCATGACGAGACGCAGGATCCTGCCGCCATAGACGAGCGCGAGGCCGACGAAGACGCCGAACAGCGAGCCGGCGACGATGGCGAGCAGCGAGATGGAAACGGTGGTGCCGAGGCCGCTCAGGATGACGTAGCGAGCGACCCAGAGCTGTTCGAGGAAGGCGAAGGAAGACATCTGGATCACCTCGGCAGGGCCAGCCGGCGCTCGACGAGGCGCAGCAGGGCGGCAATGAGGAAACAGGTGACGACATAGAGGGCGGACGTCACCATCCAGGTCTCGATGACGCGGAAGCTCTCGACGTTGATCTTGCGCGCCGCGAAGGTCAGCTCCGGCACGGCGATGGCCGCGGCGAGCGAGGTATCCTTGAACAGCGAGATGACCGTGGAGGAGAGCGAAGGCAGCACGTTGCGGAACATCAGCGGCGCGATGATCGAGCCGCGGATCTGCATCGGCGTGAGGCCGATGGCGAGCCCGGCCTCGGTCAGGCCGCGCGGAATGGACAGAAGCCCGGCGCGGAAGACCTCGGCGAGATAGGCGCCGGAATAGAGCGAGAGCACCAGCACGAAGCTCTGGACCTTGCCGAGCCGGAAGCCCATCTGCGGCAGGGCGAAATAGGCGAAGAGCACCAGCACGAGGATCGGCAGATTGCGGATGATCGTGACGTAGAGCCGCGCCGGTGCACCGATAAGCCTGTTCCTGGACGTCAGCGCGAAGGCGACGGCAAGGCCGATGGCGGCACCGATGAAGATGGAGATGACCGCGAGGCCAAGGCTCAGCGCAAGACCGCTGAGCAACAGATCGAAGCTGCGCCAGACGGCGCCGAAATTCAGCGTGTAACCCATGGCAGGCTATCCCGGTTTGGGGAGCGAGGCGAACCTCGCTCCCCTGACGATTACTTGTATTCGACCGGGAAGCCGATCTGCGGAGGCGTCAGTTCCTTGCCGAACCAGGTCTTGTAGGACGTGGCGTAGAAGTCGAACTCGACACCGGTCATGGCTTCGTGCAGGGCGGTATTGACGAAGTTCAGCCAGTCCTGATCGCCGCGCTTGACGCCGCAGGCATAGGTCTGCGGGTTCCAGCCGTAGCCGGCGTCCTTGTAGCGGCCGGGGTTCTGCGTCATGTACCAGGCGAGCGACGACTGGTCGGTGGCGACGGCGTCGGCGCGACCCGATTCCAGCGCCTGATAGATCAGGTCGACGGATTCGTATTGATCGACCGTCGCTTCGGGCAGCGCGGCATGCACCATCGCCTCGGCATAGACGTTCTGCAGAACGGAGATGGTGACGGAAGATCCCGCCGCCTTCAGCGCCGCATAGTCGGCATACTGCCCATCCCCCTTCAGCATCAGGCCGACGCCTTCGCGGTAGTAGGGAATGGTGAAGGCGATCTGCTGGGCGCGCTCGCCCGTCACCGTCATGAACTGGCAGGTGAGGTCCACCTTGTCCGTCGTGATGTTCGGAATGCGCGCGTCGGACGACTGGTTGACATACTCGATCTTGTCGGGATCGCCGAACAGCGCCTTGGCGATGATACGGCCCATATCCACGTCGAAGCCCTGCAGCTTGTCTTCCGCACTCTTGAAGTGCCAGGGCGCATTCGTGCTGCCGGTGCCGAGGATCAGGTGGCCGCGGGCGATGACTTCATCGAGCTTGCTGCCATCGGCGAGGACGGGCGTTGCAAACAGCGCGGCGGAAACGGCCAGCGACAGCGCGCCGGCGCGGAAAGAAAGGTTCATGGTGCTCCCCCCAAGTGAACGCATTTATGAAATCCAATATAATGGACACTAGTCTATTTTACCGGATGCCGTATGAAGCGCCAAGGCCGCGGGCTTGTCAATAGGGATTCCTAAAACACACGGCCCATTGTATGCATTTGCCTGCACCCGCTGCATGCATGGCCTTTTTCTCGACGGACGGGTCCGTTTGCATGTACATGGGAGGGGTGAGGGACAGGGCAGAATCGGGGAATGGCGTGATGGGTTCTGCGGAACCGGTGCACTACAAGGTCGCGGAGGCTGCACGGCTTGCCGGCGTTTCGGCGTCCACGCTCCGGCTTTGGGAAGCGCAGGGGCTTGTGGTGCCGGGGCGCTCGGAAACGGGGCATCGCCAGTACAGCGCCGAGGACGTCGCCCGACTGAAGCGTATCGCCTGGTATCGAACGGAGCGCGGGCTCAACCCTGCCGCCATCCGCGAGGCGCTGGAGGCGGAAGAGCCCGCGGCCGACCCGCCGCATACCGAAGGCGATGCGCCGCAAGGTGTCGGCCGCAAGCTGCGCAGCCTCCGGCACGCCGCCGGCAAGACACTGGAGCAGGTCGCCGGCGATATCGGCATCGCGACATCCGTTCTCTCCACCTTCGAGCGCACCTCGCAGGGGGTGACCTTCCGCGTGCTGCACGACCTTGCCGCCTATTACGAGACGACCGTCTCGAAGCTTTCCGGCGAGGAAGAGAGCGGCGACCGCTCCGTCGTGCGCGCCGGCGAGTGGAAGCTCTGGCCGGAAACTTCGCCCGGCGTCACCGTGCAGGTGCTGGCGGACGGACGCAACATGATGGATTGCCATCGCTTCGTGCTCGCCCCCGGCGCCTCCTCGGATGGCGCCTACAAGCATGAGGGCGAGGAGTTCGTGCATGTTCTCTCTGGCAGGATCGAACTGGTGCTCGACGGCCATGAGTTCCACGACCTCGGCCCGGGCGACAGCCTCTATTTCGAGAGTTGCCGCCGCCACGCCTGGCGCAACCGGCATGACGGCGAGACGGTGCTGATCTGGATCAACACACCGCCGACGTTCTGAGCAATTCCAGCGATCGGCGAAGACCTAGAGCATGTCAGGTTCAGATTGAACCAGACATGCTCTAAATTTTTTTGTTTCCGTTTGTCTTTTCGGGAAAACCGGTTCCCACTTTTCCCTGACAAACTCTAGCCGCGCCGCTTCAACTGCTGCTCGCGGAAGAAGATGAAGAGGCCGGAGGCGACGATGAAGCCGGCGCCGACCAGCATGGCCGGGCGCGGCGCATCGGCAAAGAAGATCCAGCCGAAGACCAGCGCCCACAGCAGCAGCGTATATTGCAACGGCACGACGGTCGCCGCATCCGCCAGCTTCAGCGAGCGGTTGACCAGCATATGCGCGCTCATCGCCACGATGCCGAGAAGGCTCAGAAGGCCGAAGTCGACGGAACTGACCGGCGCCCAGCCGGCGGGATCGGCAAGGCACCAGATGCCGGAAAACACCGCCGCGCCGGCAATCTGCCAGAAGACCAGCGTCGTGTCGGGCGTGGCGCGCAACGACCGGCCGAGCACCATGGCAATGCCGAAGGCAAGGCTGCCGGCCAGTGCGATGAGGGCGGGAAGGGTGAAACTGTCCTTCGACGGTTCCAGCGCGATGAGAACGCCGACGAAACCGACGACGATGGCCGTCCAGCGGCGCCAGCCGACCTTTTCGCCCAGCATCAGCGGCGAGAGGGCTGCGACATAGATGGGCGCGGCGAGCCAATAGGTCATGGCGTCGGCGAGCGGCATGTAGGCGACGGCAAAGTAGAAGCCGGAGGCTTCGAAGGCGAAGAGGGCGGAGCGCAGGAGATGCAATTTCGGCCGTTCGACCTCGATCAGCCGCCGCCAGCCGACGCGCCAGAAGAAGGGCGCGAGCACCACCAGCGCGGCGATACTGCGGATCAGCATGAGTTGCCCGACCGAATAGGTCGCCATCAGCCATTTGCCGAGCACGTCGTTCAGCGAGAACATCACCATGCCGAGCAGCATCAACAGGACGCCGAGGCGGGCGGAGCCGGAATCAGATGAGGAAAGGGTGGTATCGGTCATGGCGAAAACTCGGGCATCTCGGGATGCCAGCGCTGTGACACATTCCGCAAGGCCGATCCAGTCAGCAATTTTGATGCTTGCATTCAGCCGCGACGGGCGATGAGGATGCCGAAGAGCACGATGACCCCGCCGACGGCCTGCATCAGCCCCACCGGTTCGGCCAGAAGGATCCACGCGAGGATGGCGGCGACCACCGGCTGGAGCAGTAGCGTCAGCGATGAGAAGGCGGTCGGCAGATAGGCCAGCGCATAGGTGACGAGGCCCTGCCCGCCGACATGGCTGATGAAGGCAAGGCCGAGCACCATCGCCCAGCCGAACAGCGTGACCGGCACCATGCCCGCCTCGAAGAAGAAGGCGAGGGGCAACATGCAGACGGCAGCGGAGAAGGTGGTCCAGACCATGATGCGCAGGGTCGAGAAACGCGACCGTATATGGCCGAGCGTCAGCATGTAGCAGGCATAGAAGATCGCCGCGACGATGGCTGTCAGGTCGCCGGCAAGCTGCCCGCCGCCGATGGCCGCAGGTCCGCCCTTCAGCACGATGACGCCGGTAAGCGCCAGTGCGAGCCCGGCCAGGAAGACCGGCGTGATGCGGGTGCGGAAGATGAGCCAGGAGCCGAGCGTCACGAAGACGGGCGCGAGGTTGGCGAGCAACGTTGCATTGGCCACCGAGGTCATGTGCAGCGAGAGGTGCCAGGCGGCAAGATCGATGGCGAGGAATGCGCCGGGCAGCAGCAGGAAGATGTAGTCGCGCAGGCCGGACGGCGTTTCGTCGCCCTGCTTCGTCACACGCGAGATCAGGAAGAAGGGGATGAGCGCCAGCGAAACGCGCCAGAAAGCCGTCGCCATCGGCCCGACTTCCGAAAGACGCACGAAGATCGGCGATCCGCCGATGGCGGCGCCTCCGATCAGAAGGGCGAACAGGGCAAGGCGGCTATGGCGGGAGGCGGCAGGTGACACGGTCGAGCGTCCGGATGGCGAGAATGCCAGCGGGGCTATCAGACCGCACGGGCTTGAACCAGACGGGCACCGCTAAATTAGCGGAAAACTTGCGGCGGATGCAAAGACGGCGCCCGAAGGCGCCGTCTTCAAACCCTCAAGCCGCGTCGGGCCGGTGGATGGTCTTCACTTCGAGGAAGTCCTCGAGGCCGAACATGCCGCCTTCGCGGCCGTTGCCCGACTGCTTGTAGCCGCCGAAGGGGCTGCCGTAGCGGTGCGGGCCGCCGTTAATGTGCACCATGCCGGCGCGAAGGCGCGCGGCGACACGCTCGGCGCGTTCCGGGTTGCCGGTCTGGAGATAGGCGGCAAGGCCGTAGGCCGTGTCATTGGCGATCGCGATGGCTTCCTCTTCGGTGTCGAAGGGAATGATCGCGAGAACCGGGCCGAACACCTCTTCACGGGCGATGCGCATGTCGTTGTTGACGTCGGCGAAGATCGTCGGCTTGACGAAATAGCCGGTCTCGAAACCCTCCGGCTTGCCGGGGCCGCCGACGAGCAGGCGCGCGCCTTCGGCAACGCCAGCCTCGATCAGCGCCTGCACGCGGCCGAACTGGATGTGCGAGACGAGCGGGCCGATATGCGTGCCTTCTTCTTCCGGATTGCCGACGGTCGCTTCCTTGCCGACGCGCTCGGCGATCTCGACCACCTTGTCATACGCCGCGCGCTCGACGAGCATGCGGGTCGGCGCGTCGCAGGACTGGCCGGAATTGTTGAAGCATTCGCGGATCGTTCCGGCGACGCGGTCTTCGAGGTCGGCGTCGGCAAAGACGAGGTTCGGCGACTTGCCGCCGAGTTCCAGCGTCACGCGCTTGACCGTCTCGGCCGCATCCTTGCTGACGGCGATGCCGGCGCGGGTGGAGCCGGTGAAGGACATCATGTCGACGTCCTTGTGCTTAGAGAGCGTTGCGCCGCACTCGATACCGTCGCCGTTGACGAGGTTGAAGGTGCCCGCCGGGAAGCCGGCCTCGTGCACCATCTCGGCGTAAAGCATGGCGTTGAGGGGCGTGAACTCGGACGGCTTCAGCACGCAGGTCGAACCCGTCGCCAGCGCCGGCACGACCTTCAGCGCGATCTGGTTGATCGGCCAGTTCCAGGGCGTGATGAGACCGCAGACGCCGATCGGCTCGCGGCGCACAACGTCGCCGTTCGGCAGCACGTCGCGGCTCTTGAGGCGCTTCAGCGCATCGATGAAGCCCTGCAGGTGACCGACGCCAACGTCAGCCTGCTGCTCGGTGCTCATGGTGATCGGCGCACCGAGTTCCAGCGTGATGGTGCGGGCCATCTCCTCATAGCGGCGCTTGTAGATCTCCATCAGCTTTTCGAGCAACGCGAGACGCTCCTCGACGCTGGTCTGGCTGTAGGTCGCAAAGGCCTTCTTCGCGGCGGCGACCGCGCGGTCGATATCGGCGGCGGTGCCCATGGTGATGACGGCGATCGGCTTTTCCGTCGCCGGATTGATGACCGCGAGGTCATTGGGCTTCAGCGGGTCCACCCACTGGCCGTCGATGTAGAATTTGCGCTTGTCGAGCATGTTCGTCTCCCGTCACTTCAGTTTTTCATCGAGCCAGCTCCGGATGAGCTGGCGGTAGCGGTCCCCGCCGAAACTTGGAAAATGGCCGCCATGGACCAGCCGCACCGGCAGGTCCATGAGCCGTTCCATCGAGGCGATGTAGTCCTTCCCGTCGGAATGATAGGTGTCCTCGATCAGCGGGCCATCGTAGAGGATGTCGCCTGAGAACAGAATTTCCGACGCCTTTTCATAGAGCGCAATACCCCCTGGGGAGTGGCCCGGCGTGTGGATGACCTCGAAGCGCCTGTCGCCGAGATCGATCACGTCGCCGTCTTCGAGGATGCGCGTCGCCGGCGCCTTCTTCACCGCGTAGCATTTCGAACAATAGGGTTCCGGCGGCAGGGCGTCGAAGATCTCGTCGGTGACATAGGGGTCGGCGAGCGTGTTTTCGCGCGTCGGACTGGCAAGCAGGTCGGCTTCGGCCGCATGCACGGCGCGGCATTCGAACTCGTGGTGGCAGCCTATGTGGTCGAAATGGGTGTGGCTGGCGACGGCGATCAGGTCCCGCTCGGTGACGAGCGGCACCCATTCCCGCAGCGAAACGACGCCCATGCCGCTATCGACCAGCATGTCGCGGTCGCGCCCGCGCACATGCCAGATGTTGCAGCGATAGAATTCCTGAATATAGGGTTCGGAAATGGCGGTCACATCGTCGTCGAGGCGACGCACGCTGTACCAATCTTCCGGGCGGATGCGCCGCATGGACCTTACACTCCCGCTCCGTCCTGAAGCACGACGATGCTATCCGCCTTCAGCCGAAGGTCAAGCTCGCTGCCGGCTTCCGGACTATCCGTCTGGGGAAGATGAGCAGTCAGCGCCATGCCGCCCGCGGCCACATGGCAGCGGTGGTGCGTGCCGAAAAAGGCGCTGCCGGTGATGCGGCCGCGGCCGAGCGAGACGGTCGGCGCATCGTCCGTGGCGGAACGGAAATGCTCCGGACGGATGCAGAGCGTGACGTCGCCGCCGGCCGCCGGCACACCGGAAACGAAGGCGGAGGCGGGCAGGATCGCCCGGCCCAGCGCGGTTTCCACCTCGGCCGTCTCGGCGGCCGCGCCGCGCACCTTGGCCGGCAGGAAATTGGCCTCGCCCATGAAGCCGGCGGAAAACAGCGAACGCGGGCGCATGTAGATCGAGGCCGGCGTGCCGACGTCCTCGATACGCCCCTTGTTCATCACCACGATGCGGTCGGCGATCGCCATCGCCTCTTCCTGGTCGTGGGTGACATGGACGAAGGTCGTGCCGACACGCTTCTGGATCGCCTTCAACTCGTCCTGCATCTGCCGGCGCAACTTGAGGTCCAGCGCACCGAGCGGTTCGTCGAGCAGCAGCACGTCGGGATCGACGGCAAGCGCCCGGGCGAGCGCCACGCGCTGGCGCTGGCCGCCCGAGAGTTCGTGCGGCTTCCTGGCGGAGGACGCCTTCAGGCCGACGAGGTCGAGATAGGAAAGCGCCTTCTCGAAGCGTTCGGCTTTGGCCATGCCGCGCATCCGAAGGCCGAAACCGACATTGTCGCGCAGGCACATATGCGGGAAGAGCGCGTAGTCCTGGAACATGGTGGTGGTCGGGCGTCTGGCCGGCGAGACATGCGTCATGTCGCGTCCGCCGATGGCGATGGTGCCCGAGGTCGGCTCGATGAAGCCGCCGAGAATGGAGAGCAAGGTCGTCTTGCCGCAGCCGGACGGGCCGAGCAGCACGATGAACTCGCCGGCGGCGATGTCGAGCGAGACGTCGTCCAGCGCCCGGAACGCGCCAAAGACCTTCGTGGCATTGCGAATGGAGACATCGGCGGTCATGAGGATTTCCCGGTTTTGCGGAAGACGGCGAGTTCGAGAACGATCAGGAACGCTACCGAGACGAGGAAGACGACGCTGCCGATGGCATTGGTCCGGGGATCGAGACCGGAGCGCAACATGCTCCAGATCTCGACCGGCAGCGTGACGTCGAAGCGCGACAGCAGGAAGGCGACGATGAACTCGTCCCAGCTGAAGGTGACGGACAGGAAGAAGGCGGCGAGGATCGACGGCAGCAGCATGGGCGCAGTGACGAGCAGCATCACCTGCCAGTCCTTCGCCCCGAGGTCGCGCGCCGCGCGCTCGATATTCACCTGATGCCCGCCCATCGAGGCGTAGATGATGGCAAAGCAGAGCGGCAGGTTGATCACCACATGGCCGATACCGACCGTCACCAGCGACAGCCGCATGCCCGTGACGTTGAGCATCGAAAGCAGGCCGAGACCTATGATCAGCGTGCTGACCGTCATCGGCGCGACGATGAGACCGCGCAGCAGGCCCGAGGCCGGCAATGTATAGCGGGCGAAGGCGTAGGCCGCGAGGAAGCCGAGAAGGCACGCGACCGCCGACGACAGCATCGCCACCACGAGCGAATTGCCGAGCGCGGCCATCAGCTTGCCGTCGGAGAACACCGCCTCGTACCAGCGCAGCGTCAGCCCGTTCAGCGGCGGCACCGGAAGGGTGCCGTCCTGGAAGGAGAACAGCACCAGCACGATGACCGGCAGGAAGATGAAGAGATAGAGGAGGCCGGCATAGAGCGCGGCCAGCGCGGTGGAAAGCTGGCGCATGGTCAGGTCCTTTCCATCTTCAGCCAGCGCGCGCAGGCGATATAGGCAAGCGTCACGACGGCCATCAGCACCAGCGAGAGCGCGGCCGCCATCGGGAAATCCGCCCGCCGGCCAAGCTGCAGCATGATGACCTGCGGCAGCACCAGTTCGTTGTTGCCGCCGAGGATCTGCGGCGTGATGTAATCGCCGATGCACAGCACGAAGGTCAGGAACGCACCGACCATGATGCCCGGCAGCGTCAGCGGCAGCACGACATGCCAGAAGGTCTGGAAGGCGTTCGCGCCGAGATCGGCGGCGGCGCGGCGATAGTTCGGCGAGAGCTGGATGAGATTGGCGTAGATCGTCAGCGTCAGCAGCATGACGAAGAAATGCACGAAGCCGATGACCGTGCCGGTGCGGTTGGCCGAGAGTTCCAGCGGCTCGGCGATGATGCCGAGCCAGAGCAGCGCCTGGTTGACGACGCCGCCCTTGGACAGCACCAGCAGCCAGGAATAGGAGCGCACCACATAGGAGGTCCAGAACGGCAGGATCGCCATGATCAGGGCGAAGCGCTGCCATTTCTTCGGCACCCGCTCCGCGATGATCCAGGCGAGCGGATAGGCGAGCAGGATGGAGATGACCGTGACGACCGCCGTGATCTCCAGCGAGACGACGAGACCTTTGAAGAAATGCGCCTTCCCGAAGAAGGCGATGTAGTTGTCGAGCGTCCAGGTCGCGACGATCTCGCGCCCCTGCCGCGTCCAGAAGCTGATCGCCGCCATATAGGCGAAGGGCACGAGGAAGAAGAACCCCGTCCAGAGCAGCGCCGGCAGGGCAAAGGCCCAGGCCTTGCGGCGCTCCGCGCGTTCGAGGGCTGTGGCGGTCATCGTCTTGGGGCCTCGTTGGTGGTGCCGGGAACGTGGATCCTCGGCTCAAGCCCGAGGTGGACGAAAGGAGAAAGGTGTCGCGGCGAAAGCGAAGGGCAGCCTGTCGCGCGGCGGGGCGAAAATCCTCGTTCTCCCCGCCGTCGTCCTCGGGCAAGGCCCGAGGATCCGCACTTCCTGCCAGCCTTACTGCTGCAGCATTTCCGTCCAGACGTCCTGCATCGCCGCATCCATGTCGGCGTCGGCGACCGGATAGAGCTGCGAGTTCTTCAGGTATTCCGGCTGCTTGTCCCAGCGCAGCGCCGCCTTCTGCGGGTCCGTCAGGTGCTCGCCAGCCTTGGCATTCGCCGGCATCGCCCAGTAGCAGGAGGAGGTGGCAAGCCGCGCCTGCCCTTCGGGGCTGACGATATACTGCACGAACTTCAGCGCGAGGTCCTGCTTCTCGCTGTCCTTGAAGACGCCGATGGACTGCGCCCAGCGCAGCGCGCCCTGCTTGGGAATCGTCCAGTCGAGATTGGGCTTTTCGGCGGAAAGGCCGGCCGTCAGCCACTCGCCGCCACCCACCACGATATCCACTTCGCCGGTCGCCAGCGCCGTCTGCGAGGCGACGACGTCGCTCACCTGGCGGGAGACCTTCTTCATCTCGAAGAGCTTTTCCTTGATCGCCGGCAGGTCCTCCTGCTTGAGATCGGCCGTCTTCTTGCCGATGCCGACGCCGGTCAGGCCGACCATGGGCAGGTAGTAGTCATAGAGCGCGATGCGCCCCTTGTACTTGTCCGACCACATGACCGAGAGGTCTTCCATATCGGTCGGATCGACCTTGGTCTTGTCGTAGGAGATCGTGTTGTAGCCGAACTTTTCCGTGACGGCGTAGACCTTGCCGTCCTTCGTGGTCGTCGCATCCATGCGCACTTCCGGGAAGAGATCGTTCAGCGGCAGCTTGTCGGCCGGCATTTCGCCAAGGATTTCCATGTCGATGGCGCGCGGCACGTCGACGGCGTCGATGACCAGCACGTCCCAGTCGCCGGGACGGGACTGCTCGATGATCGAGATCGCGGCGCCTGTGCCTTCGTATTCCTTGAGGTTGACCTTGACGTTGTTTGCCTTCTCGAAGGGCTCGACCAGCGCCGGATCGGTATGGTCGCACCAGACGAGCGCGTTCAGCTCATCCTGCGCCATCGCGCCGGCAGGGGTGAGCGTCGCAATGGCAACGGTGGCAAGCAGCATGCGGCGGGAGAGCCCGCCGGAAACGGTGTTCTTCATCGTCTTTCCCTCTGGCTGAAGGCTTGTGGGCCTTGCGAATGGCGCTCATGGCGGCGCCTTGAGAAAAAGATTGAACGAGTTCATTTTTTAAGTCAATCTCATTTTTGAGGAGATTCCAACAGAGGTTCCGATGGCTGGATTGCGCGCAAAACAGAAGGCGGACAGGACCCGCCGCATCCTTGAGGCGGCGACCACGCTGTTCCGCGCCCAGGGCTATGACAGCGCCCGCATCGAGGACATTGCCGAGATGGCCGAGGTCTCCGTCGGCACGCTCTACAACTACTATCAGAACAAGGGCGACATCCTCGTCGCCACCGTCGCGATGGAAGTCACGGAAGTGCTGGAGGGCGGCGCCCGCATCGTCGCCGATCCGCCGCTCAACGTCGCCGAGGCCCTGCGGCGGCTGATCGACCAGTATTACGATCACTCGCTCGTCTATCTTTCCAAGGAGATGTGGCGCACGGCGATGGCGATCTCCATCCAGCAGCCGGAAACGCCCCTCGCGCGCCGCTATAGCGAGCTCGACGGCCAGCTTTCCGCCCAGGTCGTCCAGCTTGTCGAGACGCTGAAGGCGCGGGGCGTCGTCCATGCCGGCGTCGACACCAAGGCCATCGGCGAGGTCTTCTTCAACAATCTCAACATGATGTTCACCGAGTTCTGCAAGGTGGACGCCATGCCGCTCGAAGACCTGAAGACCCGCGTCAACGCCCAGCACGAGCCCATCGCCGCGCTGATCAGCAGTATCAAGATCGTCTGAGAACCCGCATGACCGAAGCCGAATCCACCGTCCTCGCCGCAGCCGATGCCCTGGTCGCCGCCTTTGCCCGGCACGACCGCGAAGCCTATTTCGCGGCCTTCGCGCCCGAAGCGACCTTCCTTTTCTACAATCTCGACCGCCCCCTCGACGGCCGCGCCGCCTATGAGGCGGAATGGGCGCTCTGGGAAGCGCGCGACGGCTTCCGCGTCAGCGCCTGCCGCTCCTCCGACCGCCGCGTCCAGCTTCTCGGCAATGTCGCCATCTTCACGCACGCCGTCGAAACGGAGCTTTCCGCGGGCGGCGAGAACGTGACGAACAACGAGCGCGAAACCATCGTCTTTTCCCGCGACCCCGCCGGCCGCTGGCTCGCCGTACACGAACACCTCTCTGCCGCCGGCTGAACTAGCAGCATTGCCCTTCCGTATCTCCGCTCGCCAGCTGCTCGAGGATCGGACAATCCGGACGGTCGTCGCCGTGGCAATGGGAAGAGAGATGTTCCAGCGTGTGGACCATTTCCTGCAGCAACCGCATCTTTTCCCGCATCTCGTCGATATGCTCGCCGGCGATGCGCTTGACGTCGGCGGAAGCGCGGGCGCGATCCTGCCAGAGGGCGAGGAGGTCGCGGATCTGGGCGATGGAGAAGCCGAGATCGCGCGAGCGGCGGATGAAGGACAGCGTCGAGAGATCCTTGGGGCCGTAGACCCGGTAGCCGGATCCGGTGCGGCCGGCGGCCCGGATGAGGCCGATCTGCTCGTAGTGACGGATCATCTTTGCGGTGACGCCCGTGGCCTCCGCCGCTTCACCGATATTCATGGCTTTTCTCCCTTCAAGGCGGGACGGAAACGCTTCAGCCGCAATGCGTTCGAGACGACGAAGACGCTGGAAAGCGCCATGGCGCCCGCTGCGAGCGCCGGCGAGAGCTGAATGCCGAAGGCCGGATAGAAGAGCCCCGCAGCCAACGGAATGAGGGCGACATTGTAGCCGAAGGCCCAGAAGAGATTCTGGCGGATATTGCGCATGGTCGCCCGTGACAGGGCGATACCGGTGGCGACGCCTCGCATGTCACCCGCCATCAGCACCACATCCGCGCTTTCGATGGCGACATCCGTGCCCGTGCCGATGGCGATACCGGTATCGGCGGCGGCGAGCGCCGGAGCGTCGTTGATACCGTCGCCGACGAAGGCGACCTTCTTCGCACCGTCGGCGGAAAGCGCCCGCACGGCGGCAACCTTGCCGTCCGGCAAAACCTCCGCCATCACCCTGTCGATGCCGAGCGTTGCCGCCACCGCCTCGGCGGTGCGGCGATTGTCTCCGGTGATCATCGCCACTTCGATGCCGAGCGCCTTCAGAGCGGCCACCGCGTCCCGCGTCGTCGGCTTGACCGGATCGGTGACGGCGAAGAGCGCGGCCAGCCGGCCGTCAATGGCGGCATAGAGCGGCGAGGCGCCTTCGGCGGCCAGCCGTTCGGCATGGCTCGCAAAAGGCGCGACGTCGAGACTGCGCGCCCGCATGAAGCCGACCGAGCCGGCTTCGACCTTGCGGCCGGCAACCTCGGCGGAAATGCCTTGACCCGACGTGGTGACGAAGCCTGTCGCAGTGGACAGGTCGAGGCCCTCCGCCACTGCCGCCTCGTGGATGGCGGTGGCGATCGGATGCTCGGAATGCACCTCCGCGGCGGCAACGAGCGAAAGCACCTCGTCCCGGGCAAAACCCTCGGCCGGTACGATCTCGGTCAGGGTCGGATGGCCAAGGGTCAGCGTGCCAGTCTTGTCGACGGCGACGATATCCGTGCCTTCCAGCGTCTGGAGGGCCGTTCCCTGGCGGAAGAGCACGCCAAGCTCCGCCGCCCGGCCGGTCCCGGTGATGATGGAGGTCGGCGTCGCAAGCCCCATGGCGCAGGGGCAGGCGATGATGAGCACGGCGACCGCATTGACCAGTGCGTGGGCAAGAACCGGGCTCGGCCCCAGCGCCAGCCAGAGGCCGAAGGTGACAAGCGCGACGGCAATGACGGCCGGCACGAACCATTGCGTGACGCGGTCGACCAGCGCCTGGATCGGCAACTTCGCGGCCTGCGCATCCTCGACCATGCGGATGATCTGCGAGAGCACCGTGTCGGCGCCAACACGGGTGGCGCGGAAGGTGAGGGAGCCGGTCGTGTTCACCGTACCGCCCGTCACCATGTCGCCGGTCGTGCGCGCGACGGGCATCGGCTCGCCGGTGATCATGGATTCGTCGACATAGGAACTGCCGTCCGTCACCTCGCCATCGACCGGCACCTTCTCACCGGGCCGCACGAGCACCATGTCGCCGGGCACGACGCTCTCCAGCGGCACGTCTTCCGCCCTGCCATCGCGCAGCACGCGGGCGGACTTGGCGCGAAGACCGGCGAGATGGCGGATCGCCTCGCCGGTGCGCCCCTTGGCGCGGGCCTCCAGATAGCGGCCGGCAAGAATGAGCGTCACGATGACAGCGGCCGCCTCGAAATAGACATTGGCCGTGCCGCCCGGCAGCAGGCCGGGCGCAAAGGTCGCCACCGTGGAAAAACTCCAGGCCGCGAGCGTGCCGATGACGACGAGCGAGTTCATGTCCGGCGCGAGGCGCAGGAGGGCGGGAATACCCTTGCGGAAGAAGCGCAGACCCGGCCCCGCAAGCACCAGCGTCGCCAGCACGAACTGGATGACGCGGCTCGTCTGCATGCCGAGGGATTCATGGATGTAGTGGCCGAAGGAGGGGAAGGCATGCGCGCCCATTTCCATGACGAAGAGCGGCGCCGTCAGCACGGCGGCAATGACGAGGTCGCGCCGAAGCATCTTCGCCTCGGCCGCGCGCCGGTCTTCCTCCGGCGCCGCCACGGCCTCGCGAACGGCCTTGTAGCCGCGGCGCTCGACGGCGGCAGCGAAATCCTCGAAAGAAGCCGCCCCTTTCAGAAAACGCACACGCGCGCGCTCCTGGGCAAGATTGGCGGTGGCATCGAGCACGCCGGGCACCGTCTTCAACGCCTTCTCGACGCGCGCGATGCAGGACGCGCAGGTCATGCCCTCGACAGGAAACTCCAGCACATCTTCCGCAATGCCGTAGCCAGCCTTGCGCACGGCTTCCAGGACGGCCGGCACATCCGGCGCGCCGGCAAAGGCCACATCGGCCTTTTCCGTCGCGAGATTGACGGCAGCGCCGGTAACGCCCGGCACCTTGCCGATGGCCTTCTCCACCCGGCGTACGCAGGACGCGCAGGTCATGTCGGAAATGGAAAGCTTGATGGTCTGCTGGTTGTTCGCGGTGAGCATGGTGCACCTTTCATCCTAAGTCGGATAGATCGTGCACCTTCCCATCATGTCAAGGTCAAGTGGCTTTTGCGCTCAGGCATCGGCGGGGGAGTAGCCCTCCGCCTCGATGACGGAGGCGACTGCGGCGCGATCGCCGGCGTTCTCGATGGAGACGCGCTTTGTGGCAAGGTCGATCTCGACTTTCGCGGCCGGATAGGCGTCAAGCACCGCACCCGTAATCGTCTTGGCGCAATGACCGCAGGTCATATCGGAAACGGTGAAGGCGAGAATCTTGTCGTTGCTCATGGGGTATCTCCTGATGTTTCGCGCATGCTGAAGCCTTCCCCCATGGGAAGGTCAAGGCCCGAAACGAGCCTCACCCGAAGAGGCGGCGCAAAAGCAGCAGGAACTGGTCGCGGGAGCGTGTGCCGCCCAGCCGCTCCAGGCAATCCGCCTCGAAATCCGCCTCCGCGCGGCGGGCTTCACCGAGGAGGCTTTCGCCCGCTGGCGTGAGATAGAGGGCATAGGAGCGCCGGTCATGCGGCACGCTGCGCCGCTCCGTGAGATGGCGGCTTTCCAGCTCGTTCATCAGCACCACGAAATTCGCCCGCTGGATGCCGAGCGCAGCCGCAATCTCCGATTGCTTCCGCCCCGGGTTTTCCGCGATCAGCGCCAGCACGCCGAACTCCACCGGGCGCAGATTCACCTCGGAAAAATAGTGAAGGAAGCGATTGACGAACTGGTTATGCGTGCGCCGCAATTGATGCGTCACGCTTTGCGCCACGCCGGAGGCATCGAGAGCCTCCATGAGAGCGGGATCGTAAGTTTCGCTTATCTTTTCCATAACTTGACCGCCCTTGTCCCAAGCCGGACAATTTCCGGCCCAGGGCCCGATAGCGACCATAGGGGCGCATTCCCCGTGCGCAAGACGCGGAATGCGCGATTGCAGCAATTTTCTACACGCAATCCATGGATGAGGAATGATTTTGCCGAACACCCAAAGGCCTTCGACGCCCTGAGTTTATTTCAGGGGCGCTTCATTCAATCAAAAATGGTGAGCCTTGCTCAGTCGAGTGCGAATCGCTCGAGGCGTTCCCGCAGCCGTCCGATGGTTTCGACATCCGCATTAGCGAAGGCAAAGCGCAGATAACCTTCCTGCCCGGCCCCGAAATAGCTGCCGGGAAGGCAGAGGATGCCGGCCTCCTTGGCGAGCTTTTCCGCAACATGCGCGGACGACGCCTCGCCGAAAGGATGACCGATGAAGGCGAAGTAGGCGCCAACCGCGCCGACACGCCAGGCCGGTACGCCAGCCATGGTCGCACGAAGGGCTTCCACGCGCCGGGCGATCTCGCGGCGGTTCTCCTCACGCCAGTCCGCGAGCAGCGGAAGGGCGGTCGCGACGGCCGCCTGGGCCGAACGCGGCGGGCAGATCTGCAGGTTGTCCATGATCTTCGCCACCTGCTCGACCACATCGGCCCCCGCCGTGATCGCACCGAGGCGATGGCCGGGAATGCAGAAGGACTTCGAGAAGCTGTAGAGGCTGATCAGCGTTTCCTCCCAGCCCGGACGGGCGAAGAGGTCGTGCGGCCGGCGCGTGCCGGCCGGCAGGAAGTCCCGGTAGGTCTCGTCGAGGATCAGCCAGACGCCGCGCGCCTTGCAGACGTCGTAGAGGGCGGCCAGCAGGTCCGGCGGATAGACGGCGCCCGTGGGATTGTTCGGGGAAACGAGGGCGACGGCGCGCACATCCGGCGTGATCGCGGCCGCAAGCGCATCGGCCTCCGGCAGGAATCCGTTCGCCGGCTCGCACGCGACGAAGCGCGTCTTGATGCCGAGCATCGCAAGCGTGGTTTCCTGATTGAAGTAGTAGGGGTCGGTCATCAGGACGGCATCGCCGGCACCGGCGACCGCCATCGCGGCGCAGATGAAGGCCTGGTTGCAGCCGGCCGTGACATGCACGTTGCCGGCCGAAAGCGGGGCGCCATAGGTCCCGGTCATGTGCTCGGCATAGGCCGTGCGCAGGCAATCCTCCCCCTCGATGGGGCCGTAACCGGTATAGGCGCGCGAGGCGGCATACTCGCCCAGAAGACGCAGCATCTCCGGATGCGGCGGATAACCGGGCACGGCCTGCGACAGGTCGATCATCGGCCCGCTACGGCCGTCATAGGCATCGCCCCAGGCGAAGACGGACGGGATCGGCGGCGGGGCAAGGGTTTCAACGAGCGGATTGAAGCGGGGCATGGTCATTTCCATTGGATCAGGCGCGGGTCTTGCGCGGGGAAGGGGAGGCGATGCGGCGCGGCGCCGGCGCCGAAAGAGGACGATGGGCTTCCGCGGCGCGGCCGCGGGCGCGCAGCAGCGTGCGGGCGGAGGCCTGCGGCTCGGCATGGGTTTCTTCGAGCGCGGCGAAGAGCCAGTCGATGAAGACCTTGACGATGGGCGCCTGTCGCGCCGACTGCCTGCAGGCGACATAGAAGGCGTGGTTGGCCGGCACGGTCAGGTCGAAGGGCACGACGAGTTCACCGCGCGCGATCAGGTTGCTGGCGGTGATCGTGTCGCCGAGCGCGATGCCCTGGCCATGCAGCGCCGCCTCGGTGGAAAGACGGGCGTCGCTCATGAAATGCTGGCGGCTGCCCGCCATGCCAAGCGCGTCGGCAGCGGAAAGCCAGGTGTTCCATTCCTGCCCGTCGTCGCCGTGAAACAGCGTATGGTCAGCCAGATCGCGCACGGAGCGCAGCGGCCGGCTGTTGAGCAGCATGGGGCTGGCGACAGGAAAAAGCTGCAGGCGCGACCAGAGGCGGGTCCAGCAATCCGGCCAGTTGCCGGCGCCGTAGAGAAGGCAGATGTCCGTATCGAGCGAACGCAGGTGATCGGGGTCGTTGGAGGCGATGAGCGAGACCCGCACGCCGGGATAATGATCCGTGAAGGTGGCAAGGCGCGGGATCAGCCAGAGCGAAAGCAGGGCGGGCACGCAGGTGATGGTGATCTCGCCGCGGGTTTCCTGTTCCCGCATTAGCGCCGTCGCCGCCGCGATCTCGCCGAAGGCATTGGTGACGGCGGGCAGGAGCAGTGCGCCCTGCGGCGTCAGCTTCAGCCGCTTGCCGCCGCGCTCGAAGAGCGCCATTCCAAGCGCTTCTTCCAGCGCACGGATCTGGTGGCTGACGGCGCCATGTGTCACGCTCAATTCCCGCGCGGCCGCGGAAACGGAGCCCCGGCGGACAGTGGCCTCAAAGGCGCGCAGGGGATTGAGCGGGGGAAGCCGCGAGGCCATCGATCGAACCGTTATTGTGAGTTTTTCTCACGCAGAACGCTATAACAATGTCAGTTGCTTTTCCAAGCGTTTTATTACGATACTGTAAAAAACGAGGGCCTAAGCCCCGGGGAACGGATCGGGAGATTTCATATCGCTGGAACGGTGCGGTGCGTAACGTGCGCCCCGGCATTCATGCGATTTTCCTCCATTTTCCAAACCGGCGCTTTCAGGCCTTCCGTGGCGCGGACCGCGTGACATAGAATAGAAACAACGGGAACGACCCGGCCGGATCGACCGGCCGGCCTAACAGGAGAGAGACGATCATGCGTGATATCCTCAAGACCAATGTCAGCCGCCGCGCCGTGCTGGGCGCGGGCGTTGCCGGCGCTTCGCTGCTCGCCATGCCGGCGGTTCTGCGCGCGCAGGACAAGTCGCTGAAGGTCGGCGTCTACGGCGGTTATTTCAAGGATTCCTTCGACAAGAACATTTTCGCGGATTTCACCAAGGCGACGGGCATCGCGATCGAATCGGTCGCCGAGCCGACCGGTGAAGCCTGGCTCGTGCAGCTCGAGCAGGCCGCCAAGGCCGGCCAGGCGCCGGCCGACGTCTCCATGATGTCGCAGACGGCCATGCTGAAGGGCCAGCCGGCCGAGCTCTGGGCACCGCTCGACATGGCGAAGATCCCGAATTCCTCGAACCTCATCGAGCACTTCATCAACAAGTATCCGGACGGCCGCGTCGCCGGCATCGGCGCCGTTGCCTGGTACATCACGCTCGTCACCAACACCGACGTCTACAAGGAAGCCCCAACCTCCTGGGCCGCCCTGTGGGATCCGGCGAATGCCGACAAGCTCGGCCTTCTGGCGCTGGTCTCCAACTCCTTCCTGCTGGAAGTGACGGCCAAGACGCATTTCGGCGGCACCAATGCGCTCGACACAGAGGAAGGCCTCCTCAAGGCGTTTGAAAAGCTCGCCGAAGTGAAGCCCAACGTGCGCCTGTGGTACCGCGACGAAGCCCAGTTCGAGCAGTCGCTGAAATCGGGCGAAATCCCGATGGGCCAGTACTACCACGACGTGACCGGCCTTGCCGCCAAGGACGGCCAGCCGGTTCGCTCCACCTTCCCGAAGGAAGGCGGCATCATGGACTCCGGCTGCTGGGCGCTGTCGCGCGCCTCGCAGAAGGTCGAGGAAGCCCATACCTTCATCAACTACATGTGCCAGCCGCAGATCCAGGCGCTGCTGTCGCGCAAGGTCGGCACCGCGCCGACGGTCAAGCGCGACCTGCTCGACCTCACGGCCGAGGAATTCTCCGCCGTGTCCTCGGATATCGAGCCGATCATCCCGCGCTACGACCTCCTGACCTCCAAGGCCGACTGGCTGAACCAGAAGTGGACGGAAATGATCGCAGGCTGATGCCTGCCCTTTCCTGACGACAATACCGGCCGGCTCTTCAGTCGGCCGGCCTCAAACCCAGCGCCGAGCGGAGCCCCAATGTCCGGATTGACCCTCCAGAATATCGTCAAGCAGTTCGGCCAGTTCACGGCCGTCAAGAATGTCGAGCTGACCGTGCCGCATGGCACCTTCGTCTGCCTTCTCGGCCCGTCGGGCTGCGGCAAGACCACGTTGATGCGCATGGTCGCCGGCCTCGATCTGCCGACGAGCGGAGCGATCAAGCTCGACGGCAAGGACATCACCAACGTTCCGACCCACAAGCGCGAACTCGGCATGGTCTTCCAGTCGCTGGCGCTCTTCCCGCATCTCACCGTTGGCGAGAACATCGCCTATTCGCTGCGCATCCGCGGCGTTGGCAAGGAAGAGCAGAAGAAGCGCGTCGACGAGCTTCTGTCGATGATCCATCTCACCGGCTATGCCGACCGGCCCGTCGCAAAGCTTTCCGGCGGCCAGCGCCAGCGTGTCGCCATCGCTCGCGCGCTCGCCATCTCGCCCAAGCTCTTCCTGCTCGACGAGCCGTTGTCGGCGCTCGACGCCAAGCTGCGCGAGGCCATGCAGGTGGAGCTGCGCCAGCTCCAGCAGCGCCTCGGCATCACCACCATCGTCGTCACCCACGACCAGCGCGAGGCCATGACCATGGCCGATACCGTCGTCGTCATGAGCGGCGGCGAGATCCGCCAGGCCGCCCCGCCGGTGGAAATCTATCGCCGCCCGGCCGACACCTTCGTCGCCGACTTCATCGGCATGACGAACCTCATCGATTTCAATACGGATGGCGCGGGCGCCAGCGTGCTCGGCGCCTCCGTTCCCGGCCTTGCCATTCCCGCCGGCCTCAAGTCCGGCATCGTCTCGGTGCGTCCGGAAGACGTGCACCTGACGGCGGCCGGCAACGCCCCGATCACCGGCACGGTCACTTTCGTGCGCGACCTCGGCGGCACCATCGAAACCTTCGTGGAAGCGGGCGGCAAGCAGATCGTCGCCGTCTCCATGCCGAACGCCCGGCCGGACGTTTCCGTCGGCCAGTCCGTGGGCGTCCAGCTCAACCCGGCAGACTGCGTGGTGCTGAAGTCATGAGACGCGAAGCCCCGCAGAAACTCTCCGACTACGGCCCGCTGCTCTTTCCCGCGGGCATGCTGATCGTCTTCTTCGTCGTACCCTTCGCGACGATGATCGCCGTATCCTTCTTCCGGCGCGATCCGTCCGGCTTCTACACGCCGGATTTCGTCTTCGACAACTACGCCCGCTTCCTCAGCCTGTTCTTCGGCAAGGTGCTCGGCTTCTCGCTGTTCCTCGCCGTCGCGGTCGCCATCTGCTGCGTGGCGCTCGCCGTGCCCTTCACCTATCTCCTGTCGCGCACCAAGCGGCGCACGCAGGTGCTCTGGCTGGTGGCGCTGCTGTCGATCCTGTCGCTCTCGGAAGTCATCATCGGCTTTGCCTGGTCGACGCTCTTTTCGCGTACCGCCGGCATCACCAATCTTTTCGTCATGCTCGGCATCATGAGCGAACCGGTGGCGCTCAACCCGAGCTTCGGCGCGGTGCTGACCGCCATGACCTACCAGGCGCTGCCCTATACGGTGCTCGTGCTCTATCCCGCCCTCGTGCGCCTCGATCCGACGCTGACGGAGGCCGCGCGCACATTGGGCGCTTCGCCGGTGAAATCCTTCTTCACCGTCGTCGTGCCGGCGTTGCGCAACACCATCGTCGCCACGCTGATCATGGTCTTCATCTTCGCGCTTGGCTCCTACCTGCTGCCGCAGATCCTCGGCCGGCCGCAGCACTGGACGCTCTCGGTGCTCATCACCGACCAGGCGATCTATCAGTCCAACATGCCGTTCGCCGCAGCCATGGCCGTGTTCCTCGTGCTCGTCACGCTCGGCCTCGTCGCGCTCACGGTCATTGCCGGCCGCAAGGGAGAAGCCGCATGAACGCGCTTTTGCAGAAGGCCTATTTCGGTCTCATCGGCCTCTTCCTGTCGCTGCCGATCATCGTGGTCGCCGGCGTCTCGGTGAACGAGAAACAGGACCTTGCCTTCCCGCCCAAGGGCTTCTCCCTCGGCTGGTACGGCGAGATCTTCGCCAATGTCGAATGGCGCAACGCGCTCTTCGCCTCGATCACGCTGGCAGCCCTTTCGGCAGCCGTTGCGCTCGCCATCGCCCTGCCGCTCGCCTGGTTCCTGTGGCGGCGGCATGCGCCCTGGGCAAACATCTTCCAGCTGCTCGGCGTCGCGCCCTTCACGCTGCCGCCGGTCATCACTGCCCTTGGTCTTTTGACCTTCTGGGCGACCACCGGCTTCTATGGCCAGCCGGCGACCGCCGTCATTAGCCATGCGATCTTCTTCGTGACGCTGCCGCTGGTGACGCTGTCCCTCGGCTTCTCCTCCATCGACCGCTCGCTGGTGGAGGCCGCCGCGACCATGGGGGCGGACGACAGCACGATCTTCCGCACGGTGGTCCTGCCGCTCATCCTACCCTATCTCATCTCTGGCTACGCCTTCGCCTTCGTTCTGTCGCTCAACGAGTATATCGTGGCCTACATGACGATCGGCTTCACCATGGAGACGCTGCCGATCAAGATCTTCAACGCGCTGCGCTACGGCTATACGCCGACGATGGCCTCGGTCACGATCCTCTTCGTCGCGATCGCCGCCACCATCTTCGGCCTCGTCGCCCGTTTCGGCGACCTGCCGAAACTGCTCGGCGCCATGTCGTCAAAGGACTAGGACCCCATGCGGATCGCCGCCCTCCAGATGCATGCCATAGCCGGCGACGGCGAGGCGAACATGGCGCGCATCGCCGCCGCTGCCGCGGATGCGGCGGCGGGCGGCGCGAAGCTCCTCATCGTGCCGGAGCTTGCGGTCACGGGCTATGGGGCAGGGGATAACGCCTTCGAGCGACTGGCCTCTTCCGCGACGGGCGATGTCGCGGCGCAGTTGAGTGCGATCGCGCGCGACAACGGTCTTGCCGTCGTCGCCGGCTTTGCCGAACTGGAAGGCACGACCACCTACAACAGCGCGCTCTTCACGGACGGCATCGGCACCAATGCCGTCTACCGGAAGTCCCATCTTTACGGCGACTACGAACGCGACGTCTTCAAGCCGGGCGTTCCCGCTTCCGTCATGGTGGAGATCGGCGGCATCCGGCTCGGCATGCTGATCTGCTACGACGTGGAATTTCCCGAAAACGTGCGCCGCCTCGCGCTCGCCGGGGCCGACCTCGTCGTCGTACCGACTGCGCTACCGAAGGGCGCCTCCGGCACGTTCATCGCCAACCACATGATCCAGGTGCGCGCCTTCGAGAACCAGGTCTTCGTCGCCTATATCAACCATTGCGGCGCGGACGACCGTTTCACCTATGCGGGCCTCTCGCGCATCGCCGCACCTGACGGCAAACTGCTCGCCGAAGCCTCCGCCGAGGGCGAAACCCTGCTCTTTGCGGAAATCCGCCCCGAGGACTATGCGAAGTCGCGCGCGGAAAACACCTATCTCATCGATCTTGGCCGGACCTAGAGTTTGTCAGGGAAAAGTGGGAACCGGTTTTCCCGAAAAGACAAACGAAAACAAAAGAATTTAGAGCTTGTCTGGTTCAATCTGAACCTGACATGCTCTAGGAAACCTTGCCGCCTCGACTGGAAATGCTTTAGAGGCTGATCAATCCCGTACCGACCACCGCCAGCCCCGCGCCGATCCAGGCCGGCAGCGGCGGCACGATCCCGGTACGCGCCCAGACCATCGGCAGGATGACGACCGGTGTCATGGACGACAGCGTCGAGACGATGCCGACATTGCCATGCGCCAGCGCGGCCATCAGCAGGGACATGCCAAGCCCGACGCCGAAGAAGGCTGATCCCACGGCAAAACCAAGGGAGCGCCGGGCGATCTGCGGCGCGGGCTTCAAGGCGGGATGCGGCACGGCCAGCAGCGCCACGAAAAACAGCGCGGCAATGCCGGAACGCACCGCCATCGCCGTGAAGGGCTCCACGCCGCTCGCCATGGCCGGGCGGGCGGCAAGGCTGCCGAGTGCCTGGCCGATGGCCGTCACGACGCCAAGTCCGATGCCGAGCCAGGGCGTAGGCGCCGTGCCCGCGGCCTTCGAGGAACGCCGTCCGATGGCCAGCACGATGCCGCCGAGAACGCAGGCAATGCCGATGCCCTGCCGGCCGGTCAGCGTTTCCCCGAGGAAGAGGTAGCCGAGCATCACCGCAAAGGGTGAGGCGAGCGAGAAGAGAAGGGCCGTGGTGCGGGGGCCCGCCGAATAGATCGCCGCGAAATAGGTCGTGCTGGCAATGATGATGCCGACGAGGCTGGACGCGGCGAGGAAGCCGATCTGCCAGGGCTCCAGGGTGCGCCAGCCGCCGACGACGAGCGAAGCGGTCCCCGTCATCAGAAACGCCGCAATCATCTGCACGCGTGCAAGATCGAGGAGCGGCATGCGCCCCTGCAACTCGCTGACGAACATGCCGCTCATCGCGATGCAGACGGCCGCACAAAGGGCGAGGATTTCAGCGATATACATGGAACGGCCGGGCGTTTGGGGACACCCGGCCTATCGCACAGATTTGGCAAGGCCGATAGGGCTTGCCATCAGGATCAGGCCTGATAGGTGATCCGGCCGTCGCAAATGGTGGTGACGGGGCGGACGGCGGCAAGCTTTGCAAAGTCCGTCGCTTCCACATCCGCCGAAAGCACGACGACGTCGGCGAGATAGCCCGGCTTCAGCACGCCCTTGCGGTCTTCCATGAATTCGACCCAGGCGCCGTTCTTCGTATAGGCCGCCAGCGTCTCGTGCAGCGAAAGGCGCTCGTCCTTCATGCCCTCCTTCCAGACCGTACGGGTCATGGCGCACTCGATGCAGTTCATCGGATCGAGCGGAGAGACCGGCCAGTCGGTGGCGAAGACGATGGGCGCGCCGGCGTCGACCAGCGTGCGCCAGGCGAAGGCGTAGGGCCAGCGTGCCTCGCCGATATAGGAGAGGTAAGGCTCGGTCGGCAGGCCGGCGCTGCCCGGCGGATGGGTCGGCTGCATGGAGGCAACGGTGCCCAGTTCCTTGAAGCGCGGAATGTCGTCGGGGTGCACGACCTCGATATGCTCGATGCGGTTGCGGCTGTCGCGCTTGCCGTTGGCCTTGATGGCGGCCTCGTAGCCGTTCAGCACCATGCGCACCGCACCGTCGCCGATGGCATGCACGGCGACCGGCAGGCCGAGCTTGTCGGCGGCGATGGAGACGTCGTTGAAGTGCTCCTGCGAAAACAGCGGATCGCCCTTCAGACCCGGCTGGTGGCAATAGTCGTCGACGAAGACGGCGGTGCCCGATTCCGTCACACCATCCATGAACAGCTTGACGAAATCGCAGCGCAGGCGATCGGAATTGAAGCGCGCGCGCCAGGCGGCGGCCTTGGTCTCGAGGTCCGAGAGCGGCATGAAATTCTTCATGTGGAAGGGCATGCGCACCCGCACCGGCAGGCCCACCGTCGTTTCGATCTCATCCAGCATTTCCAGCTGGTAGAGGCTGCCGTCCATGTTCTGCAGCGAGGTGATGCCGAGCGAGGCGACGTAGGCAAGGCCTTCCTTGATGATCGCGATGTCGCCGGCCCGTTCCTCCGACGTCACATGGTCCGGATCGCCACCCGTCCCGACGCCGAGCATTTCGCGCCCCCCCGTTTCGCCGAGCGAAGAGACCGGACGAATGGCGTTGCTTTCGCGCAGTTCCCCATTGGCAAGGCCGTCCTCGCCCATGACAATCTCATTGCCGACGCCGACGTCCCGGCCTTCGATGATGCCGCCCATCTTCAGCGCCAGCGTGTTGGCCCAGGCCGTGTGGTGGTCGGGCGCGAAGATCAGCACGGCGCGATCCGGCAGGATGCGGTCGAGATGGTGGCGCGTCATGCGCTCGTCGTCGGAAAGGATCGTGTAGTCGGCATGCTGGGCGATCAGCAGCTGGCGCTCCGGATAGTCTGCCGCATAGGTCTTCAGCGCCTTCTCCAGCGCGTCGAACCCCTTGAGGCCGAAGAGCGAGAGTTCGCGCAGTTCGGCCGAACCGCCGAAGATATGCATATGGGCTTCGTTGAAGCCGGGCAGGACGGTCGCGCCCTTGGCGTCGATCACATGGGTATCGGGACCGGAAAAGGCGTCGATCTCGGCCTCCGAGCCGACAGCAAGGATGCGGTTGCCGGCGAGGGCGAGCGCGGCGGCGCGCGGATTCGCCTCGTCCATGGTCAACACCCGCGCATTGCGGATGATGTAGCTCGCTTCTTTCTGCATGATGTTTCCTCGGTCTGTTCAGATTGCCCGGCGGCAGAGCGCCCGGAAGAAGGTGAAGATGTCCTGGTTCTCCTCGTCGCCCAGCGGTTCCGGCTGGGAGGAGAGCTTGACGATGACGGTCTCGGTGCTCGGATCGACATAGAGCCATTGGCCATGGATGCCGATGGCGCAGAACGCCTGGTCGGCTTCGCCGGACTGGTACCACTGGCTGCGGTAGCGCCCGTTCGGCAGGTCGACATTGCGCCCCTCCTGCCAGGCCTGCCGGTCGCCGTTTTCCTGCATGTCGCGGATCCAGCCTTCCGGGATGATCTGCCGGCCATTGCGAACGCCATGGTTCCGCAGAAGCTCGCCGAGACGGGCGAGATCGCGCGCCGTCATGGAAACGCCGCCCGCCGTGCGCGGCGTGCCGATGGCATCCACGGTGATCTCGGCATTGCCCTTCGCCCCCATCGGCTTCCAGAGAAGCTCGGAGGTCAGATCGGCAAACCGCGCGCCGGTCGCGCGCTCGATGACGACGCCGAGCAGGTCGGCATTCGGCGAGGCATAGTAGAACGGCCCGCCATGCGGTCGCTCGGCCTTCTGCAGGGTCAGCAGGAACGAGGCCAGCGTCTCGGGCGCCGCGTCCGGCATCGGCGGGTTCCAGAGCATGGAGCGGCGATAGCGCGCGAAGGCGCCGTAAGGATCGAGATAGGCCTCCTCGAAATCGAGGCTGACGCGCATGTCCAGCACGTCGCGATAGGTGCAGTCGCCATAGACGCTGCCCTTGGCCTCCGGCAGGTAATCTGTCACCGGCCGGTCCGGATCGAGCAGGCCTTCGGCTTCCAGAATGCCCGACACGACCGCGGTCAGCGACTTGGAAATGGAGAAGACGAGATGCGGCGCGTTGGGATCGGCATGCGGCGCATAATATTCCGCGACGATTTCGCCGCGGCGCATCAGCACGAAACCGTCCGTGTGCGCGTAGTCGAGGAAGGCGCGGGCCGTTGCCGCGCCGGCAAGGCCGGTTTCCATCGCCGCATCGAGAAAGGCATCGCTTGCAAGCGGCACCTCGGCAGCGGGAATGTCCGCCGCGATGGCGACCGACGGCACGAGATCGCGCACGTTCTGGAAACTCCAGCGGCTGTAGGGGGCGGTACGCCAGTTGGCGAGGGTAATGTCGGCGCGGGCAAAGCCGTGCCTGTCCTGAAAGGTCTTGATCATGAAAAATTCAGCCGATGCGCGGGAAGGCGCTGCGCCTTCCCGCGTGGACTGTCCTCTTTATGCGGCGATGCCGCTTACTTCTGCAGTTCCGTCCAGATCTTGGTGTAGAGTTCCTGGACTTCCGGCGGGCAGGCGAGGTTGAACTTGCCGGCGGCCTTCAATTCGTCGGGGATCTTGATCTCCGGCGCGTCCTTCATGTCCGCAGGCATGAACGGTTCGGAGCCCTTGATGCCATTCGCATAACGGCCGAAGGCCGAGAGCATCGCGGCGTTTTCCGGATCCATGATGAAGTTGAGGAAGAGCTTGGCGTTCTCGACGTTCTTGGCGTCCTTGAGGATCGCGGCATTGTCCATCCAGACCGGATAGCCTTCCTTCGGATAGCCGTAGGTGACCTTGTCGTTCTGCAGGCGGGCGCGGAAGGAAGCGCCGTTCCAGTTCACGCCGGCGGCAAGGTCTTCCTTGGAATATTTCTCGATATTGCCGTAGTCCATCGAGATCCACTTCGGCTTGGCGGCCGTCAGGATATCGCGGGTCTTCTTCAGGATCGCAAGGTCGCCCGTGCAGGGCTCGCCGCCCGCATAGGTCACGGCCATGTGCATGACGTCGGACATTTCCGGGATCACGTTGACCTTGCCGACGAGTTCGGCCGGCGGATCGAGGAAGATGGCAGACGTGTTGATGTCGCCGGCATAGACGCCCTTGTTGACCGTCACGCCCGTCGTGCCCCAGAGCCACGGAACCGAGTAATGGCGACCATCGTCGAACGGCACCTTCACCCACTGCTCATCGACGTTCTTGAAGTTCTCGAGCTGGTTCGGTTCGGACTGCAGCAGCAGGCCTTCCGAAATCCAGATCGGCATGACGCTCGCCGAAGGCACGACGATGTCGAAGCCATGGCCGCCCTGGCGGACCTTGGCGAGCGCAGTGTCGTTCGAGTCATAGTCGGTGATCGTCACCTTGACCTTGAACTTCTCTTCGAACTTCTTGATCATTTCGGGGCTGGTATAGTTGCCCCAGTTGAAGATGTTCAGTTCGCCTTCGGCATGCGCAATGGCGGTGGAAGCCATCAGGCCGGCTGCAAGCGCCATGAATCCCAGTTTCACTTTCATCAGCTGTTCTCCTTTTTCTATTCGTTGTCCTTCTGAGGCGTACGGCTCAGGAAGAAGAAGAGGGTCACGATCGCCAGCGACAGCACGAGGAAGACCGTGGAGATGGCGTTCATCTCCGGCGTCACCACGCGGCGCAGCTGGCCGAGCATATAGGTCGGCAGCGTATCCTGTCCGCCCGACTTGACGAATTCGGTGATGACGACGTCGTCGAGCGAGATGACGAAGGCCAGCATCAGGCCCGCGAGAATGCCCGGCCACAGCAACGGCAGCGTGACATAGCGGAAGGTCTGGAAGGAGGAGGCGTAGAGGTCCGACGCCGCACGTTCCAGCGACAGGTCCATGCTTTCGAGGCGCGCCCGGATCGGCATATAGGCGAAGGGCACGCAGAAGGCCGAGTGGGCGATGATGAGGTAGCCGAGGCCGGAATAGCCCGTCCACACCTTGATGCGCGAGAAGAGGATGAGCAGCGCCACCGCCGTCACGATTTCCGGCACCAGCAAGGGCATGTTGATGATGGAATATTTGAAGGTGAGGCCGCGATAGGGCGCCGTGCGCGTCGTGGCGATAGCCGCGAGCGTCGCACAGGCCGTGGCGATGAGCGCCGCGACGGCGGCGATCTGAAGCGAGCGCCAGGATGCTTCGACGACCTGCTGGTTGTTCCAGGCGCTCTCGAACCAGCGGAGCGAAAAACCCTCCCAGGTGGAGATCGACATGCCCGAATTGAAGGCATAGACGACGAGCGTGGCGATCGGCAGGTAGAGCAGGAAGAAGCAGAACATCGCAATGGTCGCGAAGCCCGGCTGGCGCTTGATGGAGAAGGACTTAGCCATGGGCGCCGCCTCCCGACTTCGATGCATTGCGGACGTAGTAGAGCATCGCAAAGAGCACGATGATGACGAGCGTGACGGAGAGCGCCGCGCCGAGCGGCCAGTTCCGCCCCTGGCCGAACTGCAGCTCGATCAGGTTGCCGACCATGAGGTTCTTGCCGCCGCCGAGGACGCGCGGCACCACGTAGGATGAGAGCGCCGGCACGAAGACGAGGATGGAACCGGCGATGATGCCCGGCTTCACCAGCGGAATGATGATCCGCCACAGCACCCCGAAGCGGGAGGCATAGAGGTCGTAACCCGCCTCGATCAGCCGGAAGTCGAGCTTTTCGAGGCTCGCATAGAGCGGCAGCACCATCAGCGGAAGGAAGACATAGGTCATGCCGAGCATGATGGCGAAGTCGGTGAACATCATCTGGATCGGCGCGGAAATGAGGCCGAGCTTCAACAGCAGCGTGTTGATGATGCCCTCCGAGCGGATCACTTCCTGGATGGCGAAGGTGCGGATGAGCATGTTCGTCCAGAAGGGGATCGTGATCAGGAACAGCCAGAGAGAGCGGTTGTGCGGCGCGCGCGTCGCGATGAAATAGGCCGTCGGGAAGCCGAAGATCAGGCAGAAGACCGTCGTGGCGAAGGCGAGCTTGGCGCTGCGCCAGAAGATCGAGAAATGCGCATCCGCAAGCGACACGGTGTCGTCGAAGATGTCGCGGGTGAAGAGGACATTGAACCAGCCCTCCGTCGAGAACTCCCACTTCACGTCGCCGTAACTGCCGGGCGCGAGGAAGGAATAGAGGACCACGATGACCAGGGGACCGACGCCGGCCGCAAGGATCAGGAGGAGGGCGGGGGCGCTGAGAAACCAGCGATCCCGGATTTCTTTTTTCTGTCGCTGTTCGCTGACGTCCTGGGCGCTGACCGTCATGGCTAGTCCCTCAGAATCTGGGCGACATCGTCATTGATGGCGACGCTGACGCGTTCCTGCTCGGAGAAGCCGCAGGGGCCGCTCTTGGCGTTCTGCTGGCGCACGATGAAGGTGCCGCCGCCATCGACCTTGACGTGGAAGTGGTTGTCCGTGCCGAGATAGACGATGTCGTCGAGCACGCCGTCCAGCATCCCGGAACCGGCCGTGCCGAGGCGGGCATGTTCCGGACGAATGACGATGGTGACCTTGCCCTTCGGCGTGATGTCCTCCGGATAGGTCGCGTTGATTTCCGCGCCGGAGGAAAGCCGCACGCGCGCCTTGTTGCCGGAAACCGAAAGGACCTCGGCCTCGAGGAAGTTGGTCTCGCCGATGAAGTCGGCGACGAAGCGCTCCGCGGGACGGTCGTAGATATCCCAGGGCGAGCCGACCTGCCGGACCGTGCCCGTCGACATGACGGCGATGCGGTCGGACATGGTGAGGGCTTCTTCCTGGTCGTGGGTGACGAAGACGAAGGTGATGCCGGTTTCGAGCTGCAGGCGCTTGAGTTCCATCTGCATGGACTTGCGCAGTTTCAGGTCGAGGGCGGAAAGCGGTTCGTCGAGCAGCAGGACCTTCGGCCGCGGGGCGAGTGCGCGGGCGAGCGCCACGCGCTGCTGCTGGCCGCCCGAAAGCTGCGTGACCGGATTGTTGCCGCGCCCCTCGAGATGCACGAGCTTCAGCATGTCCTTGACGACGCTCTCGATCTCGGACTTCGGCTTGCCGAGCATCTTGAGACCGAAGCCGATGTTCTCGGCGACCGTCAGATGCGGGAAGAGCGCGTAGTTCTGGAAAACCGTATTGACCGGCCGCTGGTTGGGCAGAAGGTTGGAAATATCCACGCCGTCGAGCAGAATCTGCCCTTCGGTTGGCAGCTCGAAGCCGGCGATCATCCGCAGGAGCGTGGTTTTCCCGCAGCCCGAAGGGCCGAGAAGGGTGAAGAATTCGTTCGAGCGGATATCCAGCGTCACATCATTGACGGCCTGGAAGGTGCCGAACCATTTCTGGATGCCATGCATGCCAATGGCGCCGCCATGAGCTGCGGTCGTTCGGGTGTCAGTCATCGGTTCCCCGTTTTTCGACCGGCGCCCGAGCTTTCCCTGCCCAATCCGCCGGCTGTCCTCTGTCCGGCCGCTAATCACGGCTCTATGTGATAGGCTTGTCTTGCTTATGATCACAACAAATCATAATTTGATCAAATCTGTAAAGGGCGATTTTGGGCTTTGCGAATTTATCCGTTCTGCGTGCAAAACCCGGAGAATTCAGCCCTGGGACGAGAACCGGCGGGAGGCCGGGTCTGCGGAGGGAGGATTTCAGCATGCTGGTGACAACCGGGCGGGAGGCGTCCGAATCTGCCAAACAATGGGTCTACCGCGTCCTGCGGCGCGGTATCATGACCGGCCAGTTCGAGCCGGGCGATCCTGTGACGATCAACGGCCTGGCCGATACGCTCGGCGTCAGCGCCATGCCGGTGCGCGAAGCGCTGCACCGCCTTGTAGCGGACGGCGCGCTGGAACTGCTCGACAACCGCCGTGTCCGCGTGCCGGATCTCGATCCCCAGAGCTTCGAGGAGGTCCTCGAGGCGCGGGTCGCGCTCGAAACCCGCGCTGCCGAGCGCGCCATGCCCTTCATCGACGACCTCCGGCTCGCGCGCCTTAGGGCTTTCGACCAGCAGGCCGACCAGGCACTGGCCATCGGCAATTTCGGCCGGCTCGTGGAGGCGAATTTCGACTTCCATCGCTGCCTCTATGAAGCCCGCCCCGGCACGGTGATGCTGCCGCTCATCGAATCCCTCTGGCTGCGTCTCGGCCCCTTCATGCGCCGGGCCGGCGAAACCCTGTCGCAGACCTATCAGGTCGACCGCCACGCCGAAGCGCTCGCCGCCATCGTCAAGCGGGACGCCGAGGCACTGAAGGCTGCCATCGCCGCGGATATCCGCGACGGCACCGGTTATCTCGGCCGGGGCCATTTCGAACGCATCGCCGCGCTCGGCAAGACAGGCTGATCGAGGCGCATCGGCATATTCTACAAATAAGATAGAAAATATTTTCGCATCCAGCCGACACGCTAGAGGGAAAGTTCCCATTCCCTCTGCCCAACAAATCGCCATTCGTTGTCCGAAAAAGCGGCATTTGCGATTTTGCTTGCCGAAACAATCGTGTTTCGCCGTCGATCCTCCCAATCGCGAAAGCAGGCCAGAATGTCGAACATCCGCAAGACCCTCCTCGAAACCACGCTTCTCACGCGCCGCGCCGCGCTCGCCGGCCTCGCCGTGGCGGCACTCGCCGTTTCCACGCTCACCGCACCGGCGCCGGCCTCCGCAGAAGACAAGAAGGACCTGAAGGTCGGCATCATCTCGGGCGAGGACGAGGACGTCTGGCGCGTCGTGACGGCCGAAGCCGCCAAGAAGGGCCTGACCATCGAGACCGTCGTCTTCAACGACTATACCCAGCCGAACGAAGCGCTGGCGCGCGGTGAAATCGACGCCAATGCCTTCCAGCATCTTCCCTATCTGGAAAACCAGGTGAAGACGCATGGCTACAAGATCGTGCCTGTCGGTTACACCGCCGTCTGGCCCATCGGCCTCTACTCGAAGAAGCACACCAAGACCGCAGACCTGCCGGATGGCGCGGTCGTCGGCGTGCCGAACGATCCGTCGAACGAAGGCCGCGCCCTGCGCGTGCTGCAGCACGAAGGCCTGATCAAGCTGAAGGACGGCACCGGCATTCTCGCCACCATCGCGGACATCTCGGAAAACCCGAAGAACCTCGAGATCAAGGAACTCGACGCCGGCATCGTCGGCCGCTCGGTCGATGACCTCGACGCCGCCATCGTCAACACCGACTGGGCGCTGAAGAGCGGCCTCACGCCGGAAAACCGCATCGCGCAGGAGCCGGTGGACGACAATCCGTACCGCAACTTCATCGCCGTGCGCGAGGAATCGAAGGACGAGCCCTGGGTGAAGCCGCTGGTGGAAGCCTACCAGAACGACGCCGTGAAGGCCGAGTTCGACCGCGTCTACAAGGGCACCGGCATCAGCGCCTATTAAGGCAGCCAGCGATTATCGGGACAGCCCGCGACCGCCTCCGGCCGTCGCGGGCTTCCAGCGTTTCCGGAAGGAAGAACGAATGAACGAACATGTGGCCTGGAGGGCGGCAGCGGCCGCCGAGCCGCCCGTCATCCATCTGGCCGACGTTCAGCGGCGTTTCGGCGGGACAGCGGCGCTGGCAGGCGTCTCCCTCGACGTGCGCCGCGGCGAAATCCTCGGCATCATCGGGCGCAGCGGTGCGGGGAAATCGACCCTGATCCGTTGCCTCAACGGGCTGGAGCGGCCGGACAGCGGCACCATCGCCATTGAGGGCCGCGAGATCACCGGGCTCGGCGAAGCCGAGCTGCAGCCGCTGCGCCAGCGCATCGGCATGATCTTCCAGCACTTCAATCTGCTGGCCAGCAAGACCGTGGAAGAAAATGTCGCTCTTCCGCTGAAGATCGAAGGCTGGCCAAAGGCCAAGCGCCTTGCGCGCGCCGCCGAACTTCTGGAACTGGTCGGCCTCTCCGGCAAGGCCAAGGCCTATCCTGCGGCGCTTTCCGGCGGCCAGAAGCAGCGCGTCGGCATCGCCCGCGCCCTTGCCGCCAATCCGGCCCTCTTGCTTTCCGACGAGGCGACTTCGGCGCTCGATCCCGAAACGACGCGCGCGATCCTGACACTCCTGAAAGACATCAACCGCACGCTCGGCCTCACCATCCTGCTCGTCACGCATGAGATGGAAGTGGTGCGCACCATCGCCGACCGGGTCACCGTGCTCGATGCCGGCCGCATCGTGGAGGAGGGGCCGGTCTGGCAGGTCTTCTCGCAGCCGCAGGCGGAAACGACGAAGAGCCTGCTCAGCGGCATCCGCCCGCAGCTTCCCGCGCATATCGCCGAGCGGCTTTCGGCCGACGTTGCGGGCGAGACCGTGCTCAGCCTCGACATTGCCGGCCCCGCCGCCACCGGTCCGTTGTTTCAGGAGCTGTCCGCAGCCTTCCCGAGCGGCTACCGCCTTCTCCATGGCGGCGTCGACCATATCCAGGAGCAGGCCGTCGGCCGCTTCTTCCTTGCCGTGCCGGCCAATGACTCGGCCCGGCTCGTTTCGTTCGCAGAGCGCTTCGGCGCGAAGGGGGAGGTCCTCGGCCATGTCGCCGGTCATGCTTGAACTGCTCGCCCGCTCGATCTGGGAAACCATCGTCATGACCGCTGCCTCCGGCGTCATCTCGCTCGTCTTCGGCCTGCCGCTCGGCCTCGCCCTGGTGGCGACGGCACGGGGCGGCATTGCGGAAAATCTCTGGATCAACCGCGTGCTGGGCGCCGTCATCAACGGTTTCCGCTCGGTCCCCTTCATCATCCTGCTCGTCGCGCTGATCCCGGTGACACGCCTCATCGTCGGAACCTCCATCGGCACCTGGGCGGCCATCGTGCCGCTATCGATTGCCGCCACGCCGTATTATGCCCGCATCGCCGAGGTCTCGCTGCGCGAGGTCGACCGCGGCCTCATCGAGGCCGTGCGCGCGATGGGCGGCAACCGCTGGACCATCGTGCGCGAGGTGCTGATCCCCGAGGCATTGCCGGGCATCGTCGCCGGCTTCACGGTGACGCTGGTGACGCTGATCGGCGCCTCCGCCATGGCCGGCGCCATCGGTGCCGGGGGTCTCGGCGACCTTGCCATCCGCTACGGCTACCAGCGCTTCGAGACATCGGTGATGGTGGCGGTCGTCGCCGTGCTGATCGTGCTCACCTGCGCCATCCAGTGGCTCGGCGACCGGCTGGTCGCCCGCCTCGACCATCGCGGCTGAACGACAGCACCGGGCGGGAAGACCGCCCGGTGCGCCACGCGCCACAGGAATGCAAAGAATTTTTATGGATTTTGCAGACTGTAGCAGCCTCTTCCTTACGAATCCTGCCGACCACGCCCATCATCCTGGCATCGTCGTTCGTCAAGGAAGGCCCCGTCATGCCGCCCATCGATATCCCCGTCGACACGCTCATCCTGCCCGGCCTCAACGGGTCGCCGGAGGCGCACTGGCAGCGCCACTGGGCACGCGACAATCCGGAAAGCCGCGTCGTCGAGCAACACGACTGGACCTGCCCGGAGCGTGAGGACTGGCTGGCGGCACTGGAGCGGCAGGTGGACATGCTCGGCCGCGGCGTCTGGCTCGTCGGCCATAGTCTCGGCTGCGTGCTGGCGGCGCGTTTTGCCGAAAGCCGCCTTGCCACCCGCATCCGCGGCGCGCTGCTGGTTGCGCCCTGCGATCTCGACGCGACGGAGGTCCTGCATCCCTGCGCCATCAAGTTCGGCGCCATGCCGCAGAAACGCCTGCCGTTTCCCTCCCTCATCGTCGGCAGTCTCAACGATCCCTACATGCCCGTCGACAGGCTGCAGCGCACGGCGCAGGCCTGGGGCAGCGACCTCATCGATATCGGCAATGCCGGCCATATCAACATTGCCAGCGGCTTCGGCCGCTGGTCGGCCGGCTACGATTTCCTCGAACTTCTGAAGGAACGCACCGCCCTTGCCGACGTGACCCGCGGCCGGCTTTTCACCGCCGCGGGCGTCCAGCAAGGCCTTTCCCTCAACTGAACCGGTAGTGAAGCCGGACGCAGCCCTTGTCGAGAGCCTGAGCACCGACCAGGGTCGGGCTCGCACGAAATCCCGTCGCGGGGAAAAGCGGCCGGCCACCGCCGAGCATTTCCGGGATGACATAGATTTCGATCTCGTCGAGCGCGCCACGCTCCAGGAACGCCATCTGCAATTGCCCGCCACCCAGCATCCAGACATCGCCGTCATCGAGCGCGCGCAGTTCGCCGATCAGCGCATCGACGTCGCTGCGCAGTTCGAGCGGGCCTTTCGGGTTGTCGATGGGCCGTGACGTGACGACGATCACGCGTTGCGCACCATAGGCCCAGGGGGAGGGCTCGTTGGCGATAAAGTCATAGGTCCCGCGGCCCATCACCACCGTGCGGATCCGCGTGATGAAGGTGCGGTAGTCGTGTTCGCCGAGATCCATGCTGTCATACTTGAACAGCCAGTCGAGATTGTCGTCCTCGGTGGCGATCATGCCGTCGAGACTGGCGGCGATATAGCCGAGAATGCGGGCCATGCGAAATCTCCTTGAATAATAAATGAATGTTCATTTATATAAAAGCATGGCACGACGAAAGACAATCCCCGACGAAGCGGTGCTCGACACCATCCTGGAAACCCTGCGGCAAACCGGCCCCGCCGGCCTCACCTTCGCCCTTGCCGCGAAGGCGGCCGGCCTTTCGGCCGCCACACTGGTGCAGCGCTACGGCGACCGGGAGGCCCTCCTGGAAGCCGTGCTGCTGCGCGCCTGGGACCGTCTGGACGCGGAGACCGAAGCCGCTGACGCCGAGGAAGCCCCGGACCTTCAAGGGGCGATTGCCTTTCTCCTTCGCCTGATGCCGCCCGAAGCGGCCGAGGAAACCGCAACCGACGGCCTGCTCCTGTTGCGCGAGGATATCCGCAATCCCGTGCTGCGCGCACGGGGCGCGGCGTGGGGGCTGCGCGTCGCCAGAGCCCTCGGCCGGCGCCTGTCCGCCGATCCCGTCGATGGCGAACGTCTCGGCTGGCAGATGGCCGGCATCTGGCAAGGCGCCCATCTCTGGTGGGCCTTTACACGCAGCCAGCCGGCGGAAGCGGCGATGCGAAGCGCGCTCGAGGATTGGGCGAGGGGGCTGCCGGTGGAGAATGCCCCGCGGCCTTAATCCTTGCACAAACCGCGCGCAGCATTGGTATGGGCGGGCGAAATCTGCTATGGCTCTTGTCGGTGGCCGTAGCCAGCGGCGATAGTGCCGGGCGGAGCGGCGCGGGAGGTCTGATGGCGGTGGATGTTCGGACATCGAAGGAGATGAGCGGAGCGACGGCGCCGAAAGCGTTGCGCGTCGGTTTCATTCTGTCGAAGAGTTTCACCCTCTCCGCCTTCGCCCTGTTCGTGGATACATTGCGCCTTGCCAGCGACAGCGAGGACCGCTCCCGTCGCGTCAATTGCGACTGGGACGTGCTCAGCAGCACGCGCAACTTCATTTCCTCCTCCAGCGGCATCCAGGTCGCGCCCACCGCACCCTTCGCCGATCCCGCCTGTTTCGACTATATCGCCGTCGTCGGCGGGCTTCTGAGTGTCGAGGAACCGATCGACAGCTATGCGCTGACCTATCTGCGCAAGGCGGCCCAGGCCGGCGTCGGGCTGATCGGCCTGTGTACGGGCAGCTTCATCCTCGCCGAAGCCGGATTGCTCAAGGGCCATACGGCCTGCGTGAGCTGGCTGCACCACCGCGATTTCCGCGGCCGCTTCCCGGATATCGAGGCAACCTCGGAACAGATTTTCCGCTTCGACGGCAAGGTCGCCACCTGCGCCGGCGGCAGCAGCGTCGCCGATCTCGCGGCGACCCTCGTGCGCCATCATGTCGGCGAAGCGGCGGAGCGCAATGCGCTGGAAATCCTGCAAATCCGCCACCGGCGCGATGCCACCGACCTTCAGCCGCGCAATCCCCTCGGGCTCGAAGCGCGCGACCGTCGCGTGCATCTCGCCATCATGATGATGGAACAGCACACCGAGGATCTGCTCTCGATCGACAGCATCGCCACCATGACCGGCGTTTCCCGCCGCCAGCTCGAACGCCTGTTCGAGAGCGACATGGGCACCTCGCCGAGCGCGATCTACATGAAGATCCGCATGGCGGCCGCGCTGAACATGGTGATGCGCACCAACAAGCCGCTGATCGAAATCGCGCTGGAAACCGGCTTCGAAAGCCTGTCGCACTTCACCCGCCGCTTCCGCGCCGCCTTCGGCGACACGCCCTCGCAGATCCGCCGCGACGGCCGCCGACAGGCGGGCTGACGGGCGATTTCCAGAGGCCGCCAGGGAACCAAGCTGTGCGCCATCCGTTGCCTCTCCATTCTGACAAGGAGACCGCAATGGCAAGCACCGACGTTCAATCCCAGATTTCCGCTCTTCGCGCCGAACTCGCCCAGCTCCAGAAGGATCTCGGCGACCGTGGCGCCGAGGCCTATGAGGCGATGCGCGACCGGGCCGGCGATGCCGTCGAGGCCGCCCGTCCCGCCATGCGCTCGGCCCGCCGCTATGTCCGGAACGAGGGCGCGGCGGTCGCGGAAGCCGCACGCGAACATCCCGCAGCCATGTCGACGGTGGTGCTTGCAGCGGGTTTTGCCGGCCTTGTCGTCGGCTACCTGCTCGGCACCCTCGAAAACGAGCCACCCCGCCGCCAGCGCTGGTTCTGAACGCAGGAAAGCCCGGCAATGCCGGGCTTATACATTACGAGGCCGGAGCATCGGTTATGATGCTCCGGCCTCGTTTGTCATTTGGGTGGTTGCAACACCTAGATGACGGTGCGTAGAGCGTTTGGGCCTTAGCCGGCTTGAACTTCCGTTCGGAAAAAAGCAGAACCCTTCGCGCATTTCGAGGCTTCGTCGAACCGTTGAGAGAGCTTCGCGCTCGCGTATAAGGGAGACCAGCCTCGTGTCCCATGCTAGCCGTTTTGTCGGCATCGACATATCGAAATCGTCATTCGACATCTGCATCCTGCCGGAACGGCAGGTGGCGACCTTTGCCAACACAGCCGAAGGCATTTGCACGTTCATCGCTCTCATGGTCGATCTCGTGGGGATAGAGCGCCTGGTGATCGAGCCGACCGGCGGCTATGAACGCGGTGTGGTCCATGCCTTGCTCGCCGCCCGCCTGCCCGTCGCCAAGGTCAATGCAAAGCAGATCAGGCAGTTCGCCCGCGCCTGCGGTCAGCTCTCCAAGACAGACAGGATCGATGCCTTCGTGCTCGCCGACTATGGACGGCGTATGGAGAGCAAGGTTCTGGCGCCACCTTCACCGGGGCAGACAATGCTGGTCGATCTGGTGTCACGCTACAGGCAATTGTCGCACATGATCGTGCAGGAGAAGAACCGGCGGGAAAAGCTGACCTGCAACGCCGGTGGCAGGACGCGGGAATGGATCGAGGAGACGTTGCGCTTCCTCATCGAGCAGCGTCAGTCGGTCATCGAGGCGATGACGGACTGCCTGAAGGCGGATGCTGCTCTCAAAAGCAAGGCCGCTGTGCTGATGTCGCTCAAGGGGATCGGCCTGCGCACAGCCTGTTTCCTGATCGCCGGCCTGCCGGAACTGGGGCACGTCGACAAGGGGCAGATCGCCAAGCTGGTCGGGGTTGCGCCGCTTAACCGGGATAGCGGCCTGATGCGGGGCAAGAGGATGATCGCCGGCGGTCGAAGGCCGGTCAGGGATGCGCTCTATATCGCGGCCCTGCCGGCAATCCGCTTCGATCCAGACATGAAGGCGCTCTTCCAGCGCCTCAAGGCAAAAGGCAAACCGGGAAAGGTCGCCCTCGTCGCCGTCATGCGGAAGATGATCGTCATTCTTAACGCCAGAATGCGTGATCAATCAGCAACGACGATTGACGCCTAACACCGTTGCTTTTCTTTAGAGTTTGTCAGGGAAAAGTGGGAACCGGTTTTCCCGAAAAGGCAAACGAAAACAAAAGAATTTAGAGCATGTCTGGTTCAATCTGAACCTGACATGCTCTAAAGGGAACCGTTTTACCGGTGACGCAGGCCGAAAAGGTAACCGATGAAGGCAGCCCCAGCGAGCGTGGCAAGCGGATTGGCCTGAATGGTCCGGCGCACTTCATCGCGCAACGATTCCGCCTTGGCGACGGCAAGGTTGCCCGTGCCCTCGGCAATCAGCCCTGCCGATTCTTTCAGGCGTGAGATTTCCGTCTTCAGCGCCTCGATCTGTTCGTTCACCGTCGCTTCCGCAGCCGCGGCACGCGCTTCCTGCGAAATGCTGTCGCCGTTTTCAACGACGCCGAGCGTGCGCTTGCCGGTGCTCTTTTCGTCAGCCATGGGCCTGTCTCCTGAATTGATGGACTTGAATGATGAGAATGGCGTGGAGAAGAACTTCCGCCGCGCCCGTTGGTTCCCGGGCATGATTCAAACTGTGATCTTTCCCGTACGGCAGGGCGGTTGACTCCTGTCGAAATTGAGAACAAATAAAGAACAAATATCCTCCAACAGGAGCTGCAAAGCCGATGTCCGCCTCCGCCCATGCCGTTGTCGCCGACCTGCGCGAGCGCATCCGGCAGTTCGACGGCCGCGCCTTGCCCGACCGGGCGGTGTTGCCCTTCGGCGTGCCAGACATCGACGGCCGCCTGCCGGGCGGTGGGCTGGCCCTCGCCAGCCTGCACGAGATCTGCGGTGGCAGCGAGGATGCCGTGGAAGGCACGGCCGCCATGCTTTTTGCCGCCGGCATCGCCGCCCGCACCCGGGGGCAGGTGCTCTGGTGCCTGACACAGCCCGACCTCTTCGCCCCGGCGCTGGCGCAGGCGGGGCTCGCGCCGGGGCGCGTTGTCTATGTCGAAGCAGGCGACGAGAAGAGCCTGCTCCTCTGTTTCGAAGAGGGGCTCCGCCATGGCGGGCTCGGCGCCGTCGTGGCGGAGGTCACGCGTCTGTCGATGACCGCCTCGCGCCGCCTGCAGCTTGCCGCCGAGGCGGGCGGCACGCTTGGCATCGCCCTGCGCCGTCTGCCGCGCGGCAGGCCGGCGGATGTCTTTGCCCTGCCGTCCGCCGCCGTCACGCGCTGGCGGGTATCCCTGCGGCCGTCCGCGCCGCTTCCCGTGCCCGGCATCGGCCGGGCGCGGTGGCTGTTGCAACTCGTACGCTGCCGGGCCGGCGAAGCGGCGGACTTTGACGTGGAGGCATCCGATGCCGAGGGTCGTATCGCTCTTTCTTCCGGGCTGGCCGATCGATCGCCTGCGGCGGACGCTTGGTTCCGCAGCGCCTCCGCCTGACAGGCAACTCGTTCTCGTCGGGCGCGAGGGATCGCGCCGCATCGTCACGGCTGTGAGCCGGCCGGCCGAACAGGCAGGCCTTCGCGTCGGCATGCCGCTCACCAAGGCCCATGCGCTGCGGCCCAACATCCTGACCATGCCTGCCGATCCCGCCGCCGATGCCGCCGCGCTGCGGCGCCTTGCCCTGTGGGCCCTGCAGCACTACGCGCCGATCGTCGCCCCCGACCCGCCGGACGGCCTCGTCATCGACACGACCGGCGCCGACCACCTGCATGGCGGCGAGGCGCAGATGCTGACCGGCCTCGTCAACCGCCTCTCCGCATCCGGCATCTTCGCCCGTGCGGCGGTGGCCGATACCTGGGGCGCGGCCCATGCCGCCGCCCGGCTCCTGGCCGACCCCGTGCGCATCCTCCCGCCCGGAGGGTCGCGGGAGGCTGTGTCGCCGCTGCCGATCCCGGGTCTGCGCATCGCGCCGGAAACCGTCACCGGCCTGCACGGGCTCGGCTTCACCACTATCGGCGATGTGCTGGCCGTACCCCGCGCACCGCTGGTGCTGCGCTTCGGCGCAGAGCTCGGCCGGCGGCTCGACCAGATGTTGGGCACGGTCGGCGAACCCGTCGATCCGCTGCGCGACCCCGAGCTTGCCACCGTGCGAAAAGTCTTCGGCGAGCCGATCGGCGCGCCTGAGACCATCGCGCGCTACGCGACAGCCCTCGTGCACGACCTCTGCCATACGCTGGAAAAACGCGGTCTCGGCGCCCGCCGGCTCGATCTCCTTTTCCACCGCGTCGACAATTCCCTGCAGGCGATCCGCGTCGGTACCGCGCAGCCGGTTCGGGATGAAAAGCGTCTTGTCCGACTGCTCTGCGACCGGATCGAGACGATCGATCCGGGCTTCGGCATCGAAATCATGGACCTGACGGCAACCCTCGCCGAACCGCTCATGCTGCAACAGGCGGTCTCTTCGCTGATTGCGGAGGAGACGGCGGACATTGCCGGCCTCGTCGACGTGATCGCCAACCGCATCGGCGCACGCCGGCTCTACCGTATCGCCCCCGTCGAAAGCGACGTGCCGGAGCGCTCGATCCAGCGCATCCCGCCACTCGCGCCGGATGACGGCGCGACCTGGCAGGGCCACTGGCCACGTCCCGCCCGCCTGCTCGCCCGCCCGGAGCCGATCGACGTCATGGCGCTCCTGCCCGACCATCCGCCCGCCTCTTTCACCTGGCGCGGCGTGCGGCGGCGCGTGCGGCACGCCGACGGGCCGGAACGCATTTTTGGCGAATGGTGGACGCGCGACGCGGAGCGTGCCGCCGTGCGCGACTATTTCCAGGTCGAGGATGAAACGGGCGCCCGTTTCTGGCTCTACCGCTCGGCGGACGAAACGCAGGCCGCAAGCGGCCTCGGCCGCTGGTTCCTGCATGGGCTCTTCGCATGAAACCGCGCTACGCCGAGCTTCAGGTGACGTCCCACTTCTCCTTCCTGCGCGGAGCAAGCAGCGCGGCGGAACTCTTCGCGCAGGCAAGCGCCCTCGGCATCGATGCCCTTGCCGTCGTCGACCGCAACAGCCTCGCCGGCGTCGTCCAGGCCCACAAGGCGGCGAAGGAACTTGCCAAGGATGCGCCCCGGGTGCGCCTCGTGGTCGGCTGCCGGCTGGATCTGGTCGATGGCATGTCCCTGCTCGTCTACCCAACGGACCGCGAAGCCTATGCCCGTCTCTGTCGCCTGCTCACCATCGGCAAGAAGAGGGCCGGCAAAGGCAAGTGCCATCTCGACTGGGCGGACGTCGTGGCATGGAACGAAGGCCTCCTTGCCGTTCTGGTGCCGGACGAGGCGAATGAGGAGACTGCCTTTCGCCTCCGCCGCGTCGCCGAAACCTTCCGCGGCCGCTGCTACCTCGCCCTCACGCTGCGCCGCCGCCCGAACGATCCGTTGCGCCTCTTCCAGCTCTCGAACCTTGCCGCACAACACCGCGTGCCCACCGTCGTCACCAATGACGTGCTCTACCACGAGCCCGCCCGACGCATGCTGCAGGATATCGTCACCTGCATCCGCCACAGCGTGACCATCGACAATGCCGGCTTCCTGCGCGAGCGCCACGCCGATCGCTACCTGAAGCCGCCGGAAGAAATGCACCGCCTCTTTTCCCGCTACCCGCAAGCGCTCGCCCGCACGATGGAGATCGTGGAGCGTTGCCAATTCTCGCTGGACGAACTGAAATACCAATATCCCGACGAGAAGGAATATACCCACCTCACGCCACAGGAGGCGCTTGAGAAATACACCTGGGAGGGGGCGGCACACTTCTATCCCGACGGCATTCCGGAGAAGGTGCGCGGCAAGCTCATTCATGAACTCAACCTCATCGCGCGGATGAATTATGCCCCGTATTTCCTCACGGTGCGGTCCATCGTGAAATATGCGCGGTCCATCGATATCCTGTGCCAGGGCAGGGGATCGGCCGCCAACAGCGCCGTCTGCTATGTCCTCGGCATCACCGCCATCAATCCCATGGTCAACGGCCTTCTCTTCGAGCGTTTCGTCTCAGAGCAGCGCGGCGAGCCGCCGGATATCGACGTGGACTTCGAGCACGAACGCCGGGAAGAAGTGATCCAATGGATCTACGACACCTATGGAAAGGACCGGTCCGCGCTCTGCGCCACCGTCATCCGCTACCGTTCGCGTGCCGCCATGCGCGATGTCGGACGGGCGCTCGGCATGCCGGAGGACATGCTGAAGTCCCTGTCCTCTCAGGTCTGGGGCTGGTCCAACGAGTTGCCGCAAAGCCATGCCGTCGAAGCCGGCTTCAATGTCGACGACCGCCGCATCAAGCTGCTGTTCGAACTTGCCCGCCAGTTGATCGACCGGCCCCGACACCTCTCGCAACATCCGGGCGGCTTCGTGCTCACCCAGGGGCCGCTGGACCGCCTGGTGCCCATCGAGAACGCGGCCATGGCGGACCGCACCGTGATCGAGTGGGACAAGGACGATCTGGACTCGGTCGGGCTGATGAAGGTGGATGTGCTGGCCCTGGGCATGCTGAGCTGCCTGCAGCGCTGCTTCGATTTCTACCGCCAATGGCGTGGCAAGGACTACGAGCTGGCCAGCATCCCCGAGGGTGACGTGCCGACCTACGACATGATCTGCAAGGCCGACACCGTGGGCGTGTTCCAGATCGAGAGCCGCGCCCAGATGTCCATGCTGCCGCGCCTGCAGCCGCGCAACTATTACGACCTGGTGGTCGAGGTGGCGATCGTGCGGCCCGGGCCCATCGAGGGCGGCATGGTCCACCCCTATCTGCGGCGGCGGCAGGAATTGGAGGACGTAGACTATCCCAGCCCCGCCTTTCGGAATGTTCTGGAGCGGACGCTTGGCGTTCCCCTTTTTCAGGAGCAAGCCATGCAGGTGGCCATCGACTGCGCCGGGTTTTCTGCCGGCAAAGCAGATGAACTGCGACGTGCCATGGCCACCTTCAAACAGACCGGAGGCGTCGACAAGTTCCGCACGGAGCTGGTTGATGGCATGGTCGACAACAACTACCCCCGGGAATTCGCCGAACGCATATGCCGCCAGCTCGAAGGGTTCGGCTCCTACGGCTTTCCGGAAAGCCATGCATACAGTTTCGCCATCATCGCCTATGCCTCGGCCTGGATGAAATGCCACCATCCAGACATCTTCTGCGCTGCCCTTCTCAATTCCCAGCCGATGGGCTTTTACGCCCCGGCGCAGATCGTGCGTGATGCGCGCGATCACGGCGTGGAAGTGCGGCCGGTCTGTATCAACCAAAGCCGCTGGGACTGCACGCTGGAGCCGACGCAAGAGGCGGGGCGTTTTGCCGTCCGGCTGGGACTGCGAATGGTGAAGGGGCTCGACAACAAGAAAACCGCCGCCTGTATTCAAAACCGGGAGCAGGACGCCTTCGCCTCGGTCGACGATTTCTGGCGTCGCTCGGGCCTGCCGGCCGACGATCTGGTCCGCCTCGCCGAGGCCGATGCCTTCCTGCCGTCGCTCGGCCTTTCCCGCCGCGAGGCGCTCTGGGCGATCCGGGGCCTCAGGGACGAGCCATTGCCGCTCTTTTCCGCGGCGGCCGAGCGGGAGGCGGCAGTCATCCCTGAACTGAACGAGCCGGCAGTGGCGCTACGCCCCATGGCGACGGGCGGCGAGGTGGTGGCGGATTACGGCCATGTCGGACTGACGCTGCGGGCCCATCCGGTGAGCTTCCTGCGTGAAAGCCTCACGCACCGGCGCTATCTCAGCTGCGCCGCGGCGACACGGCTCAAGGATCGCCAGAAGGTCGAGACGGCCGGCATCGTGCTGGTGCGCCAGCAACCCGGCTCGGCCAAGGGCGTCATCTTCGTCACCATCGAGGACGAGACGGGCATCGCCAACCTCGTCGTCTGGCGCAAGGTATTTCTTGCCTACCGGCCCATCGTGATGGGCGCGCCGATGATCGGCATGAAAGGCTATGTGCAGCGGGAGGGCGAGGTGGTGCATCTCGTCGTGCAGCAGCTTACCGATCTCTCCACGGATTTTGCCACCATCGCCCGGCGCGGCGGTGTCGCCGGGCAGGAAGAGGTGGGCGAGACGCGGGCGATCCGCGTCCTCTCCCGCGACTTCCACTAACCCGTTTACATGAAATCGCGCGGGATCGCCTTCTCGAAGGATTTCTCGAAGATCTGCGTCTCGCCCTCGAAGGCGCGCACATTGGCGGCGATCAGCCAGTCCGTCGCCGTGCAGGCTATGGTCGCGGTCGAAACCGTGCGCACGAACCAGCCGGGCCGCTGCATGTCGCAGGTCCAGACGGACGTGCCGGTCATCGATAGCGGGTCGTTTTCCGCAATCGACCACAATTCGTCGCGCACCTGCCGTGTCGCGAGCCCCGTTCCGGGGTGTTCGTAAAGGCCGGTATCCTCGTAGATCGTGTATTCCGTCAGTCCGTTCGTCAGGTCCCGCTCCACGCCACGGGCAGTCTCGGCCGGGGCAAGCTCGGTATATTTCGGCAGCGGATCGGTGTTTTCCGGCTCAGGCAGGGAAACGACCCGGTGCGCCCCGAGCTTCGGCAGGGAAAGACCAAGCGAGGCGAGGTCCACCGTCACGCCGGCGTCCACCGGCGGCGGCAGCACCATCGGCCAATAGGATGTCGAAAGCGACAGACGGATGCGATGCCCGGCGCGGAAGCGGTAGCCCATCGCATCGAGCACGAGGCGGATGCGGGTTCTTTCGCCTTTCGGCATCGCCCTGGGCTCGGCGTTGCCGTCGCGATGCGCAAGATTGAGGACACCGAAGGTCACACGTGTCGCCGTGCCGTCAGGATGGATATCGACGAGACGGGCGCAGAGATTGCCGATGTCCGCCTCGGTGGAGAGGTCCAGCTCCAGCACCGGTTGGCCAAGGAAGTCTTGGGGCTCTGCGAGCGGCGGCGTCTCGATGACGAGCGATCCGGCATCGTCGAGACGCTGGTCGAGCGCCATTTCCGCATCCGGCTTCAAGGTGAACCATTCACCGGCCATGGTGCCGGTATCGAGCGGCGAACGGAGATAACGGTCGTTCGCCGCGGCACCGGCCACCGGAAGGCCCGGTGCGAGCATGCCGGACGCGCCGACATGGAAGGCCGCCATCTCGGGAGTCTCCCAGCGCTCCTTGGCGATCCAGAAGCCGGGATCGGCTTCCCGCCGGAGGGCAGGGCGCGCGGCATCCTGGATATAGGCGCGCACCTGCGGAGCCTTGTCCGCGCCGTTCTCCTCGCCGCGCAGCCAGCGGTTCCACCAGGCGATGGCCTCCGCGTGGAAATCCATGCGCGGCTTCGGCCAGGCGAAGTGCGGGTATTTATGGACCCACGGGCCGATCAGCGCCTTGGCTTTGTCGCCCAGCCCTTCGACAGCCTTCAGCGGCGTGCTGCGATAGCCGTCCGCCCAGCCCGCAATGACGAGGGCGGGCACGGGGAAGCCGGCAAAGTCTTCCGAGATCGAACCATGTTTCCAGAAGGCGTCGCGGCGCTGGTGTTGCAGCCACTCCTCCAGGAAGAAGGGCTCCTTCTCCAGCCGTTCCAGCCACATGGCCTTCCAGCGGTCGCCGACGATTTCCGGATCGGGCGAGCGGGACTGGTAGGCGAGCATGGTCGCGGCCCAGGAAAGCTGGGCGGAAAGATGCGTGCCATTCTTGTAGTGGATGTCGTCGTTGTAGCGGTCGACGGTGGAGGCGATGGAGATGACGGCCTTCAATGCCGGCGGTTTGAGGCTGGCGACCTGAAGGCAGTTGAAGCCGCCCCAGGAGATGCCCATCATGCCGACAGACCCGTTCGACCAGGGCTGGGCGGCGATCCAGGCAACGAGCTCACAAGCGTTCGCCAGTTCCAGCGGCGTATATTCACCGTCGATGACGCCATCGGATTCGCCCGAACCGCGGATATCGACACGCACCCCGGCAATGCCGGCGGCGGCGAAGACGGGATAGGTCGATTCGTCGCGCGGGCTTGTCCCGTCGCGCTTGCGATAGGGCAGGAATTCGAAGACGGCGGGCACGGGATCGCTCTCCGCGCCATCGGGCATCCAGATGCGGGCGGCGAGCCGCGTGCCGTCGGCAAGGGTGATCCATTCGTTCTCGATGACGGTGAAGGCGCGCGATATCATGGGCAATCCTCTTCTCTCCTCTTTATGGCCGGGGCCTGTTGGGTGGGCAATAGGCCGGTTTTGACCTTCCATGTCGCTTTTGCCCTCGGCTTGCCCGTGCCGGAAAACTCGCCTACGAAACAGGATGGGAGAGGGAGGGGCGTCATGCAGGATCACGAAGACACGGGACGGGCGGACGACCCGCAACGGGCCTACAAGGTGCTCATCGCCGACCTCGTCGGCCTTCGTTTCGGCGCGGACGGTGAACCGGATCCGAGCGAGGTTCGCGCCCATGTCGCGGCAAGGGGCGGCATCTTCCACGAGGGCGGTTACCAGCGCGAAGACCTGCCGCCGGGCCTTCATTTCTTCTACCAGCCGGATCTCAGCGCCGAGGCCGAGATCATCGCGCAGACGGCCGACGGGCGCTACGACGCGTTGATCGCCGCGGCGACCTTCATTCCCAAACAGGCGGTCTTTCCGCTCGGCGGCGTACGCATCGGCGCGGGCACGGGCAATATGGGCTCGGCCTCCTGGGGCGGCGGCAACGGCGAGGGCGGCGTGGCGCCGCTGATGAACACGCCCGGCATCAACAGCCGCGCGACGGCGCAAATGGCCATGAAAGCGCTCCTGAAGGTGACGCCCGATCTGCCGGTCGATCTGCTGCATGAGCGGGTGGCAGCCGGCGATTTCGATACGGGGCGGGACCTGAGGCTCTATCCGACCGCCAAGCTGGAAGGACAGCGCATGGCCGTGCTCGGCTACGGCAATATCGGCCGGGAGGTGGCGAGGCTCGCCCGCGCCTTCGGCATGGATGTCGTCGTCTATGCCCGCCCGCAGCACCGGCAATGGATCGAGGCGGAAGGCTTCGGCTATGCGCCAAGCCCCGCGGAGGCGGCGGACGGGGCGGATGCGCTCTCCGTCCATATCGGCCTCGGCCGGTTGGACGAAGCGACGCGCCGCTATGCCAATGCGGGTCTCGTCGGTGAGACCGTGCTGTCGGCGATGAACCGCGGCGCCGTCCTCGTCAACTACGACCGGGGCGAGGTGGTGGATACGCTCGCGCTCGACCGGGCGCTCGCTTCCGGCCAGGTACGCCACGCGGCCATCGACGCCGATCTTTTCAAGAGCGCGTCCAGCGGCACGCTCAGCGGCCCCATGCTGCCCTATCTGAAGCTTGCCGAGCGGCACGCCGGAAAACTGGAGCTCCTACCCCATGCCGCCGCGGATACGGATCACCCCTCGCGCGTCGCCGGCGCCTGCCAGGCCATCGACCAGATCATAGACGTCATCCGTCACCGCCGCGTCGTCAACCTGAGGGGCGAATTGCCGGAAGGCTATATCGACGGCGGTGCGATGGTGCCGCGCGGCATCGGGCGCGTCACGACGGCAACGCTTGCCGCGGCTGCGATCGATCCGGCCTTTGCCGAACTGCACGATCTTTCCCGCGAGATCGCCGATACGCTGGAGGCCATCGTGGAAGCGGTGGAGGAGGGCATGACGCACCAGCCGGCAAAAGGCGATGTCGCCTCGCTGACGCATCTCCTGCTGCGCCAGCGCCGCCTTCTCGAAGCGCTGGGACTGGACGGGCCGGCGGAAGCCTGAGAAGGGAACTTTTCCGTTCCAAGCCCAGTTCCTTCCCTGAGACGAACTTCAGGGAGTGCAGACCATGACCCACCAGCAGGACGAACGCGGCGATCCGCTGACCCGCACCCACGACCCAGCTCGCAAGACCTATACTGCGCAAGAGAGCCGCCAGGGCGGTCTCGGGCGGCCCGTACTGACGGTGCTCGGCACCAGCCTTGTCCTGGTCTTCCTCGTCTGGGGCGCGGTCGAAATCTGGGGCGAGGCGAGTGATCCGATCGAGCCGGTCGACGCTTCCCAGACGTCCTCGACGACAAACGGCACGCAAAGCCCGACGCAGGATACCATCGACGACACCGTGCCCGGCGGTGGCCAGACCGTGCCGACCGACCGCGATCCCACCCAGCAATCCGGCACCGGCGGCGACAGCCAGCGCGTCACCCCCGATGGCAACGCCAACTAGAGTTTGTCAGGGAAAAGTGGGAACCGGTTTTCCCGAAAAGACAAACGAAAACAAAAGAATTTAGAGCATGTCTGGTTCAATCTGAACCTGACATGCTCTAGGCAATTCGGATGACCGCCCGCGCGCCGGCTAGGCGAGCCGACCGTACTGACGCATGACGTCGAGCAGCGCGTCGTGCCTGATGGCGTCGACGCGCAGGCGATCATGCGGCGTGCCGCCGGCATCCTCCGCCGCCAGCATGGCATTCACCACCGCTTCCTCCACACTGTCGACCGCCGCCATATAGGTAGCGTCGAGATGTTCGTCGTTGAGGATGTCGAGGGACAGCATCTCCGGCGCGCGATGGGCCATCGGCTGCGGATTGGCGGTGGAGAAGGCGAGGAAGATGTCGCCGGAATTGTTGCCGCCGGGCGTTCCGTTGCGGCCGATGCCGATAGCGGCGCGGCGGGCGAGGCGCTTCAACTGGTGCGGGGCGAGCGGCAGATCGGTGGCGATGACGACGATGATCGAGCCGCGCTCCTTGAGCTGGCTTTGCGGGGTGTTGTCCTGAAGGTGCTTTCCGACGGGAACGCCGCAGACCGTCAGCCAGTCGCGCTGGCCGTGATTGGCCTGCACCAGCGTGCCCACCGTATAGTCCCTGCCGCCATAGGAGACGATGCGGGAGGACGTGCCGGTGCCGCCCTTGAAGCCATAGGTGATCATGCCCGTGCCGCCGCCGCAATTGCCTTCCGTGACAGGGCCCCGAGAAAGGTTTTCCAACGCCGCACGCGCGTCGGCCTCCGTCACCGGCAAGCCGTTGATGTCGCTCAGCGCGCCGTCATAGGTCTCGGCGATGACAGGCATCAGCCAGAGGAAATCGCCGATCTCGTAGGTCGAGGCAAAGTGCTCCAGCATCCAGCGGATCGTCGCATGATGGGTGATGCCGACACCGTGGGTGTTGGTGATCATGACGGGGCCGAGGAAGGTGCCGCCATCCTCGATCCAGTGCGTGCCGGTCATTTCGCCATTGCCGTTGAACCGGTGCACGCCGGCATAGACCGGCACCGGCGTCCGGCTTTCGCTGTGCGGCAGGATGGCGGTGACGCCGGTGCGCACCGGCAGCTTGCGACCCGGGCGCGGGCTCTCCTCCCGGATCGTCTGGAAGCCGACGGCGACGCCCTCGACATCGGTGATGGCGTTGAAGGGGCCGGTGCGGCCGGTGAAGGGGAGGCCGAGATCGCGGGCGCGGGGCTTTGTCTTTTGGGTCATGGTTATTTCTGCCGGGAGCGAAGATAGAGGCCGAGGGAGGCGATGACGAAGGAGAAGGTCAGCATCATCACGGCGATTGCGTTGATCTCCGGCTTGATGCCGCGCCGGAGCATGGCGAAGATGAACATCGGCAGGGTCGTGACGTCGACGCCGGCGATGAAATAGGTGATGACGAGGTCGTCCATCGAGATGATGAAAGCGAGCAGCGCGCCGCCGAGGATGCCAGGCAGGAGCTGCGGAAAGACCACCCTGCGGAAGGTTGTCCATTCATTCGCCCCGAGATCGGCCGAGGCATGCTCCAGCGTGCGGTCCATGCCGGCGAGCCGGGCGGTGACGACGATGAAGACATAGGAGGTCAGGAAGGTGCACTGGCCGATGATGATCGTGCCGATGCCGAGACTGATGCCGGCATTGACGAAGAAGATCAGCAGCGCGATGCCGAGCACGATATCCGGCATCAGCATCGGCATGAACATGACGACGCGGTAGAACCGGCGGCCGAAGAAATCGAAACGGTAAAGCGCGATCGCCATGGCCGTGCCGAGCACGGTGGCGATGGCCGTGGTGGAGGCGGCAATCCTCAGGCTGTTCCACACGGCCTGTACGAGCTGGTCGGTGGATTCCAGATAGAGCGCGTTTTCCGAAATCTTCGTCTTGAAGCCGAGGACCTGGGCGTACCAGTCCGTGGTGAAACCGGTCCAGGTCATCATGTTGACCGGGTTCGCATTGAACGAATAGACCGCGATCAGCGCCAGCGGAATATAGATGAAGGCGAAGAACAGCGCGGTATAGGCAAAGAGGCTGCCGCGGGCGAGGGTGGCGAAAATCTTCATCGGTCTCTCCTCAGCGTCCGGCTGCGGCATCGAGGCCGCGGCGGCCGGAAACGACCACGTAGATGAAGAGCAGCACCAGCATCACGCTCATCACCATCATGGCGAGTGCCGAGCCGAAGGGCCAGTTGCGCGCGGCGAGGAACTGCTGCTCGATGAGGTTGCCGAGCATCATCACCTTGGCGCCGCCCAGGATGGTCGGCACGATGAAATTGCCGAGCGCGGGGATGAAGACGATGACCGCTCCGCCCGCAATGCCCGGCGCCGTCAGCGGCAGGATGATGCGCCAGAAGGTGCGGATCGGTCCCGCGCCGAGATCCAGCGAGGCGCGCACCAGCGTCCAGTCGAGTTTTTCGACGCTGGCATAGACGGGCATGAACATGAAGGGAATGAAGACATAGACCATGCCGAGGATGATCGCGCCCTCGGTGTAGATGAGGTCGAGGGGCCGGGCGATGAGGCCGGTCTTCAGCAACACGTCGTTGGCAAGGCCGGTCTGGCGCAGGATCAGCACCCAGACGAAGAGCCGCACGATGAGACTGGCGAAGAAGGGCAGGGTGATGAGGAAGAGGCAGAAGTTCTTCCAGCGCTCCGAAAGGCGGCTGATGCAGAAGGCGGCCGGGTAGCAGACGAGAAGCGTCGCGATCACGGTCATGGCCGCGATCCTCAGCGAGCGCAGGAAGATCGCGATATAGATCGGATCGAAATCCTCGAACATCGGATCGGCGAAGCCGAGGATGCGGCCGAAGTTATGCGGATACCATGTCCACTCCACACCGCCGTAAAGACCGGGGGCCAGGAAACTGGTCACGATCATGATGGAGAGCGGACCGAGGAAGAAAACCGCCAGGAACAGCGAGACCGGTCCGAGCAGGACGGCAAGCTGGGCGCGGCGGCGAAAGGCAATCGACGACATGTCAGGCAGCCTCCGCCGGAATGAGGTGCACGGCCGACGGATCATAGGCAAGGCGCGCATGGCGCGACTGCTCGATTTCCCCGACGAGGCTGCGCCGCGCCGCGGGAATCTCCGCGATGACGCGCCGCCCCGTCGCCGTGCGGCCGAAAAGCTCGAAGGTCGAGCCGACGAAGACGATCTGCTCGAGGTCGACGTCGAGAGCCGGCGCGCCGTTGCCGGCCTCCGCAAGGAAGAATTGTTCCGGGCGAATGAGCGCCGTTGCGGCACCGGTCGCGCCCGGTCGACCGTGGGAGATCGCGATACCGTCCTGCGTCACCAGTTGCCCGCCGCCGGCCTCTCCCTCGAAGAGGTTGCTGGCGCCGACGAAGGTGGCGACGAAGCTATTCTTCGGCTGGTCGTAGATGGCGCGCGGCGTGTCGAGCTGTTGGATCCGCCCGCCCGACAGCACGGCGACACGATCCGACATGGTCAGCGCCTCCTGCTGGTCGTGGGTGACGAAGATGAAGGAAATGCCGAGCTCGTTCTGCAGCGTCTTCAGTTCGATCTGCATCGCTTGGCGCAGGTTCTTGTCGAGGGCCGAAAGCGGTTCGTCGAGCAGGAGCAGCTTCGGACGGGCGATGATGGCGCGAGCCAGGGCCACGCGCTGCTGCTGGCCGCCGGAGAGCTGGGCGGGGCTTGCGGCTTTCCAGCCCATCGAGGCCGACCATGGCCAGCGCCTCCGCGACGCGCTTCATCCTTTCGGGCTTGGCGACGCCCGCGACTTCCAGCGCATAGCCGGTGTTTTCGCCCACCGTCATATGCGGAAAAAGCGCATAGTTCTGGAACACCGTATTGACCGGCCGGCGATAGGGTGGCCTGTCCGTCATGTCCTCGCCGTCGATCAGGATGCGGCCGGAATCGAGTTCCACGAAGCCGCTGATCGCCTGGAGGAGCGTGGTTTTTCCGCAACCCGACGGCCCCAGCAGCGTCAGGAATTCATTGCGCCGGACATCGAGATCGATGGCGTCCAGCGCGGTCACCGTCTGGCCTTCAGGCGTGGCAAAGGCCTTCGCCGCCTTCTCCAGGCGGACTATGGAGTCTCGCATCGTCGTTCCCCAATTTGTTATAAAAATAACGCTTGTGCGATTTAGATATATGGATACCATTTACTCATCCAAGTCAACGGCCGAAAAGAAGCCGGGACGGGAAAGCAGGGCGCAAAGGAAAGCGCCGGGGCCGGCAAGGCCGAACCATCAGAGGAGACTATTCCATGACGAAAGCTCATCGCGCCGGCGCATCCGGTTTTCAGGCCTGGATGCGCGGCACTGCCCTCTCGCTTGCGGCCCTCGTGGCGACGGCAGGCATGGCGGGCGCCAGCGAACTCAATGTCTATAACTGGGGCGAATACATCAATCCGGAAGTGCTGAAGAAGTTCGAGGAGGAGACCCAGATCAAGGTCAACCTCTCGACCTATTCCTCCAACGAGGAAATGCTGGCAAAGATCCAGGGCGGCGCGACGGGCTACGACGTGGTCTTCCCGTCCGTGCACATGCAGGACATCATGGCCAAGCTCGACCTGCTCGAAAAGACCGACATCAACACATACGAGGGTTTCAAGAACATCGATCCGGCGTTCCTGCGCGCCAAGAGCGATCCGAACGGCGAGTATTGCCTGCCCTATGCCTGGGGTTCGGTCGGCATCTTCTATAACCGCAAGATTCTCGGCAAGGACGTCACCGGCTGGAAGGACCTGGTCGAGACGGTGAAGGCGAAGGGGCTGAAGTTCACCCTGCTCGACGACATGCGCGAGGTGCTCGCTGTCGGCCTTATCCTCAACGGCCACAAGATCAACTCGACCGATCCCGCCGAATTGCAGCAGGCCGCCGACACGATCATCGCCATGAAGCCCGACATCGCTGCCTTCACCTATGACGAGCGGCCGATGGTGCAGGCGGGCGACGTTGCCGCCGGCCACGCCTTCGTCGGCGCCATGATCGACGTCTTCGGCAACGAAAAGGACCTCGGCTACGTGATCCCCGAAGAGGGCGCGACCATGTACCAGGAGGATATCTGCGTCCTGAAGAGCGCGCCGAACAAGGAGAACGCCATCAAGTTCCTCCAGTTCTACACGCGCCCGGAAATCGTCGCCCTCAATGTCTCGCAGCAGACCAACGGCACGGCCAATGTGCCGGCGCGGCAATTGACCATTGAAAAGATCAAGAATAGCAAGGAAATCAACCCGCCGGCCGAGACGATGAACCGGCTCCAGATATTCGAGGATCTGGGACCGGCCCTGCGTCAGGTGGACCGCGTATGGACGCGGGTCAAGACGGCCCAGTGAGTGCGGTTGATCCCCGCCCGTCCCTGGACGGGCGGGACTTTGAAGAGAGGGGCGACGTGTCGAAACGCATTGTGAAGCTCGTTCAGTCCGACGATCTCCGGCGGTCCAAATCCGACAAGCTCATCGCCCACTATATCGAGCGGAATATCGCCGAGCTTCCCTTCGAGACGGCGCGCTCCATCGCCCAGCGCCTGCAGATCTCCCCGATGACCGTCGGGCGGTATCTGCGCCGCATGGGCTTCGACGGGCTGGACGACCTGAAGAGTGAATTGCGCCACGGCAGCTCCAATCCTGCCTGGCAGGTCAAGGGCCGCGTCGACCGGCTGGAGCAGGACCGCAAGGAGGGCAAGCTGCTCGCCGGTCTCATCCAGCAGCAGATCGACAATCTCGGCCAGATCTACGCCATTACCAGCGCGCCGGAATGGCAGCAGACGATCGACGCCTTGATAAACGCGACCGAGGTCTATGTCGCCGCCTACCAGAACGTGCGCGGCATCGCGCAATATTTCGCCAGCCAGCTTTCCTATACCCGCCCGCGCGTGCAGTTCGTCGACGGGCTCAACGGCACCTATGCGGAACTGCTCGACGGCTCCGTCGAGGGGCGTCTGCTCTTCCTGCATGACGTTCGCCGCTTCGCCGCCAAGGCCCGGCCGCTCGCGCTCGAGGCGCGGCGCGCCGGCGTCAAGGTCGTGCTCCTGACGGACGAATTCTGCCCCTGGGGACCGGAGGTCTCCGATATCTGCCTGATCGTGCCCGGCTCGCACGGCCCGCTCTGGGACGGTGCCGCCACCATGACCGCTGTCATGGACCTCATGCTCAGCAACATCATCGTCGTCATGGGCGACGAGGTGAGCGAGCGCGTCGACACGCTGACCCGCCTGCAGGACGTCTTCGGGGATTTCGAGACCTGATAGCGGCCCATGCCTTGACGCTGCCGCGCGGCGCGGACTAAGGATGGGTCGACGGTTCCCCGAAGGATGACTCCCAGGGGATTAATAGGGAACACGGTGCGGACGACCCAACAGGGACCCATTCCGTGGCTGCCCCCGCAACTGTAGGCGGATTGCCGCCTGTCCTTGGACGCGTTTCGCGTCATGCCACTGCGCCTTGCGCGGGAAGGCAGACAGGTCGCAGATATCCGTGAGCCAGGAGACCTGCCGTCAGAGCCACAATCCGAACACGGGCGGGGATGCCCGGAACAGGAGACGCCATGACGAACCCGACTGCCGGCGACGGCAGACCACCCTTCGTTTTCTCCCGACCGACCGCGCGCAGCCCTTGGCCCGTCGCGTGAGCCCGTCCGCCTTCCTTCACCTCGGGAGATATCCATGACCCATTCCGCTGCGGCCCCGCGCGCCGCCTCCTTCCTGTCGCTCATGGCCGGGTTCGTCCTTGCCGCCGGCACGGCCCAGGCCGCCGAAACGGTGTATCCGCTGACGCTGGAAAACTGCGGCCGCCCCGTCACCTTCGAGAAGGCGCCGGAACGCGCCGTCTCGCTCGGCCAGAGTTCGACGGAAATCCTCTACCTGCTCGGCGTCGGCGACCGCATGGTCGGCACCGCCGTCTGGATCGGCCCGGTTCTGGCAGGCTATGAGGAGGCGAACGCCAAGGTGGAGCGCCTTGCCGACAACGATCCGAGCTTCGAAAGCGTCGTCGCCAAGAAGCCCGATCTCGTGACCACGCAGTTCCAGTGGCATGTCGGCCCGGAAGGCGTCGTCGGGACGCCCGAACAGTTCGCGGAACTGAAGATCCCGGTCTATACGTCGCCGGCCGACTGCATGGGCAAGGACAATTCCGGTGGCGGTGACGGCGTGCGCAACACCGTCTTCACCATGGAGCTGATCTACAAGGAAATCAGCGAGCTGGCGCAGATCTTCAACGTACAGGATCAGGGCGAGAAGGTCATCGCCGATCTCAAGGCGCGCGAGGCCGCGGCCCGTAAGAAAATCGCCTCGGCCGATGGAAAGCTGTCCGCCGTCTTCTGGTTCTCCAGCGCCGAACTCGACATCGATCCCTATGTCGCCGGCCGCAACGGCGCGCCCGGTTACATCCTGTCGGCGCTCGGCATCAGGAACGTCATCGAAAGCGACGAGGAATGGCCGACGGTCGGCTGGGAGACCATCGCCAAGGCAGATCCCACCATCATCGTTACCGGCAAGATGGAGCGCCGCCGCTACCCCGCGGACGATGTCGCCATCAAGCACAAGTTCCTCAAGGAGGACCCGGTCGCCAGCCTCATGCCGGCCGTGAAGAACGGCCATGTCGTCGATATGGACGCGCAGGCGATGAACCCGACGATCCGCACGATCGAAGGCATTGAGGTGCTGGCCGACGCTGTCGAAAAGGCTGGCCTCGCACAGTGACGAAGGATCGCCCCATCCTGCTCCGGACGGGCGCCGCTATCGCGGCGCTCGTGATGCTCATCGCCGCGCTCGGTGTGGGCGCGGCGGTGGGTGAGACCGCCATTCCGCTCGCAACCGTGGCGAAGACGGTCGCGAACCGCCTCTGGCAAGCGGGCCATGCGCTGGATCCCATCGACGAGGGTATCGTCTGGAACTATCGCCTGAGCCGCGCGGTGGTCGCCGCCTGCTGCGGTTCGGCGCTGGCGCTGTCCGGCGTCGTCCTGCAATCCCTGCTGCGCAATGCGCTCGCCGATCCCTATATTCTCGGCATTTCCGCCGGCGCCTCCACGGGCGCGGTGGGCGTCGCGATCCTCGGCTTCGGCGGCGGCATGCTCACGCTGCCGGCCGGCGCCTTCCTCGGCGCGCTCGTCGCCTTCGGGCTTGTCAGCGTGCTGGCCGTCAGGGCCGGGCGGGGCACGAGCGCCATCATTCTGGCGGGGGTCGCCGGCTCGCAGCTGTTCAACGCGCTCACCTCCTTCATCGTCACCAAGGCGGCCAATGCCGAGCAGGCGCGCGGCATCATGTTCTGGCTGCTCGGCAATCTCTCGGGCGTGCGCTGGCCGGATGTGTGGCTGGCGCTGCCGGTCGCCCTTGCCGGCCTGCTCGTCTGCCTCTGGCATGCCCGCGCGCTCGACGCCTTCACCTTCGGCACGGAATCGGCCGCCTCGCTCGGCATTCCCGTTCGCCGGGTCTATGTCGTGCTGATCGCCATTTCCGCACTGATGACGGCCGTCATGGTCTCCATCGTCGGCTCCATCGGCTTCGTCGGCCTTGTCATTCCCCATGCCGCGCGCATGGTCGTCGGCGTGCGTCACGGCCTGCTGCTGCCCGCCTCCGCGCTGATCGGCGCCATCTTCATGATCGCGGCGGACATACTTTCCCGCATCATCATTCCCGGTCAGGTCCTGCCCATCGGCGTCATCACGGCGCTGTTCGGCGCGCCGGCCTTCGCGCTCATCCTCAGCCAGAGGAGGTCGGCCCTGTGACGCTGTCCGCAACAGGTCTCCACTGGTCGGCCGGCGGCACGGCCATTCTCTCGGACGTCTCGCTCGACGTGCGCCCCGGGGAATTTCTCGGCATCATCGGCCCCAACGGCTCCGGCAAGACCAGCCTGATGGCGCTGCTTGCGGGCATCCGCAAACCGCAATCCGGCGCGGTGACGCTCGACGGCCGGCCCCTCACGACCCATGGCCGGCAGGCGATCGCCCGGCGCATCGCCTTTGTCGAGCAGCAGGCTGAAACCACCGAGCGCATCACCGCGCGTCAGGCCGTCGCGCTTGGCCGCACGCCCCATCTCGGCGCGCTGACGCCGTGGTCGCGGGCGGACGACGCCATCGTCGATCGCGCGCTGGAGGAGGTGGACATGGCGCATTTCGCCGGCCGGCTGTGGCACACGCTGTCCGGCGGCGAACGGCAGCGGCTGCACATCGCCCGGGCGCTTGCCCAGCAGGCGCCGATCCTGCTTCTGGACGAGCCCACCAATCACCTCGACATCGGCCACCAGATCGGCCTGCTCCAGCTCGTGCGCGAGCAGGAATTGACCGTCGTCGCCGCGCTGCACGACCTCAACCACGCCGCCATGTTCTGCGACCGCATCGCGGTCATGCAGGCGGGCCGCATCGTTGCGCTCGGCACGCCCGCCAGGGTGCTGGAACCGCAACGCCTGGCCGACGTCTTCGGCGTCACTGTCGATGTCGAGCGTGACAGCGCGGGCGGCTGCTTCATCCGCTATCGCCAGCCCGAGCCACGACCGCCGCGCTTGAAGCTCGTCGCCAGCGAGGGAAAGTGATGCACGGCGCGGGCTCCAACAGCCACCTCAAGGAAGACATCCGCGACTACTGGTCGGCCCGCTCGCAGACCTTCGACCTTGCCTTCGGCCACCGTATTCCCGAAGGACCGGAATTCGACGCCTGGGCGGCCGCAATCCGCGACTATCTCGGACCCGAACCGCGCCGCGTGCTGGAGCTTGCCTGCGGCACGGGCGAGGTGACGCGACTTCTCCTGTCGCTCGGTCACAGTGTCACGGCGCTTGATTTCTCCGAGGCCATGCTCGCCGCCGCGCGTCGAAAACATGCCGGGGCGCCCGGCTTGCGTTTCCTCCTCGCCGACGCGGAAAATCCGATGGAGCCGGAGGAAAGCTACGACGCCATCGTCTGCCGACACCTCGTCTGGACGCTGACGACGCCGGCCGAGGCTTTTGCCCAGTGGTACCGCATTCTCAAGCCCGGCGGCACGCTGCTGTTCTTCGACGGCAACTGGGCCACACCTGCGCCCCTTGGCAAGCTCGCGGGCCGCGCTATTGCCTTGCTCGACCGTTTCATCGGCACCGACCCGCATTATGACGGCGCGATGAGCGACCGGCATGCCAGCATCATGGACCGATTGCCTTTCGGCGACGGGCTTACCGTCGAGCGCGTGTTGCCCCTGCTGGCGGCTGCCGGCTTCCGCGAAGTGTCGGTCGGATCGCACGCGCCCATCGCCAGGGCTCAGCGCCGGACGGCGGATCTGCGCAACACGCTGCGCACACTGCTCTATCGCCGTTTCATTCTGCGCTGCCGCAAGCCGGCCTGACGGCGAAGTGGTGTTGCTCCGGTCGCAAATGCGTCAGGTCTCCGGCTCCACCGTCAGCCTGACGCGGTCGGCGGCAAAGCGGGAGCGGGAAAACTGCACCGGCGTTCCGGCAAGGTCCGTGTTCACCGCCGCCGCGACCAGAATGATCGCACCGGGCGACAGCTTGAGATGTCGCATGTCGTCGCCTTCGGCGTGAATGGCCGAGATTTCAGTCGATCGCCGCACATAATCGGGCACGCCGAGTTCCTGGAAGGATGCGGTGATGGACCGCGTCCGCTCGTAGACCGCCGCGATATCCGCGAAACGGTCGGCCGGAAAATAGTGCGTTGCGCGTGAGATCGGACGCTTGTCCGCACTGTTCAGGGTTTCGAGGCGCACGCAGATCGTGCCGATGGGCAGGCCCAGCGCCTCGGCCACGGCGGCAGGCGCAATCTCCGTCGCCGACGCCAGCAGCCTGCCTTCGAGATCGCGCGCCTGGTTGCCGAGCCCTTGCGAAAAGCGGGTGCGGCGGGAGATCGGAAAGCGCAGGCTGTCACGCCGCTCGATGCGCGTGCCGATGCCCTGGATGGGGCGCACGATCCCTTCTTCCGCCAGTGCCGCCATGGCGCTGCGCACCGTGTGCCGGTTCACGCCGAAGCGGCCCGCCAGCACCGTTTCCGGCGGCATCATGCCGGTCTCGTCGAAATCGCCATTGTTGATCGCCAGGCGCATGCGGTCCGCGATCTGCCGCCAGAGCGCCACGCCCGATTGCCGTTCCACCATTTTCGCCCCGCTCGGTCCTTTTCCATGCGCCGCTGTCACACCCTTGTCATTCCGGCCGCCTAAGACGAGACTTAGATGTTCGGTTGTCTAGATTAATAGACATTTGGAGATGAGGCAATGACATCAACACAGAAATCCGCCGACACGACCGCGAAGGATGCGGCGGAGCGGCAGAAGGCGATGGGCCTGCTCGCGAAGGCGAGCCGTGCGGAGTTGCAGGCCGCTTTCGAAGCGCTGGAAAACAAGCCTGCGGCACAGCCGGTGCGCGGCCCGGAAACCGGGCTCGTCATGGTGCGCGGACGCATTGGGGGAGGCGGTGCGCCGTTCAACCTCGGCGAGGCAACCGTGACCCGCGCGAGCATCCGTCTTGAGGATGGCACGGTCGGCCACGGCCAGTCGCTTGGCACGGACGGCGCGAAGGCACGGCTTGCGGCGATCTTCGACGCGCTCTTCCAGCAGCCGGCCCGCAAGGCCGACGTGGACATGCTGCTTGAGACCATCGCGGCGCGCGTCGCCGAAGAGGATGCTGCAAAGGCGCGCCAGACGGCCGCCACCCGCGTCGACTTTTTCACCATGGTTCGCGGAGAGGATTGATCATGTCGAATACGCTCGCCTTTTCCGGCGGCTTCCAGGAACCGGTGTTCCAGGCTCAGGCCGTCTTTCGCACCCTGATGGACGGCATGGCACGGCCCGGCACGATCGGCGAGATCGCCGCCGTCGCCAATCCGCCCAAGCCTCTGGGCGCCACGGCCGGCGCCGTCGCGCTGACGCTCTGCGACCATGACACGTCCATCTGGCTCACCCCCGCGCTCGCCGCCTCGGCGCTGCCCGGCTGGCTCGCCTTCAACGCCGGCGCGACCATCGCGAGCGAGCGCCAGAACGCTCGCTTCGCCCTCGTGGAAAAGGGCGCGATGCTGCCGAACCTCTGCCTCTTCGCACAGGGCACGCAGGAATATCCGGATCGTTCGACCACGCTGGTCGTCGAGATCGAGGCTTTCGCGGGCGGCCGGCCGCTGACGCTGACGGGACCCGGCATCCGCACGCAGGAAAAGATCGCTCCCGTCGGCCTGCCGGACATGTTCCCGCATTTCTGGTCGGAGAACCGGCAGAAGTTTCCGCGCGGCGTCGACCTTATCCTCGTTGCCGGCGCGAACGTGCTCTGCCTGCCCCGCACCACCATTGTTCGCGTGAAGGAGGCTTGAGACCATGTATGTTGCCGTCAAGGGTGGTGAAGCCGCCATTTCCAACGCCCATCGTCTTCTCGCCGACCGCCGCCGCGGCGACCGTTCGCTGCCGGCTATCGGCATCGACCAGATCGTCGCCCAGCTCGGCCTCGCCGTCGACCGTGTGATGGCCGAAGCCTCGCTCTACGACCGGGCGCTTGCGGCGCTTGCCGTCCGGCAGGCGCGCGGCGACATGATCGAGGCGATCTTCATCCTGCGCGCCTATCGCACGACGCTGCCGCGCTTCGGCTATTCCAGACCCGTCGAGACGGGAGCGATGCTGGTCGAGCGCCGCGTGTCGGCGACCTACAAGGACCTGCCGGGGGGCCAGCTCCTCGGCCCGACCTTCGATTATACCCACCGCCTGCTCGATCCGTCGCTGCTTTCCGACGAAACCGTGGATGCGCCGCTGGAACGCGACGACGCCGGCGAGCCGGTCATGCGCGTCTCCGACATCCTTGCCGGTGAAGGCCTCGTCGAGGACGACGGCAGCCTGCCAGAAGGCCATGTGCCCGGGGACATCACCCGTGAGCCGCTGGAATTCCCGCTGGCGCGCGACCTTCGTCTGCAGGCGCTCGCCCGTGGCGACGAGGGTTTCCTGCTGGCGCTGGGTTATTCCACCCAGCGCGGCTATGCCCGCACCCATCCCTTCGTCGGGGAAGTGCGCATCGGCGAGATCGAGGTGGAACTGGACATGCCGGAACTCGGCTTCCCGGTCTCGCTCGGCCGCGTCCAGGTGACCGAGTGCCAGATGATCGCCCAGTTCAAGGGCTCGGCGAAGAACCCGCCGCAATTCACCCGCGGCTACGGCCTCGTCTTCGGCCAGAGCGAGCGCAAGGCCATGGCCATGTCGCTGGTCGACCGGGCGTTGCGCGCGGAGGAGTTCGGCGAGGATATCGTCGCCCCCGCGCAGGACGAGGAATTCGTCATTTCCCATTCCGACAACGTTCAGGCGACCGGCTTCGTCGAGCACCTGAAACTCCCGCACTACGTGGATTTCCAGGCCGAACTCGACCTCGTGCGCCGCATGCGGCGCGAATACGAGGCCGCACATGGTCAAAACACCGAACTTCCGGAGGCCGCAGAATGAGCACGGCAGACCTGGCGACCTACAACTTCGCCTATCTCGACGAACAGACGAAACGCATGATCCGCCGCGCGATCCTGAAGGCCATCGCCATCCCCGGCTATCAGGTGCCCTTCGCCTCGCGCGAAATGCCCATGCCCTATGGCTGGGGCACGGGCGGCGTGCAGGTGACGGCGGCGATCCTCGGTCCTGAGGACGTGCTGAAGGTCATCGACCAGGGGGCGGACGATACGACCAACGCCGTCTCCATCCGCGCCTTCTTCCAGAAGGTCGCCCGCGTGGCGGTGACCACGAAGACGCGCGAGGCGACGATCATCCAGACGCGCCACCGCATTCCCGAGGAAAAGCTGACCGCCGGCCAGACGCTCGTCTACCAGGTGCCGATCCCCGAACCGCTGCGCTTCCTCGAACCGCGCGAGACCGAGACGCGCAAGATGCATGCGCTGGAAGAATACGGCCTCATGCACGTCAAGCTCTACGAGGACATCGCCCGCAACGGCCATATCGCCACCACCTATGCCTATCCGGTGAAGGTGGAAGGCCGCTACGTCATGGATCCGTCGCCAACGCCGAAATTCGACAATCCGAAGATGCACATGTCGGACGCGCTCCAGCTCTTCGGCGCGGGCCGCGAGAAGCGCATCTATGCCGTGCCGCCCTATACCGACGTCGTCAGCCTCGATTTCGAGGACCATCCCTTCCAGATCCAGACCTTCGACAAGCCCTGCGCGCTGTGCGGCGCGGAGGACGTCTATCTTGACGAGGTGGTGCTCGACGACAAGGGCGGGCGGATGTTCGTCTGCTCGGATACCGACCATTGCGAAGACCGCTGCGCCAAGGGCCACCGCGGCCATCTCGCCTATAACAAGGAGGCTGCCGAATGAACGATACGCCGCTTCTCAAAGTCCGCGACATCTCGAAATTCTACGGCGCGCGCATCGGCTGCCAGAATGTCTCCTTCGATCTCTGGCCGGGCGAGGTACTGGCCATCGTCGGAGAATCCGGTTCCGGCAAGACGACGCTGCTCAACTGCCTTGCCACGCGACTGATGCCGACCTCCGGCGCGGTCGAATACCGCATGCGCGACGGCCAGATGCGCGATCTCTCCCGCATGAGCGAGGCGGAGCGCCGCTTCCTGATGCGCACGGACTGGGGCTTCGTGCACCAGAACCCGGCGGACGGCCTGCGCATGGCGGTCTCGGCCGGCGCCAATGTCGGCGAGCGGTTGATGGCCGTCGGCGAACGGCACTACGGCAATATCCGCGAGACGGCCGGCAACTGGCTGAGCCGCGTGGAGATCAGCGTTGACCGTATCGACGACCAGCCGCGCGCCTTCTCCGGCGGCATGCGCCAGCGCCTGCAGATCGCCCGCAACCTCGTGACGTCGCCACGGCTGATCTTCATGGACGAACCGACGGGCGGCCTCGACGTCTCGGTGCAGGCCCGCCTGCTCGATCTGCTGCGCAGCCTCGTGCAGGACCTCGGCCTCTCGGCGATCATCGTCACGCACGATCTTGCCGTCGCGCGCCTCCTCTCGCACCGCATGATGGTGATGAAGGACGGTCTCGTCATCGAGCAGGGCCTGACGGACCGCGTGCTCGACGATCCGCGCGAAGCCTATACCCAGCTCCTCGTTTCCTCGATCCTCCAGGTGTAATCATGGCGACCCCGCTCGTTGTTTCCGAAGTGGCGAAGAGCTTCACCATGCATCTTCGCGACGGCATCCGCCTGCCGGTGGTGTCGAACGTCACCTTCTCGGTGAAATCAGGCGAATGCGTCGTGCTCGGCGGCCCGTCCGGCATCGGCAAGAGTTCGCTGCTCAAGATGGTCTACGGCAACTATGCCGTAGACGGCGGCCAGATCCTCGTCGACCACGAGGGCAGACTGGTCGATCTCGCCACCGCCAATCCGCGCACCATCCTGTCGGTGCGCCGCGGCACGCTCGGCTATGTCAGCCAGTTCCTGCGCACCGTGCCGCGCGTCGCGGCCGTCGATGTCGTCGCCGAACCGCTGACGGCGCGCGGCGTCGATGCAGCGGAGGCGCGGGCGACGGCCGAAACCATGCTTGCCCGGCTCAACCTGCCGCGCGAACTCTGGCAGCTTCCGCCCGCCACCTTCTCCGGCGGCGAACAGCAGCGCGTGAACATCGCCCGTGGCTTCATCACCGATCACCGCATCCTCTTGCTCGACGAGCCGACCGCCTCTCTCGACGCGAAGAACCGCGCCGTCGTCGTCGGCATGATCGAGGAGAAGAAGGCGGCCGGCGTCGCGCTTCTCGGCATCTTCCATGACGAGGACGTGCGCGAGAAGGTCGCCGACCGCATCGTCGACGTTTCCGCCTTCTCGCCGCGAAAGGCCGCGGCATGACCCGGCTCTCGGAAACGCCGCTCATTCATCCGACGGCCGTCGTCTCCGACACGACGCTCGGCCGCTATACGGAGATCGACGAGAACTGCCGCGTCAGCGAGGCCGAGATCGGCGACTATTCCTACATCATGAACGGCGGCTCCGTCTGGTGTGCGACGATCGGCAAGTTCGCCAACATTGCCGCCTCGGTGCGCATCAACGCCACCAACCACCCGATGTGGCGCGCGACGCTGCACCACTTCACCTACCGCGCCAACGACTACTGGCCGGATGCCGATCCCGAGGCCGACTTCTTTTCCTGGCGGCGCGAGCATCGCGTCGTGATCGGCCATGACGTGTGGATCGGCCACGGATCGACGATCCTGCCGGGTGTCACCATCGGCAACGGGGCTGTCATAGGCTCGGGCGCGGTCGTCACGAAGGACGTCGAACCCTACACGATCGTCGGCGGCGTCGCGGCGAAAGTCATCCGCGAACGTTTCCCGAAAAGCACTGCCGAGCGGATGGAAAAACTCGCCTGGTGGGACTGGGATCACGCCCGGTTGCGCACCGCCCTCGACGACTTTCGCAAATTTGACGCAGAAGCGTTCCTCAGCCGTCACGGCGGCTGAGGACACCCGTCCGAATGCCGGATTTCCAAGGCTGTGGACTGTTATTTTTCCGACATCGAACTGACATCGCCCCTTCATCAACAGCGTTTAGAGCCAGTCCCGAAAACGACAATGCCCCCTGTTGCTGGCCCCCTGTTGCTGGAAAGAGATCCGCCATGTTCCGACTGAAGAATGTTACCCGCCGCTTCGGGACGCGCGTCGCGGTTGCCGATGTTACCTTCGACATCCCACAGGGCCAGATGGTCGGCGTCATCGGCCGCTCCGGCGCCGGCAAATCCACCATGCTGCGCATGATCAACCGTCTTGCCGATCCGAGCGAAGGCACGATCCATTTCAACGATATCGACGTATCGGCCCTGCGCGGCGCGGCGCTGCGCAACTGGCAGCGCGACTGCGCGATGATCTTCCAGCAGTTCAATCTGGTACCGCGCCTCGACGTGCTCACCAATGTTCTGCTCGGCCGCCTCAACCATCGTTCGACGGCCCTCAGCATCCTCAACCTCTTCACCCGCGAGGAGCGCATCATGGCGATTGCCGCGCTCGAGCGCCTCGGCATCGAGCAGACGGCGCTGCAACCGGCCCGGCCAGCTCTCGGGCGGCCAGCAGCAGCGCGTGTCCATTGCGCGGGCGCTGATGCAGAACCCGAAGATGCTGCTCGCCGACGAGCCGATCGCCTCGCTCGACCCGCTGAACGCGAAGATCGTGATGGACGCGCTGCGCGACATCAACGAGCGCGAGGGCATCACCGTCATCACCAACCTCCACACGCTCGATACGGCGCGCGCCTATTGCGAGCGCATCATCGGCATGTCGGCCGGCCGCGTCGTCTTCGACGGCCCGGCGCACGCGCTCGACGCCGACGCCGTGCGCACGATCTATGGCACCGCCGCCGATGGCGCGGAGATCGACGAAAGCCTCACGTCCACCGCGATCCGCAACCCGGCGCGTCAGGACAACACCAAGGAATCCGCCGGCCCGACACCGCTGGCACTGGTCGGTCTCTAGAGCAATTCCAGCAAAGCCGTGCAGCGTCTTTGCGTCCGCAATGCGGAACGAACTCTAGAGCCCACCGGGATCGAATGGCCCGCGTGAAGGGTCAGAAACTTTCAAGGCCCGGCGAAGCCGGCCAAACAGGAGAGAGACCATGCTGAAGAACATCCTTCTGGGCGCCGTCGCGCTCATCGCGCTTGCCGGCCACGTACAGGCCGAAGACCTCAAGGAATTCCGCGTCGGCATCATCGGCGGCGAAAACGAAGCCGACCGCCTGCGCAACTACCAGTGCCTCGGCGACCAGCTGAAGGCCGAACTCGGCTTCGAAAAGGTCTCCTTCTTCCCGGCTGCCGACTATGACGGCGTGATCCAGGGCCTGCTCGGCGGCACGCTCGACTACGCCGAACTCGGCGCGTCCGGCTTCGCCAAGATCTACCTCGCCAATGCCAATGCCGTAGAGCCGATCCTGACGACCGTCCAGACCGACGGCTCGACCGGCTACCACTCGATCATGGTCGCCCGCAAGGATTCCGGCATCACCAAGCTGGAAGACCTGAAGGGCAAGAAGCTCGGCTTCGCCGACCCGGATTCCACCTCCGGCTACCTCGTCCCGCTCGTCACGCTGCCGGAAGCCATCGGCGGCCCGGTCAAGGAATACTTCGCCGAGACCGGCTTCGGCGGCGGCCACGAAAACCTCGTCCTCGAAGTGCTGAAGGGCACCTTCGACGCCGGCACGACCTTCGGCTCGGGCGTTGGCGAGTGGAAGGACGGCTACACGTCCGGCAACCTGCACAAGATGGTCGAGAAGGGCATTCTCGACATGAACGACCTCGTCGAACTCTGGAAGTCGCCGCTGATCCCGAACGGCCCGATCGTCGTGCGCTCGTCGATGGAAGCCGACATGAAGGCGAAGTTCAAGCAGTTCATGCTCGACCTGCCGAAGAAGGACGCCGCATGCTTTGCCGCCGTCATGGGCGGTGACTTCACCTCCTTCACGGAAGTCAATGTCGACTTCTACAAGCCGATCATCGACGCCCGCAAGGCGACCATCGGCGGCTGATCGTCGCGATGCATCCGGCGCCGGCCGACATCCTGGCCGGCGCCTTTTGCCGACAGTGCGGACCTGACCTCGACAGGGTGGGGCCCGGCACATCGTCGGCCACCGGAATTGCAGAAGAGAACCGCGAGGCGGACAGACCATGGCCATGAACACGCTTCACGACGGCTTCAGCGAGAAGGGCGCGCTCATCGAGCAGCACTTCCAGGAGCTGACCGCGCGCCGCCGCCTCTATACCTGGCTCGGCCTTGCGATCCTCGTGGTCGCACTCACGGGCTCGCTCTGGTTCGCCAACGAGACGAATGCCGGCAAGTTCCTCGATCGGCTGCCCTATTTCTTCGACTTCATCGGCGAGATGGTGCCGCGCGACGGGCTGGAAGTGTTCCGCGCGTTGTTCGACCTGCCTTCGCCTTATGACGACGGAAGCTTCAAGTACAATTACCCCGAGGGACGGCTCTATCTCACCGAAAGCCTCTATGTGCCGGAATACTTCCACAAGATGCTGGAGACGCTGAACATCGCGATCTTCTCCACCGTCATCGGCATGGTCTTCGGCTTCCTGCTGTGTTTCCTCGCGGCCAGGAACCTTGTCGCCAATCGCCTGCTGCGCGGCTTCGTGCGCCGCTTCATGGAGATCCTGCGCGCCTTTCCCGAGGTCGTGCTGGCCGGCTTCTTCCTCGCCATTCTCTCGCTCGGCCCGCTGCCGGCCGTCATCGCCGTGTCGATCCACACGGTCGGCGCACTCGGCAAGCTTTTCTTCGAGGTGGTCGAGAATGCCGACATGAAGGCGGAGGAAGGACTTCGCGCAGTCGGCGCAAGCTGGGTGGAGCGCGTCTGGTTCGGTATCGTGCCGCAGGTCCTGCCGAATTTCATGAGCTATTTCCTGCTGCGCCTCGAGATCAACGTGCGCGCCTCGACCATCATCGGCGCCGTCGGTGGCGGCGGCATCGGCGAGCTGCTGCGCCTGTCCATCGGACAGGGCCATGCGGCAAAAACGCTCGCCATCGTGTCGCTGCTGCTCGTCACCATCGTCGCCGTCGACCAGTTTTCCGCCTGGCTGCGCCGCAAGCTTGTCGGCGACCACGCCTTCAAGCCGGCCCAATAGGAGCGTGCCATGACGACCCTCAATCCCGCACAGATGGATGAGATCGCGGCGCGCCATCCGGCCGTATTCCATCGCTCGTTCTGGCAGCGTTTTCGCGTCGCCATCATCGCCGGCAGCTTCCTGCTCTACGCGCTCTATTGCTGGTGGTTCTTCGCCATCGGCCACGTGCTCGGCACCGCCAACTGGAACATCGCCGGCACCTATCTGGCCGACTGGGTCTCCTACGAGGTGCGCCCGGAGGTGACGATCGCCGAAGACGGCGCGATGAAACTCACCTATCCGCGCTTCTCCCCGCTCGGCCCGGACGCCAAGCCGGACTGGGTGGAGATCGAGCGCGGCACGATGATCCGCACGGCGCCGGCGGGCACGGGCACCACCGCGAAGAAGCCCGCCTCCATGGGCTTCATGGGATCGGGCGGCGCCGTCGGCGGCTCGGCCGCAGCCGCGGAAGCCGTGGCGACCGCCACCACCCGCGAGGAGGACGTGGTCAAGCGCGCGAAGATCACGCTGAACGCCTCCACGAGCGTCGAGGTGGTGCCGGAACGCGTGACGGTCCAGCACGCCGGAGAGACGCTGGTGGTCGATCTCGAACGCTCCGGCATGACGGTCGATGGCACGCTGCCCGAATGGGCGACGCAGAAGGCGCCGGGCGAGAAGATCACGCTTTCCTTCGGCTTCGCCGGATGGGGCGAGATCGAAGCCGACGACATCAGCATCCGCAGGCGCTTCCTCGGCTGGGCGAACTTCCTGTTCGACACGAATTCGCCTTTCCACGGCAAGCCGGCCTCCGAGATCGTTTCGCTGATCACCTCGGGCGAACGCATCGATCCGAAACAGTCGAACCTGTCGCTGGCCTGGAACAACATCCTCTACAACGCGGAATGGCAGCATCTCGACGTCTGGACCAAGTTGCTCCAGACCATCGTCATGGCTTTCGTCGGCACGCTCTTCGCCATGCTGCTGGCATTCCCGCTCGCCTTCCTTGCCGCCCGCAACATCACGCGAAGCTGGCTTTCCAATCAGGTGACGAAGCGGCTCTTCGACTTCCTGCGCTCGGTCGACATGCTCATCTGGGCGCTGTTCTTCACCCGCGCCTTCGGCCCGGGACCGCTCGCCGGCATGTCGGCCATCTTCTTCACGGATACCGGCACGCTCGGAAAACTCTATTCCGAGGCCTCGAGAACATCGACGACAAGCAGCGCGAAGGTGTCAAATCCGTCGGCGCGGCGCCCATCGCGGTGCAGCGCTATGGCGTGCTGCCCCAGGTCATGCCCCTCTTTGTCTCCCAGGCGCTTTATTTCTGGGAATCGAACACCCGTTCTGCAACGATCATCGGCGCGGTCGGGGCAGGGGGGATCGGTCTCAAACTCTGGGAGGCGATGCGCACCAATTCCGACTGGGAGAACGTCGCCTACATGGTGCTCCTCATCCTCGCCGTGGTCTTCGTCTTCGACGGCATATCGAATGCGTTGCGCTCCCGTCTGATGGGCAAGCCGGCGCATTGATCTCGCGATGGCGGCATGATGCTGCCACACGAATCCCTTCATGATCCGGCGCCGCCTTCAGCGGCGTCGATGGACTTTTACAGGAATGAGCCCGTGCGTTACGCCCTCTACTTCACGCCGTCCGCAAGCGACCCCCTGACCCTTGCCGCCCAGCGCTGGCTGGGGCGCAATGCGTTTACAGGCGCCACGCTGGAGCAGCCGGTTGCAAGCGGCTTCGACGCCGCGGCGCTTGCCGGCCTGACCGCCGATCCGCGCCGCTACGGTTTCCACGCCACCCTGAAAGCCCCCTTCACGCTCGCCGAAGGCCGCAGCGAAGCCGAGCTCCTCGCCGAGATCGGCCGCTTCGTTTCGGAGGCAGACCCCTTCGACATCCCCGAAGTCGTCGTCGGCCGCCTCGGCTCCTTCTTCGCGCTGGTACCGGGCGATCATTGCGAACCGCTGCAGGCTTTCGCCGGCGAAGTGGTGCGCCGCTTCGAGCGCTTCCGCGCGCCGCTGACCTCGGCCGACATCGCCCGCCGCAAGCCGGACGAACTGACCGCCGACGAGCGCCAGAACCTCGTGCAATGGGGCTACCCCTATGTCTTCGACGAATTCCGCTTTCACATGACGCTGACGGGCCGCGTCCCGGCCGAGCGCCGCGATGCCGTCGAAAAGGTACTGCTCGATCATTTCGCCGAATTTCACGGCCGGCCGCTGCCGGTCGCCGGCCTCTCGCTCTTCCGCGAACCCTCGCGCGGCGCCGATTTCACCATTCATTCGCTCTTCCCGCTCGGGGGAGCCGCCAACAGAAAGACCGCCTGACATGACCCGCGAAACCGTTCTTTCCAATGCCCGTATCGTGCTTGAGGACAGGGTCCTCGACGGCACGCTGGTTCTGCGCGACGGCCTTATCGCCGACATTTCCGAAGGCGCGTCCGCTGCCGGCGAGGACATGGAGGGGGACTTTCTCCTGCCCGGCCTCGTCGAATTGCACACCGACCATCTCGAAGCCCACTATTCGCCGCGTCCCGGCGTGCGCTGGGGCCTGACGGCCGCGATCCAGGCGCATGACGCCCAGGTCGTCACATCGGGCATCACCACCGTCTTCGACTGCCTGCGCATGGGTTCGGACGAGGACGGCGGCTTCGAGAAGGGCGAGATGCGCTCCATGGCAAATGCCATTGCCGAGGCGCAGGACGACGACCGCCTGCGCGCGCAACACCTCATTCACCTGCGCTGCGAAGTATCGACCGACAACGTGCTCGACCACTACGAGGAATTCGAGGACGACCCGCTCGTCCGCCTCGTCTCGCTGATGGACCACGCCCCCGGCCAGCGCCAGTTCCAGACGATGGAACAGTACATCCTCTACTACAAGAAGAAGCGCGGCCTGACCGACGACGAGTTCGCCGCCTTCTGCAAGCGCCAGCAGGATCTTTCCGCCCGCTATGCCAAACCGCATCGCGACGCCATTGCCGCCTCCTGCGCCGCCCGCGACATCTCCGTCGCCAGCCACGACGATGCGACGCTGGAACATGTCGAGGAAGCCATCGGCTATGGCATCCGCCTTGCCGAATTTCCCACCAGTTTCGAGGCCGCCAAGGCCTCGCATGGCGCTGGCATGAGCGTGCTGATGGGCGCGCCGAACATCGTGCGCGGCAAGTCCCATTCGGGCAACATCGCCGCTCGCGACCTTGCGGAGATGGGCGTGCTCGACGTGCTGTCCTCCGACTACGTTCCGTTCAGCCTCATGCATGCGCCCTTCATCCTGGCCGACGAGGGCATGGATCTGCCGAAGGCGATCGCGATGGTATCCACCACGCCCGCCCGCACCGTCGGCCTCGATGACCGCGGGGCCATCGCGAAAGGTCTGCGCGCCGATCTCGCGCGCGTGCGCCGTCCCTCCGGCGTTCCCGTCGTGCGCTCGGTCTGGCGCCAGGGCCGGCGGGTGGCATGACCATGGAGGCACGGCCGCTGCCGGCACCGACCGGCACGATGATCGTCGTGGTAGGGCCGAGCGGCGCAGGCAAGGACAGCGTCATGTCCTATGCCGCACGACACTTTGCCGAGGAGACCCGCGTGGGGTTCGTGCGCCGTGTCATCACCCGTCCGGCCGATGCCGGCGGGGAAGCGCATACGGCCATCGATGCGGACGGGTTTCGCAGGCAGGCAGCCGGCGGCGGCTTCGCCGTCTCCTGGGACGCGCACGGCCTTTCCTACGGCATTCCGCGCGAGACGCTGGCGCAGCTGGCGGAGGGCGTGACGCTCGTCGCGAATGGCAGCCGCTCCGCGCTGCCGGCCTTTGCCGATGCCTATCCGCGCCTCAAGGTCGTTCTCGTTACCGCCCGGCCCGACATCCTCGCCGCACGCCTTGCCGCCCGCGGCCGCGAGAGCGCCGAGGCCATTGCAAAGCGGCTGGACCGCGCCACGCCGGAAATCGTCGTCGCCGCCGACACCGTCGTCATCGACAACAGCGGCCCGTTGGAGGCGGCGGGGGAGGCCTTCGTTTCCCTGCTGACCGCAGCGCTCGTACGCAGCGATTGAATCAGTCGTTTTTCAGGGACTTATAGGCGGCAAGGGCGCGCTCGCGCGCCTTGCCATGGTTCACGACGGGCTTGGGATAGGTTTTCCCAAGCGCGATCCCGGCGTCCTTCAACGCGCTTTCAGGAGCATCGAAGGGCTTGTGGATCCAGGCGGCATCCAGCTTTTCCAGTTCGGGCACGAAGGTGCGGACATAGGCGCCGTCAGGGTCGAATTTTTCGCCCTGCAGGATCGGATTGAAGATACGGAAGAAGGGCGAGGCATCGGCGCCAGACCCCGCCACCCATTGCCAGTTTGCCGCATTCGAGGCCGCATCGGCGTCCACAAGCGTATCGCGGAACCATGTCTCACCGCGCCGCCAGTCGATCATCAGATGCTTGATGAGGAAGGAGGCGGTGATCATGCGCACGCGGTTGTGCATCCAGCCGTGTTTCCAAAGCTGTCGCATGCCGGCATCGACAATCGGATACCCGGTCATGCCTCGTGTCCAGAGCCGGAAATGCGTCTCGCCCGTTTCCCAAGGAAAGCCGTCGAACCGCGCGTTCCAGTTTTTCTCGGCAAGCTCCGGGAAGTGGAAATGCAGGTGATGGCAGAATTCCCGCCAGGCCAGTTCCTTGCGGAAATGGATCACATCCTCCGCGGGCGCCTTCAGGCCACGCGTTGCATGCCAGACGCGGGCAGGGGAGATCTCGCCCATCGCCAGATGCGGCGACAGGAAGGACGTCGCGTCGATCGCCGGCCGGTCGCGGTCCGCCTTGTAGCCGCCAATCGCATCGTCGACGAAATCGTCGAGCCGTTCGCGCGCCGCATCCTCTCCCGGTGTCCAGATCTCCGCGAAGGATGCCGCCCAGTCCGGCTTTTCCGGTAGCAACGCCCAATCCGCCAGATTTTCCGAGCCGGGCGGCCTGGCCGGCGACGACAGCCGCTCCGGCGCATCGACCGGTTCATGCGGCTCGCCCTCCCGCTCCAGCGCCCGCCAGAAAGGCGTATAGACCCGATAAGGCTTCTTCTCGCCGGTCAGGAGACGCATCGGGTCGTGCAGCAATTGCCCGGCAAAACTCTTTGCAGCGATACCGCGCGCCTTCAAGGAAGCCTTGATGTCCTTGTCGATGGCGATGCCCGGCGGATCGTGCCGACGGTTCCAATAGATCGTGTCGGCGCCGGTTTCCGCGATGAGACTATCCAGCACGTCGCAGGCTGCCCCGCTGCGCAGAATGAGCTGCGCACCGAGCGCATCCAGCCGCCGGGCGAGGGACGCCAGCGAATGGTGCAGCCACCAGGCTTGCGCCGCGCCGAGGGGGCCTGTGCCGACGGCTTCAGGCTCGCGAACATAGAGGGCGACGATGGGACGTTCCGTTTGTGCCGCGGCGGCGAGGGCCGCGTTGTCGTCGGTGCGCAGGTCCTTGCGAAACCAGACGATGACGGGTGCCTGCTCCTGTTGTGCCATGGCTCAATTCCCTTTCGGCAGGGGTCGCGTCGCGATGAAGAGGGCGCTTGCCGAGAGGATCGAGGCAACGACCGCGGCCAGCAGAAGCGAAGGCTGCACCCGATACCAGAAGAAACCGTAGCTGACGGCGATCAGGCTGAGAGCGACCACCTTCGTGCGCCCGGAGATCGCACCCTCGCGCTTCCAGTTGGCGAGAGGCGGTCCGAGCGTGCGGTGGTTCAGGAGCCAGGCTTCGAGGCGCGGCGAAGAGCGGGAAAAACACCAGACGGCGACGAGCAGGAACGGCGTCGTCGGCAGCAGCGGCAGAAAGACGCCGATGATGCCGAGCGCCGTCATCAGCAGGCCGGCCAGCATGTAGATCGGGCGCACTTGGGTCCTCGTCGAAAGATGCCTCGCCCGATCAGATAGAGTGCTTTGTCGCCGCCTCCAAGGGGCCAAGGCGTCGCGGCATGTGGAACGAACATCTTCGCCGGGCATTCCTGCGGAACCGGAACAGACGGGATGCAGCGGATGACGGACGAAAACGGACAGGTGGACGAGCATATCTGGTGGACCGTGCAGCGCGGCGCTTCGCCCGTCGTCGGCACGGCCATCCATGACGGCCACGCCGTGCGACCCGGCCTCCTCGACAAGATGGCGCTCGACGCCCGCGAACGCCTGCGGGAGGAGGATCCGTTTACCGGCGAGACCATTGCCGGCCTCGCCAATCGCATCGTTTTTCATCGCTCCCGCTTTGAGGTCGACATCAATCGCGCCCGCGACGGCGCGATCTATCTGACGCCGGAGCAGGCATGGGGTCTGAAGGTCTGGCGGTCGCCGCTATCCGAGACCGAGGTCGACGATAGCCTCGGCGTGCATGATGCCTATTACGACATGCTCGAAAACCACCTGCGCGGCGTTGAGGCGCAGCACGGCCGCTTCGTCGTGCTCGACATCCACAGCTACAACCACCGGCGCGCCGGACCGGCCGCGCCACCGACGGAACAGAACGCCGCACCCGATATCAATATCGGCACCGCCTCCATGGACAGAACGCGATGGGCACCCGTTGTCGATGCCTTCATGGCCTTTGCGGCCGACTTCGACTTCCTTGGCCGCCGGTTGGACGTGCGCGAGAACATCGCCTTCCAGGGGCGCGGCGAGCAGACACGTTTCATCCATGAGCGCTTTCCCCAAAACGGCTGCGCCATCGCCGTGGAGTTCAAGAAGTTCTTCATGGACGAATGGACCGGCACGCCCGACTGGCAGGCCATCGCCGCGTTGCAGGCGCTCCTGACCGCCGCCGTGCCGATCCTTGAACGGGCATTGCGGGAGGTCGAATGACCAGAGAAAGATCCGCACGTAAACCGCCTGCGGCGAAAGCGAAATCGCTTGCAGAGGAGGTGATTGCGGCGCTTGCGGCCGGCAAGCCCGTGCGCCGGGAGCTGGACGGTGGCCGGCTGCACATCGACCGCCCACTGCCGTTCCTGTGCGTCTACATCGGCGATCCCGAAGCCCATATCGTGGCCCGCGAAGTGGCGGCAGCCAATGCCTCCTATCTGCTTACCCGCACTGTCGAGGATGCCTTGCCGCTGATCGCCTCCATTGCCGAGGCACTGCGCAAGCAATGCGGCGCCTTCGTGCTGCTCGACGTGGATGAATTCCAGCGCGATCGGCTGCTCTCCGGCGATGCCCCCTTCCTCCAGCCGTTCGAGGTGATGCTGTCCGCGCCGGACGGAAAGGCCGGGGCGAGCGCGATGGCGGCCTTCGAGACGGCAGTAGAGGGGTTCGAGACGCGTTTCCGGACGCCACGGGTCGAGACCTGCGCGGCAAGCGACGATCCCTGCGCACGGCCGGAGCTGCTTTCCCTGAAGCTTCCCCTGCTGACGCTGCGCTTCGCACCGATCTATCGCGTTACCGGCTCGGACGCGATCTACCCCGACCTGCGCGAGCGCCTCATCGACAACTTCCTCGACGCCGGTCTGCAGGCCCTGACGGCTTATCTCGAAGCGGAGGGTTTCCCGAAACCGGCAACCTACCGCGCCTTCGGCCGCAAGGCCTTCATCGATGCGGTCGAGCGCGCGGACCGCGGCATGGACGACGTCGCGTCCAGTTTCGACTTCCTCCTCGCCGTAACCCCGATCAATGCCAATGCCGCCTGGCAGGAGTTCAAGGCAAACCGCTTCGACCGGCCGCCGCGGTTCCTCTATCGGCCGCTGAGCCTTCTGGTGGAACGGGAGAAGCGCCGCCTCTACGCCATCGCGCTCGACCGGCTGGAAGATCCGGTCCTGCATCAGATCTACCGCGAGAAGCGGCAGGAACTCGATCTTCAGCTGACGCTCATCGCCGAGCGCGAAAGGGCGCGCTTCGTCGAGTTCGGCCGTGCGCTCTATGGCCCGGTCGAGCCATCCCTGCTGAAAGCGGCTTCAGAGGTTCTCGACGGCACCACCAGGGCACAGCGCATGCCGACCCGCACGCCCGATGACGAGGATGTGGTGGATTGCTTCCATGTCGAGCGGCGTGCCCGCGCGATGATGATGTCCTACCATCAGCGCTATGACGGGTTCGATGCGGCCATCGAGTTGCGCGACGACGTGCCGGCGGGCCTGCTCGTCTCCGGACCGCGCCTCCTGATCTCACGGCGCACGCGCATGATGCGCCAGCGCGTCGATGCCCTGCTCAGCCACGAAGTCGGGGTGCACCTTCTCACCTATTTCAACGGCTCGGCGCAGGGCTTGCGCGTCTTCCGCACCGGCCTTGCCGGCTATGAAGGCATGCAGGAAGGACTTGCGGTCTTCGCCGAATTCCTGGCCGGCGGCTTCACGCCGGAGCGGTTGCGGCTGCTTGCCGCGCGCGTCGTCGGGTGCGACCTGATGCTGGCAGGCGCCTCCTTCGTCGAAAGCTTCCAGCACCTCACCCGGCAGCACGATCTCGATGCGGAAACCGCCTTCGGCCTGCTGTTGCGCGTCTTTCGCGGCGGCGGGCTTGCCAAGGATGCGATCTACCTGCGGGGTCTCCTGTCCCTGCTCAGCCATCTGAAGGCCGGTGGTGCGCTCGATCCGTTCTGGATGGGCAAGATCGCCGCGATCCATTTCAGCGTGATGGAGGAACTCGGCGTGCGCGGCCTGCTGAAGCCGCCGGTCCTCCGCCCGCTGTGCCTCGAAACGGAACGCGGACGCGCGCGGCTGGAGCGCGCCCGCACCGGACTCACCCCCCTTGCCATGCTCGAAGCTTGAGGAGAGCAACCATGCGTATCGCCTTTTTCGTCAACTCGATCGAGGGGGAAACCCCGACCTACACCACCACCGCGCTCGCCATGGCGGCGCTCTCGCGGGGGCACGACATCTGCTACCTGACGCCCGGTGACTTCGTGCTTCGGGCGGACGACAGCCTCAACGTGCGCGGCCGCCTTCTGCCCGGCAAGCGCTACAAGAAGGCGGAAAGTTTCCACGCGGCCCTTCAGGGCGACGAAACGACCGTGGAGACGATGGACGTGCGCGACGTCGACGTGCTGTTCCTGCGCAACGATCCTTCGCTCGATGCTGAGGCGAGGCCCTGGGCGGCCCATGTCGGCGCGATGTTCGGCCGGTTGGCGAGCGCCCGCGGTACGATCGTCGTCAACGATCCGGACGGTCTCGCCCTCGCGCAGAACAAGCTTTACTTCCAGGCATTTCCGCAGGCCGTCCGACCGGAAACGCTGATCTCCAAGAGCATCGATGAAATCCGCGCCTTCATCGACATGCACAAGGAGGGCGTGATCGTGAAGCCCCTGCAGGGCTCCGGTGGCAAGAACGTCTTCAAGATCGGCTCGCCGGACGAAGCCAATCTCAACCAGATCTTCGAGGCGGTGAGCGGGGAAGGGTACCTGATCGCCCAGAACTATCTGCCGGCGGCGAGCGAAGGCGATATCCGCCTCTTCCTGATGAACGGCCGCCCACTCGTGCGCGACGGCAAATATGCCGCGATCCGGCGCGTGCCGGCAAAGGGCGAGGTGCGTTCCAACATCCACGCCAGCGGCACGGCGGCCCCCGTCGCGATCACGCCCGACATCCTCGCCATTGCCGAGATGGTGCGCCCGAAACTCGTCGAGGACGGCATGTTCCTCGTCGGCCTCGACATCGTCGGCGACAAGATCCTGGAAATCAACGTCTTCACGCCGGGCGGGCTGAGCACGATGTTCGATCTCTACGAGGCCGATTTCGCAGACAGCGTCATCGCCGCGCTGGAGGAAAAGGTCGCCCAGCGCGACGCCTATGCCGGCGCCATCGCCAACCGGACGCTCGCAACGCTGTAGGTCAGATCGGCTTGCTGTTGATCGCCTTGGCCGATTTCGCCTTCGCGACGGCCTTGGCGGCAACCGGTTTTTCCGCTTCCGCCTTCTTCTTCGGCTTGGCAGAGACGGTGTTCGTGGCCTTCGCGTCAGTGGAGATGTCGATCAGCGGCTTCTTTGCGCCGATCGGCTTGACGTCGTCGACAAGCGCCACGCGCTCGAACTCGTCGCGCTCGCGCACTGCCTGTTCCCAATGATCGCCGTCATGCCCGTGAGGGCGGCCGGCCTCTTCCCAGAGCGTGTAGGCCCGCTTGCTGATCCATTCCCGTCGCGCATCCGTCATCATTGACCCCCGTTCGGTGTGAATTGACGCCGTGCCGGAAATGCCGCGGGCAGGAACCGGAACACGGAACTGACTGGCGGCCGGGAACAATCGACCGGCTGTCCAGATATTCGGCGCACCTTGCGCTCCCGGCAGTGCCGCAGCGGAGCAGGTCTGCTTCATGCGATTCGCAAGGTCTAGAATGCGCTTGAAACGAAGGGGCAGCAAGCAGGACCAGGCGCGACAGAATGCCGGCTTTCGCGAATGGTAAGGAAAATCATCCCGTCTTTTGCGGCAAATCGGCTCAATTTTGGAAAAGTTTCATGCCCGCGGGTGGACAGCGCCGTTCCCGCCAACGTATTGTCCTGATGAAAGAATCCTTCAGGATGGGCGACGATATCGAGAGGCAGCGCGTTTGACAGCAACAAGGCAACAGGATCGACCGTTTCACCGGGCCTTCCGCCTTCTTTGCACTGCGCTCACCTGTCTTTTGCTGTTGATATCGACGCTCACGGCGTCCTCCACCGCCGCCGCTCCAGCCAAGATGCTTCGATATGGCACGCACAAGACTGCGAGCGCTCCATCGACGGCCGGTGAGAAGGACATCCGCAAGCGCACCGTCGCCGGCAAGATGACGGGGCAGGACGGCCCGGGCGTCGATCTTGCCTGCCTTCCGGCGCAAACCGTGCTTCGCCTCCATGCCGCCCCTGCCGCCATCGCCATGGTTCTGCCGTTCCGCTCCGGCACGGGCTCGCTCGACACACGCGGGGCACGTGCCCCTCCGCCGATTTTCGCCTGACGGCCGCCTCGATCGATCCGGATCGCGCGCGGCTTCCCGATACCGCCGGCTTGCCGGCTTGTGAGAAGCTCTGACGTTCAAAAGCGATCGATCGAACGATGACAGGTGAAACTATACTGGTGCTGCTGGTCTGCCTTCCCTTCGCGGGAAGCCTTGCCGCGACGCTGTTGCTGCGGACGGATTCCCGCGTCCTTGCGGCGCGGATGGCCGGGGGCGTCGCCCTGGCCGGCCTGGTGCTGACGGCGACGCTCTATCCGGCCGTGCGCAATGGCGGCAAGGTCCGGCTCGACATCGAATGGTTGCCCCAGCTCGGATTGAACGTCACCCTGCGCATGGACGGCTTCGCCTGGATGTTTGCCCTGCTGGTGCTGGGCATCGGCCTGCTGGTGGTGATCTATGCGCGCTACTACATGTCGCCCGAGGACCCGATGGCGCGCTTCTACGCCGCCTTCCTGGCCTTCATGGGCGCCATGCTGGGCGTGGTGCTCTCGGGCAATCTGATCCAGCTGGTCTTCTTCTGGGAGCTCACCAGCCTCTTCTCCTTCCTGCTGATCGGCTACTGGCACCACCGGCGCGATGCGCGCCGCGGCGCCCGCATGGCGCTCACCGTGACCGGCAGCGGCGGCCTGGCCCTGCTGGCCGGCGTGCTGATGCTGGGCCATATCGTGGGCAGCTATGAGCTGGACGCGGTGCTGGCCGCCGGTGATCGCATCCGCGCCCATGCGCTCTACACCCCGATGCTGGTGCTGGTGCTGCTGGGCGCCTTGAGCAAGAGCGCGCAGTTCCCCTTCCAGTTCTGGCTGCCGCACGCCATGGCCGCGCCCACGCCGGTCTCGGCCTATCTGCACTCGGCCACCATGGTGAAGGCGGGCGTCTTCCTGATGGCGCGGCTCTGGCCCGCGCTCTCGGGCACCGAGCAGTGGTTCTGGATCGTGGGCGGTGCGGGCCTGGTCACCCTGCTGATCGGAGCCTACGCGGCCATGTTCCAGAACGATCTCAAGGGCGTGCTGGCCTATTCCACCATCAGCCATCTGGGCCTGATCACCCTGCTGCTGGGCCTCAACAGCCCGCTGGCCGCCGTGGCCGCGGTCTTTCACATCCTCAACCACGCCACCTTCAAGGCCTCGCTCTTCATGGCCGCGGGCATCGTGGACCACGAGACCGGCACCCGGGACATCCGCCGCCTGGACGGGCTCTTCCCCCTGATGCCCATCACCGGCACCCTGGCCCTGGTGGCCAGCGCCGCCATGGCCGGCGTGCCCCTGCTCAACGGCTTTCTGTCCAAGGAGATGTTCTTCGCCGAAGCGGTGGAGACCCACGCCGATTCCGTTCTCGACCGCATCCTGCCCTATGTGGCGACGCTCGCCGGCGCCTTCTCCGTGGCCTATTCCATCCGCTTCATCCACATGGTCTTCTTCGGCCCCGAGCCGACCGACCTGCCGAAGCCCAAGCCGCACGAGCCGCCGCACTGGATGCGCTTCCCCATCGAGTTCCTCGTGCTCGCCTGCCTCGTCGTCGGCATCATCCCGAGCCTCTCTATCGGCCCCTTCCTGCACTCGGCGGTCGTCTCCGTGCTGGGTGAGCGCACGCCGGACTACAGCCTCGCCATCTGGCACGGCATCAACACGCCGCTCATCATGAGCGTGATCGCGCTTATCGGCGGCGCCGCGCTCTATGCGTTGCTGAAGGACTATCTCGCCAAATGCGACGACGGCCCGCCGCTCTTCCGCCACCTGGCCGGCCAGCGCATCTTCGAGCGCGTGCTGGTCACGGTGTCCTGGAAATGGGCGCGCTGGATGGAAAGCAATCTCGGCACCCGCCACCTCCAGCCGCAGTTGCGCCTCGTCGCGGCGGCCGGGCTGCTCGCCGGCGTGCTGCCGCTCTATATCGCCGGCTTCTCGCCCAAGGCCCTCGATTTCGTCGGTTTCGATCCGATCTTCGCGGCCGTCTGGTGCATCGGCGCGTTCTGCGCGCTCGGCGCGGCCTATCAGGCGAAGTATCACCGCCTTGCCGCGCTCGTGCTGCTCGGCGGCGCAGGCATCACCACCTGCATCACCTTCGTCTGGCTCTCGGCACCGGACCTTGCCATCACGCAGCTCGTCGTGGAAGTCGTCACCACCGTGCTCCTGCTGCTTGGCCTCCGCTGGCTGCCGAAACGCTCCGAGAAGGTCGACAACGCCGTTTCGCTCGCCGCGCGCAGCCGCCGCTTCCGGGACTTCCTGCTCGCGCTCGCCTGCGGCTTCGGGATGTTCCTCTTCTCCTACGCCATCATGAAGCAGCCCGTGCCGGACGCCATCGCCAGCTACTTCCTCGAAAAAGCCTATACCGAGGGCGGCGGACGCAACGTGGTCAACGTCATCCTCGTCGATTTCCGCGGCTTCGACACGATGGGCGAGATCGCTGTTCTTGCCATCGTGGCGCTGACGGTCTTCGCGCTGCTGCGCCGCTTCCGTCCCGCGCCAGACAGCATCGAGAAGCCCGAGCAGCAGCGTCTCCAGGCCGCCTTCGACGCGGAGCGTCCCGAGCGCTCGGCCGGCGACACGGTGCGCGACTACCTGCTGGTGCCGTCGGTCATCATGCAGTGGATGTTCCCGGTCGTCATCACCTTCGCCATCTACCTGTTCCTGCGCGGGCATGACCTGCCGGGCGGCGGCTTTGCCGGCGGCATCACCATGGCCATCGCCTTCCTGCTGCAATATCTTGCCGGCGGCGTGCGCTGGGCGGAGGACCGCATCCGCATCCTGCCGCTGCGCTGGATGGGCTTCGGCCTGCTGATGGCGGTTGCGACGGGCATCGGCGCCTGGTTCTTCGGCTATCCGTTCCTGACGACCCACTCGCAATACATACAGGTGCCCTTCATCGGCAAGGTGCCGGCGGCGACGGCGCTCCTCTTCGATCTCGGCGTCTTCTCGCTCGTCGTCGGCGCGACCGTGCTCATCCTCATCGCACTCGCCCACCAATCCATTCGCATGCACCGGGTCCGCAGCGTCGAAGCGCCCAAGGCGGAGGAAGCCTGATGGAACTCGTTCTCGCAATCGGCATCGGCATCATGACCGGATCGGGCGTCTGGCTCATCCTGCGCCCGCGCACCTATCAGGTCATCATCGGCCTGTCGCTCCTGTCCTATGCCGTCAATCTCTTCATCTTCGGCGTCGGCGGCGTGAAATCCAATGCCGCGCCCCTCCTCGAGGAGGGCGTTCCCATCTCGTCCATGACCGATCCCGTGCCCCATGCGCTGGTGCTCACCGCCATCGTCATCGGCTTCGCCACGACGGCGCTGTTCCTCGTCGTGCTGCTCGCGGCGCGCGGCCTCACCGGCACGGACCATGTCGACGGCAGGGAGCAGCCCAAATGAGCGCCTGGCAGCAACATCTCATCATCGCGCCCATCATCATCCCGCTCGTCGCGGGCGCGCTGCTTCTCTTCTTCGACGAGCGCCAGCGCGTCGTCAAAGCCATGGTCAGCGTCGTCTCGTGCCTCGCGCTCGCCGCCGTCGCCATCAGCCTGTTCCGGCTGGCGAGCAGCGAGGCCGGCAGCTTCGAGGGCGTCTATCTTCTCGGTAACTGGCCGGCGCCCTTCGGCATCGTGCTGGTGGTGGACCGGCTGTCGGCGCTGATGCTCGTGCTAGCCTCGATCCTCTCCATCCCGACGCTCGTCTATGCGCTTGCCCGCTGGCACACCGCCGGCGCGCATTTCCATTCGCTCTTCCAGTTCCTGCTGATGGGCCTCAACGGCGCGTTCCTCACGGGCGACCTCTTCAATCTCTTCGTCTTCTTCGAAGTGATGCTGGCGGCCTCCTACGGCCTGCTGATGCACGGCTCCGGCTCCATGCGCGTCAAGGCGGGCCTGCACTATATCGCCGTCAACCTGGCCGCCGCGCTCTGCTTCCTCATCGGCGTCAGCGCCATATACGGCTCGGCCGGCACGCTCAACATGGCCGACCTTGCCGTGCGCATCGGCGAGATCGAGGGCGAACGGCGCATGCTGCTGGAGGCGGGGGCCGGCATTCTCGGCGTCGTCTTCCTCATCAAGGCGGCGCTGTGGCCGCTGAACTTCTGGCTGGTGCCGGCCTACTCGGCGGCCAGCGCACCGGTGGCCGCGCTCTTCGCCATCATGACCAAGGTCGGCATCTATGTCATCCTGCGCCTGTCGCTGCTCGTCTTCGGGCAGGGCGCATCGGCCGGCCTCGGCCTCAACGTGCTGCTCTATGGCGGCATGGCCACCGTCGCCTTCGGCACGATCGGCGTGCTTGCCTCGCAGGCGCTCGGCCGGCTCGCGAGCTATTCGGTGCTCGTCTCCTCCGGCACGCTGCTGGCCGTGCTCGGCCTCAGCAACGGCGAGGTCACGGCCGGCGCGCTCTTCTACATGGTCAGTTCCACGCTGACGATCGCCGCCTTCTTCCTGCTCATCGAACTCGTCGAACGCGGCCAGGATGCCGGCGCCTCGGTTCTCGCCGTCACCATGGAAGCCTATGGCGACGCCGACGACGAAGATCAGGAGGTCGAGGTCGGCGTCACCATGCCGGGAACCATCGCCGTGCTCGGCACCTGCTTTGCCGCCTGCGGCATCCTGCTTTCCGGTCTGCCGCCGCTCTCCGGCTTCGTCGCGAAGTTCGCCATGCTGTCGGGCATGATCGGCACGAATGTCCAGGGCGAGGGACCGATCCCGGCCTCCGTCTGGTGGATCGTCGCCCTCCTCATCCTCTCCGGCCTTGCCGCGCTCATCTCCATGACGCGCGCCGGCATCCGCACCTTCTGGGCCTCGATGGAAGGCACCGTGCCACGCGTGCTCGTCATGGAAATGGCGCCCGTCATGCTGCTGATCGCGCTGACCCTGGCGCTGACGATCAAGGCGGGGCCTGCCATGAGCTACATGGAGGAGACCGTGCGGACCCTGCAGCAACCCGCGAGCTATATCGACGCGGTGGTCAATGCCCGCCGCGCGGGCGTTGCGGGGCCGAGCGGCCCGGATGGCGGGGGAGGGATCTGACATGCTGCCCTATCCGCTGCTCAGCGCCTCGCTCGTCCTCACCTGGCTCGCCCTCAACGGCTTCACGCTCGGTCATCTCATTCTCGGCTGCATCGTCTCGGTCTTCGCGTCCTGGGGCATGGCCTCGTTGCGGCCTGCAAAGCCGCGCCTGCCGAAATGGTACCTGTTGCCCAAGCTCCTCGGCATCGTGCTCTACGATATCGTGCGCTCGAACATCGCCGTCGCCTCGATCCTCCTGACGGGGCGCAGGGGCCGCTTCAAATCGGGCTTCATGACGGTACCGCTCGATCTCGAAGACCCGACGGCGCTGGCGGTGCTCTCCGTCATCATCACGAGCACGCCCGGCACCGCCTGGCTCGAATACAATTCCCTGAACCGCACGGTGCTCATCCATGCGCTCGACCTCGTCGACGAGGAGGCCTGGCGGGTGCTGATCAAGACCCGCTACGAGGCGCTGCTGATGGAGATTTTCGAATGAGCCACACGATCCTTGTCTGGTCCGTCAATTTCGCCCAGGTCTGCCTCGTGGCCGCCATGGCGCTCGCGGCGCTGCGCATGTCGCGTGGCCCGCGCGCCCAGGATCGGGTTCTGGCGCTCGACACGCTCTATCTCAATTCCATGCTGCTCTTAATGGTGTTCGGCATCCGCACCGGCAAGGTCATCTATTTCGAGGCCTCGCTGGTCATCGGCATGCTCGGCTTCGTCGCCACCGTGGCGCTCGCCAAATTCCTGATGCGCGGGGAGGTGATCGAATGAGCACGATCGAGCATGCCGGCGACCTGCCGGCCTGGGCCGCCCTTGTCGTTTCCTTCTTTCTCGTCATCGGCGCCGGCCTTGCCCTGATCGGCACCATCGGCTTCGCCCGCCTGCCGACCTTCTACGAGCGCATCCACGCGCCGACACTCGGCACGAGCTGGGGCACCGGCGGCATCGTCATGGCCTCGATGATCTTCTTCACGGTGCTGGCCACGCGGCCCGTCGTGCACGAAATTCTCATCGGCATCTTCGTGACGGTGACGACGCCGGTCACGCTGATGCTGCTCGCCCGCGCGGCGCTTCACCGCGACCGCGCGGAGGGCAATCCGGACGTGCCGCCCGCAGCCGCCGAAGAGCCGGAGGCAGGCGAGGGCCAACCCACTGCCGGCGTCTGATTCCATCTTCGAACGCTCCCCCGGCCAGCGCCTTTGGACAGGACGGAGAGGGCCCGATCGCAAAAGATTTTTTCCGATCCCGGGCGGGCCGATTTCGCCCGCTGGAGCGCCGGTTTCGCTCTCTGTAACGACGTTCTGGAACGGGAATTCAGAAAGGAATCTGGTCCCGTCCAAAGACATTGTTAACCTTCATTTCCTAACCATCTACGCATCCCTATCGGCAATGATCGTCGAGATTTCAGGTTCATGCGTATTTCTAGAACAAACTTCTATCCCATCCTCGAAACCGAAGGGGAAAACGACGAGCAGTCGTCGTACTACTCCTATGAAAACAGCGCCTTGCCGGAGGTTACCCCGGAGGCAGAGGAATGGCATGCCGTCCATGAGCCGGTCGCCAACGACGAAGACTACCGGCCGCGCTTCCGTTCGCCGGCGCTAAGGAGCTACGATCCCGGCCAATATGCCGACGGCAGCTGGGAAAGCCATTTCTACATGGCCCCGAATGTCCGCTTCACGCGCACGCCCGACAAGGTCGCCGCCAAGATCGAAGAGGCGGCCGCAATCGAGGTGCAGGTCGCTGCGCCCGTTGCCGAGGAGCACCTTGCTCCGGTGGAGCAGCCCGCCGTCACCCGTCAGCCCGAAGCGCAACCCGAGCAGCTCACGCAGGCCCAGCTGCTGCAGCGCCTGCGCGATGCGCTGGACGATCGTCGCCAGCGCGTCGAGCAGCAGCCGGCCCCCGCACCGGCAGAACCGGCACCCCGCTTCGTCCAGGCCGTCGTCACCGCCGCGACGAGCGGCGCCGCCACCGACGTCGTCTACAAGCCCACCGTTCCGCTGCAGCCCTTCATGGCGCGGGCGCCCCTCGTCGCGCCCCCGGCCGCAAAGCCGGACGTGCGCGCCGCGATCGACCGCTTCGCCCATCTCTCCGACCACGCCTTCTTCGAAACGCTGGCGCCCGAAGACGCCGCAAGCGACGAGCCGACCCGTCCGGCTGTGACCGTGGTCCGCATGCCGCTGCCGACGCCGGCCCCCGTTCAGGCGCCCGTTGCCATTGCCATGCCGGCACCGGTCGAGCAGAAGCGCGAGGAACCGTCCTCAGTCGCCGCGCTCTTCCGCGTCGTCGAATGCCGTCCGGCCACGACCACACGCGCGGCGTTCGTCGCACCTGTCGCCACGCTTCCCGCCGTAAAAGCCGAACCGGTCGTCATCGAAGCGGCTGCCGTCCCCGTCGTCGTTCCCGCGGCCGTCGAACTCAAGCCGGCCCCGGTCGTCGCCATCACGCCGGCCGCCGTCATCGAACCCGTGCGCGAAACGCCCTCGTCGGTGCTGTCGCGCGCCCGGCCGTTCCAGGTCACGCTTGCGACGCCCGCCGGCGATACCTACGAATATCCGCCGCGTGAACTCCTGCAGGAACCGCCGCGCACCGTCGGCTTCGTGCTGACGCAGGAGCAGCTGGAACAGAATGCCGGCCTTCTCGAAAGCGTGCTGGAAGACTTCGGCGTGCGCGGCGAGATCATCCATGTCCGCCCCGGTCCGGTCGTCACCCTCTACGAATTCGAGCCGGCGCCGGGCGTCAAATCCTCGCGCGTCATCGGTCTTGCCGACGACATCGCCCGCTCCATGTCGGCCCTGTCGGCGCGTGTCGCCGTGGTGCCCGGCCGTAACGTCATCGGCATCGAACTGCCCAACGCCACCCGCGAGACGGTCTATTTCCGCGAAATGATCGACTCCCCGGACTTCGCCAAGACCGGTTTCAAGCTGCCGATCTGCCTCGGCAAGACCATCGGCGGTGAACCCGTCATCGCGGAACTCGCGAAGATGCCGCATCTGCTCGTCGCCGGTACCACCGGCTCGGGCAAGTCGGTCGCCATCAACACCATGATCCTGTCGCTGCTCTACCGGTTCCGCCCGGAAGAATGCCGCCTGATCATGGTCGATCCCAAGATGCTGGAACTGTCGATCTATGACGGTATTCCGCATCTGCTGACCCCCGTCGTCACCGATCCCAAGAAGGCCGTCATGGCGCTGAAATGGGCGGTGCGCGAGATGGAGGACCGCTACCGGAAAATGTCCCGCCTCGGCGTGCGCAACATCGACGGCTACAACAACCGCGTCGCCGCCGCGCGCGACAAGGGCGAGACGATCACGATCAGCGTCCAGACCGGCTTCGACAAGGGAACCGGCGAGGCGATCAACGAGGAGCAGGAACTCTCCCTCGATCCGATGCCCTATATCGTCGTCATCGTCGACGAGCTGGCCGATCTGATGATGGTGGTGGGCAAGAAGATCGAGGAACTGATCGCCCGCCTGGCGCAGAAGGCCCGCGCCGCCGGCATCCACCTGATCCTGGCCACGCAGCGCCCCTCGGTGGACGTGATCACGGGCCTGATCAAGGCCAATATCCCCACCCGCATCGCCTTCTCGGTGGGCTCCAAGATCGACAGCCGCACCATCCTCGGCGAACAGGGGGCCGAACAGCTCCTTGGCCAGGGCGACATGCTGCACATGGCCGGCGGCGGGCGCATTTCCCGCGTCCATGGCCCGTTCGTTTCCGACGAGGAAGTCGAAAAGGTCGTCCTCCATCTCAAGGCCCAGGGCCGTCCGGAATATCTGGAGACGGTAACGGCCGACGAGGAGGAAGAAGAGGAAGAGAAGCCGGCAACCGGCGGCGCGGTGTTCGACAAGGGCGACATCGCGGCCGAGGACGGCGACGACCTCTACGAAAAGGCCGTCAAGGTCGTCATGCGTGACCGCAAGTGCTCGACCTCCTACATCCAGCGCCGCCTTGCCGTCGGCTACAACCGGGCCGCGTCCCTTGTCGAGCGCATGGAAAAGGAAGGCCTCGTCGGCCCGGCCAACCATGTCGGCAAACGCGAGATCATCACCGGCGAGCGCGCGAGCATGCCGCCGCCGGAAGCCGACGACGCGGAATAAGTCTTATCCCCGGCCGTTGAGAACGGCCGAGGATTTGTCCTATTTATTTGAACCGACATGGATTTTTGCAATCCGGCCCGCTTCCGTGGGCCGGATTTTGCCTCTTTCCACGAGAAATTTATTTCCGCCGCTCCATTTAATCGATTTGGCTCCCGATGGGGTCTTTCAGGCCTGTTGCATATGGTGGGCGATGCGTGAATAGTGCCGCCAACCCCGTCATAAAGGCATCCGAAGGAGGATAGGAATGGCATTGATCACCATGCGGCAGTTGCTCGACCACGCAGCGGAGAACGACTACGCACTGCCCGCGTTCAACGTTAACAACCTGGAGTATGTCCAGGCGGTCATGCGCGCGGCGGATGCCACGGACTCCCCGGTGATCCTGCAGGCAAGCCGCGGTGCGCGTTCCTATGCCGGCGATGCGTTCCTGCGCCACCTCATCCTCGGCGCTGCCGAGGAATATCCGCATATCCCGGTCTGCCTGCATCTCGACCACGGCGACCAGCCCTCGACCTGCATCTCGGCCATCACCAACGGCTTCACCTCCGTCATGATGGACGGCTCGCTGCTCGCCGACGGCAAGACCGTCGCCAGCTATGAGTACAATGTCGACGTGACGGCGGAAGTTGTGAAGATCGCCCATGCGGCCGGCGTCTCGGTCGAAGGCGAACTTGGATGTCTCGGCAACCTCGAAACGGGCGCCGGCGACAAGGAAGACGGCCACGGCTTCGAGGGCAAGCTTTCTCGCGAAGAGCTGCTGACCGACCCGGACCAGGCGCTCGACTTCGTCTCCAAGACCGGCGTCGACGCGCTGGCGATTGCCATCGGCACCAGCCACGGCGCCTACAAGTTCAGCCGCAAGCCCACCGGCGACATCCTGGCCATCAGCCGCGTCAAGGAAATCCACGCCCGCATTCCCAATACCCATCTGGTGATGCATGGCTCCTCCAGCGTGCCGCAGGAGCTGCTGGCCATCATCAACCAGTACGGCGGCAAGATGAAGGAGACCTTCGGCGTGCCGGTCGAGGAGATCCAGGAAGCCATCAAGCATGGCGTGCGCAAGATCAATATCGACACCGATATCCGCCTGGCCATGACCGGCGCGGTGCGCAAGAACTTCAAGGAAAAGCCGGACAATTTCGACCCGCGCACCTATCTGAAGCCGGCGACCGCGCTGATGACCGAAGTCTGCAAGGAGCGCTTCGAGGCCTTCCGCACCGCCGGCAAGGCGTCCAGCATTCGCGTCAAGCGCCTGCCCGACATGGCGAAGTTCTACGCCACCAAGTAACACGCGCGATCTCGCATCGTTCGACGCCCTTCCGGCTTTGCCGGGAGGGCGTTTTTGTCTGCCCCGGCGACCGCTGCTTCCCGGAGCATGGCGGTGTAATTTTATTGATAAACAGGCCATTCACGACGGATTGTGCAGCCGGCGCCCTTGCCGCCCACCCATCCTCCTCTTAAAGATTGCCCACCCCCTATGGAATGTCGCGGCTGCGGCCCGACCGGTGCGAGGACATGATGAGCGTAGAGCAGGCCCTGACGATCGCAGACCTCAAGGAACAGGCCCGCCGCCGCGTGCCGCGCATGTTCTACGACTACGCGGATTCGGGCAGCTGGACCGAGAGCACCTACCGCGCCAACGAGAGCGACTTCCAGAAGATCAAGCTGCGCCAGCGCGTGGCCGTGAACATGGAGAACCGCAGCACGGCGGCGCGCATGGTGGGCGTGGACGTGAAGATGCCCGTGGCCATCGCGCCCACCGGCCTGACCGGCATGCAGCATGCCGATGGCGAGATCCTGGCGGCCCAGGCGGCCGAGGCCTTCGGCATTCCCTTCACGCTTTCGACCATGAGCATCTGCTCCATCGAGGACGTGGCGGCCCACACCCGGGCGCCCTTCTGGTTCCAGCTCTATGTGATGCGCGACCGCGACTTCATCGAGCGCCTGATCGACCGGGCCAAGGCCGCCAACTGCGGCGCCCTGGTCCTGACCCTGGACCTGCAGATCCTGGGTCAGCGCCACAAGGACCTGAAGAACGGGCTCTCCGCCCCGCCGCGCTTCACGCCGAAGCACGTGTGGCAGATGGCGACGCGGCCCTTCTGGTGCCTCGACATGCTCGGTACAAAGCGCCGCACCTTCGGCAATATCGTCGGCCACGCCAAGAGCGTCACGGACCTCTCCTCGCTCTCCGCCTGGACCACCGAACAGTTCGACCCGCAACTGTCCTGGAAGGACATCCAGTGGATCCGCGACCGGTGGGGCGGCAAGCTCATCCTCAAGGGCATTCAGGATGTGGAAGACGCCAAGCTGGCCGCCGACTCGGGCGCGGACGCCCTGATCGTGAGCAACCATGGCGGCCGCCAGCTCGACGGGGCCGAGTCCAGCATCCAGGCCCTGCCCCGCATCGTGGAGGCGGTGGGCTCGCGCATCGAGGTGCATATGGACGGCGGCGTGCGCTCCGGCCAGGATGTGCTCAAGGCCTGGGCCCTGGGCGCCAAGGGCACCTATATCGGCCGCTCCATGCTCTACGGCCTGGGCGCCGGCGGCAAGGCCGGCGTGCGCCGTACGCTGGAGATCATCCGCAAGGAACTCGACGTCACCCTCGCGCTCTGCGGCGAACGCGACGTCAAGAACCTCTCGCGCAACAATCTGCTTCGGGATTGAGACAGGACCGGTAGGCGTTTCCCCCGCGTTGATCCGCGCCGGATCAACGCGTTCCCTGCTTCACGTCGGATCTTAGGAGCCTTGCCGAAGGGTGCGGCGCAGGAAATCCGTCAGACGGTCGACGGCGCTTCCCGTTGAAGCGGGATTTCGCAAGATGCCGATTTCCAGTTCCCGAAGCCGCGGCAAGCCCTCATTGTCGCCGATAACGCGCAAGGAAGGCGGAACACTGCACAGGGCAAGCCCCGCGACGGCGAGACCTGCCTGCACGACTGCGGTGAGACCGAACAAGCTGGCGCTCGAATACATGCATCGATAGGCACGTGCATCGACGGCGAGCGCGTCGAGGACATTTGCTCGCGCTGCGCATCCGGCCTCGAACAATGCGATTGGAAGCGGGTCATCCTGCCATACGGCGTGAGACGGCGCGGTGACCCAGACGAAGGGCTCCCGGCGGAGGATTTCGACGGGCTGATTGGGGAGACGAGTGACGATCGCAAGATCAATCCGCCGCTCTTCGATTGCCCTGGACAGCGAGGCCGAAGGTTCGCAGACCAGCTCGATCGTCACCAACGGATAGTCGGCCGCAAAGCGCTCCAGCACAGGCGGTAGCAGGAAAGCGGCATAGTCGTCGGGGACACCAAGCCGAACGCATCCGACCTCCTCGGGCTGTGCGATGCTCGCCCAGGCCTCGTCCGACATTTTCAGGAGCCGGCGGGCATGAAGCAGAAGCTCCGCACCAACGGCATTCAAGGTGACGGCCTTCGAGCCCCGGATCAACAGGCGCTTGCCCACGGCCTGTTCCAGCCGTTGCATCTGCATGCTGACAGCCGACTGGCTGCGTCCGATCCGGGGCGCAGCACTGGAAAAACTCCCCGTTTCGGCAACGGCGACAAATGTCTTCAGAAGGTCAAGATCGAGCGGTGCAGTCATGCCATCAGCATAACGAATAGCCGATCGCAAATCTATTCGTTTGATTGGTGGCAAATGCACGGGCAGTTTCTCCATGACCTAAGAAGGAGTTGCCCCATGAGAGAAACGTCGCGGATCCAATTTCCTGCCGGCCGGCTGGCTTTGGCGATGGTGATCGTCGGCACCGTGGGCGCATTCGCCACCGAAGCCGGTCTCGATCCCATAACGACCGTGTTCTGGCGTTGCGTGTTCGGAACCCTCTTCCTCGGGGCATGGTGCCTGTTGCGCGGCCACCTGCCGGACCGCGGCCTTTCGCCGGCGCGCCTTGGTCTGGCGGCCCTCGGCGGGGTTTGCATGGTCTTGAGCTGGACGGGTTTCTTTGCCGGCTTCGCCATGACCTCGATCGCGACCACCACGATCGTCTATCACATCCAGCCCTTCTTCGTCGTTTTGATCGGCGTGACGGTCTTGAAGGAGCGTATCACGCTTGACCAGATCGTATGGATGATCGCCGCCTTTGTCGGGGTTGCCCTTGCCAGCGGCCTCGTCCTGTCATCAAGGCCCGTCACCACGACGTGGGTATTCGGGATCGCACTGACGCTTGGGGCCGCGCTGCTCTATGCGATTGCGACCATCCTCGCAAAAGGGCTCGGCGCGCAACGACCGGAAATCACGACGCTGTGCCAGACAATCGTCGGTGTCGTGCTGCTGGCGCCCTTCGCCGATCTTTCGCGCTCGGTGCCCCTGGCGTCCTGGGGCTGGCTCGCCGGGATCGGTGTCCTGCATACGGGCGTCGCCTATGTCCTGATGTATTCGGCCTATCCCCGCCTGACGACCCCGCTTATCGGCGTATTGACCTTCATCTATCCCCTGGTGGCAATTCTCATCGACTGGTTTTTCTACGGCCACCCGCTTGGACTGGTGCAGTCCACCGGCATGATCCTGATCGCTTTCGGGACTTTGGGCGTACGCCTTGGCTGGCAGCTGCCACGCCGTAGAGTTTCGCCGGCCTGATCCATTCCCCTTACCAGACAGACGGCACCGGCGTGGAAGGAAGCGGTCTGAGCCTCAGACCACTTCCCCGTAGAGCACGCGCTCCAGCGCGGTCACCTCACTTGCAAAGCGCCTGTATTCGGCGCGTTTGAGCGCGAGGAACACGTGATGCAGGCGTTCGCCGAGGGCTTCCTTCAGGAAGGTCGAGCGGCTGGCCGTTTCGATGGCGCTGCGCCAGTCCGGCGGCAGGTCGTCGCCTGCCGTATCGGCATAGACGGTCGTTTCCGGTCCCGGGTCTGCCTTCGCGAGGATACCCTTGCGCATGCCTGCCAGCACGGTCGCGCCGACGAGATACGGATTGGAATCGATACCGGCGGCGCGCTGTTCGAGATGGCGGCCGGCGGGCGAGCCGGCCGGGATGCGAACGGCGACGCTGCGGTTGTTGGTACCCCAGGTCGGCGTGGTCGGCGCATAGCTCTGGGCGGAAAAACGCCGCCAGGAATTGAGATGCGGAGCGAAGACAAGCATGGCGTCCTGCATCGTCTCGAGCAGACCCGCCACCGCCTGCTTCAGGAGCGGCGTCAGCGCTTCGTCGCGGTCGGCGAAGAGGTTGTTGCCATTGGCGTCGGCAAGGCTTGCATGGACATGCATGCCGGAGCCGGCGCGGCCGGCAAAGGGTTTTGCCATGAAGCAGGCCATCATGCCGTGGCGCACGGCGAGGGCGCGCAGCAGCCGCTTCAGCATGGCAAGGTCGTCCGCTGCGCGCAGGGCGCTGCCATGGCGCAACGTCAGCTCGAACTGGCCCTGGGCATATTCGGAGATCATCGTCTCGACGGGCAGGCCCTGGGCCTCGGCACCACGATAGACGGCGTCGATGAAGGGCTCCAGCCTGTCAAGCTCGGTGACCCCATAGACCTGGATCCCGTTCGGCCGTTCGCCCGACAGCGGCAGGCGGAGCGGCTGGAACTCGCCGCCCTCCGCCCATTCCCGGTCGAGCAAATAGAACTCCAGTTCATAGGCGAGCACCGGATGGAAGCCATCGGCCTCCAGCAACTGCACCTGCCGTGCAAGTGCATGGCGCGGATCGGCTGCCATCGGCGTGCCGTCGAGTTCGAAGAGTGCAAGCCGCAATTCGCCGCGTGGCGGCGAGGTCCAGGGCAGGGGCACCAGCGAACCGGCGACCGGCCAGGCCCGCCGGTCCGCATCGCCGTCCGACCAGACGAGGCCGGTTTCCTCCACATCCTCGCCCGTCACATCGAGACCGAGAATGGAGCCGGGCAGGTGCCGGCCGGAACGGAAGATCGGCAGCAATTCATGCCGCCGGATGATCTTGCCGCGGGCGATGCCGTTGAGGTCGATGAGCACGAGATCGAAGGCGGTGATCTCGGGATGGGCCGCAAGGAAGGCTTCCGCTTCGGCGATGTCGGCGGCTTGCGGCGGCCGGGTGGCGAGGTCGCGGCTCACGCGGCGGCCCTCCGTTCGGCAAGGCGGCCGGTGACGGTGGTAAAGGCGGCTACGAGGCCGTCAGCCTGCGCTTCGGAAAGAGCAGGGCTGACCAGCACCATGTTGTGGAAGGGCGTCAGCAGGTAGCCGAGATTGAGCATGGACAGGTGCAGCGCAGCCTCGACGGTGTCGGAGGCGGCGGCGCGCGCCTCGGCGGCATTGCGCACCGGTACGGGTGAGAAGACGACCTCAAGCCGGGCGCCGACGCGCGAGACGGTCCAGTCGAGGCCGGCGGCGGCGATCGCGGCCGTAAAGCCCGCTTCGATGAGATCGGCACGGGCCTGCATGATGCGATAGGCCTCCTCGGTCATTACCCGCTCCAGGCAGGCGCGCAGGCAGGCAAGCTGCAGCGCGCTGCCGGAAAGGGTCGTGCCGATCCCGGAATGGCCATGGCCGCTCTGCTCACGCCGGATGACGTGCAATTTGTCGGAGATGTCCTGCGTCATGCCCCAGACGCTGACGGGAACGCCGCCGCCGATGGGCTTGCCCATCACCATCAGATCAGGCTCGAGGCCGTACACCTTCGTATAGCCGCCGAGACCGGTGGAGATGGTGTGCGTCTCGTCGATGAGCAGCAGCGTGCCGGCAGCGCGGGTGAGGCGCCGGAGCGCGGCGTGGAAGCCAGGGGCAGGCGGGATCATGCCGCAATTGGTCATGACCGGTTCGGCCAGTACGCAGGCAATGTCATGCGCGGCCAGCGCCTTTTCCAGCGCCGCTTCGTCATTGAAAGGAATGGAGACCGTCAGTTCGCCGAGGTCGCGGACCTGGCCGAGCAGGTTGCGGCGCGACACCGTCTTTCCGTCGACGAGGTCCACCAGCGTGTCGTCCACCGCGCCATGGTAGCAGCCGTCGAAGACCAGCAGCTTGGCGCGGCCTGTGACGGCGCGGGCGACGCGGATCGCAAAGCGGTTGGCGTCACTTGCGGTCGCACCGAGCTGCCAGCGGGGCAGACCGAAGCATTGCACCAGCAGCCGGCCGACCGCCTCGGCATCCGAGGACGGCAGCATGGTGGTGAGGCCGCGCGTGGCGGCGTTCTTCAGGGCTTCGATGACCGGGGCAGGGCCATGGCCGAACATCGCGCCGGTATCGCCGAGGCAGACATCGACGATGCGGTTGCCGTCGAGATCGACGAGATCGACGCCGCTCGCCTGATCGACGACGAGCGGGAAAGGCGTCGGCCAATCGAGCATCCAGTGCTGCGGCACGCCATCGAAGAAGCCCGAGGCCGCCTCGTCATGCGCCGCAGCACAACGTGGCCGCCGCCCCCGAAAAATCTCCGCTTCCGCCTCGATGAGCGCGCGGGCGCGCGCTTCCAGGTTCGCCCTCTCCATCCCGTTCTCCAGCAGGCCCTACAAAATGTGATCACATACTGGTTGATGTGATTTCAAGTGTCAAACGGCAAGATGATCAGAGCGATGCGACGACACGCAGCCAATCGTGCACGGAGGCCGCGGCCTGCTTCTCTGCAACACCGAGGGTGAGGGGATGACGGGCGTCGACATCCCGCGCCTCGCTCGGGCGCAGGCCGAACTGGTGACGGAAGGCACGGGAGAAGGCGGAGATATCGGCAAAGCCACAGGCATAGGCGACCTCACCGACGGTGCGCTTGCCGTCTCCTGCCAGCATGTCGAAGGCGGCGCGCAGACGCCGGCTGCGAATATGATCGGTCACGCCGCCGATGGGCTCGAAGAGCCTGTAGAGCGAGGCGCGAGAAAGGCCGAACATCTTGCAGAGGTGATCCGGGCCGAGATCGGGCAAGGCAAGGTTCTGCTCGATGTAGCGGCGGATTTCCATGATGACGGCGCCACGCACCGTGGGGGCTGGCTGGCTGCGCATGGCAAGCTGCGGGGCAACCAGATTGGCGACGAGGTTGGCCGTGGCCGTGACGATGGCCGGCGCCTCCGCCTGGGTGATATCGGGCAAGTCCTCGAAAAGCGCCCGCAGATGACTGCCGATCAACCGACCCGTGCTGGTCGTTCGCTTGAGGACAAGGCCATGCAGCGCGTCGTTCTGCGCCTCGTTGCCGAACAGCAGGTGGCGCGGCAGCACGAGCGTGAGATTGCGGCAATGGGTCGTTTCGGCGTGCATGGTGCGCGACAGGTCGAAGAGCGAGACGTCGCCCGCCTCCACCGCCAGCGTCTCGCCATTCAGCGTGCGCAGGTCGCCGCCATCGAGCGTGAGCTGCACGAAAATGAGATCGAGCCCGCTGCGGGCAATGCGGCCACGGTCGCGGGAGAAGGCATAGGCGGTGCCCTGCATATCCGCGACGAAGAACAGAGCCGGCCCCATCAGATAGGTGGAAAGGTCCGCCCGAAAATCGGCAAGGCGCTCCGGTGTCTCCATCGTCGTGCGGAAGACCGGATCCAGCGTCTCGGAAAACAGCCGGCTCTTGCGACGGCAATCCGTGCCGGCTTCGGCAAGAACGGAGTGGGAGGGCAGCTTGTCGGCGGGGCTCATGGCGGCTCGCGTCGGTTGGCGGAGGATGTCGATCCCTATCAAGCAGGGATACGGGCGAAGGTTCCCGGAAATTCGTGGCCGTACCATCTTGGCACGGCGTCTCATTCTTTTGGCCTCCCGTCTCATATTGTCTAGCGGAACCAACGATACAATTGACAGTTTAACCGGGGTGCAACCCCATGGAAAATAATGGGTCAATTCTGGCCGGAAGGCCAAGGCGGCGTGCCGGTGGGCACGTCCAGGCAAGGGTGGGAGGCAAGGCATGGATCAGCTTTCGTTCGATGACGGCGCGGTGGCCTTTCAGGTGCCGCCTTTCGCCTTCCTGGCGTCGCCGGTCTTTGCCGAAGCCCGGAACAGGCTGATCGACGGCAAGCTCGCTCTTTATGAGGGCAACCATCTCTTCAACCGGCTGATCCTGGAGGAGGGGCGTTTCCTCTGTTATCTCGCCGCCCTCTCGCTCCACGCCGCACAGGACATGACACGGCCCTCCAGCTGGCTGACCCTTGGCCGTCTTCAGCGGGAAGTCACGGAACTGGGCGTTGCCAGCCGCAATCGTGTCGAGGCACAGGTCTCGTGCCTGCGCAAATATGGTTTTCTGACGCAACAGCCGCATGCGTCCGACCGCCGTGTGCGGCTGCTGGTACCGAGCACGCCGCTTCTGGCGCGCGACGCCGGCGTGCTCGGCCTCTGCCTCGACGGTCTGTCGACCTTCGGCCTGTCACCGACCGAAGCGCGCGCCGGGCTGCCGGACGACAGGCTCTTCCGCGCCATGCGCCGGGCGACGCTGCCGCGCCTGCCGGGGCTGAGCCGGCTCATCCGCCGGCATCTGCCGCTTGCTCCGTTCTTCGCCCATGACTGCGGCTACATGATCCTGCTGCTCCTGCTGCGCCGCGCGCGGGAGAGCGGGCAGGGGCCGCTGGTCACGGGATACCAGCGCCTTGCAACGAGTACGGGCGTTTCGCGCACCCATGTCCGGCGTATCGTCGAGGCGGCGCGGGACGCCGGCCTCCTGACGACGGAAGCGCGCGGCGGCCACGACATCCGGCTGACGCCGCTGATGTGGCATGCCGCGGACCGGTGGTTCGCGGATCAGTTCGCCCTGACCGATCTTCTGCTGCGCGAGGCGCTGGCTTCCGAAGACAACCCGGCCTAAACGGCCGAGCCCGCAGCCGCCAGCAGCACCGCCAGGCCGAGATGGGTGAGGTGATGCAGCGTCTGGTCCGCGCCGAAGAGCCACCAGAAACCCGTCTGGCGCGGCGTTACCTGCAAATGCCGGTTAGCGATGCTTTTCAGGCGGTCGAGAATGCCGTGCACGACGGCATCGACCAGGCCCAGCCAGGCAAGCGAAGGAGAGACGGCAAGAAAGAGGGCCGCTGTCAACGCGCCATGCACGCCGGCATGGGCGGCAAGGGGCGGCAACCAGCCCCGTGGCCGCTCCTTTCCCGCCGCCATCCAATCCGTCTGGAGCAGGAAATCCGCCAGGAAATGTTTTGCGAGGAACGCCGCCGAGGCGGCGGCGATCCACAGGGTCGAAATCTGCTCCGGTATGTCGATCATTCCGCGCCCGCGATGGTGGGCGGCGTCAGTGGCCGCCGGCCTCGATGATACCCTTGGTCAGGCTGCCCGTCGCCGGATAAAGCGGGATCAGGCAGGCCTGAAGCGCATGATAGATGTCGCCCTTGCCGGCGAACAGGGTGTAGCTCGGCACCAGATCCTCGCTCAGTTCCTCATGCCAGCCGCCCTTGTCGCGGTCGAGGAAATGCCGGGCGATCGTGTCCCAGATCTTGCGATACCAGGTTTCGTGGAAATCGCTCGGCAGGTGCTCGCACAGGAACGCCGCAGCGCCCGCGCCCTCGGCCATCGGCCACCAGAACTTGTAGCGCTTGGCCGGTTCGTCGTCCCAGTCGAGCGTGTAGAAGAAGCCGCCCTTTTCCTTGTCCCAGCCGAGCGCGATGGACTGCGCGAAGAGCGCCTTCGCCGCCTCCGGCATCCAGGCATGCTTGCGACCGCCGAGGGCGTAGAGCTGGAGCACGAGACGGGCCCATTCCAGCCAGTGACCCGGGGTCGTGCCGGAGGGGCGGAACATCTCGTTGCCGCGATATTCCTTGTCCAGAACCCAGTTCTCGTCGAAGTGCTCCGGCACGCGGAAACCGTTTTCGCCGGAGCGGCGGCGAATGACCAGATCGGCAATGCTTTCAGCCTTGTCGAGATAGGCCTTCTCGCCCGTCGCCTCGAAAGCGGCCATCAGCGCTTCCGTCAGGTGCATGTTGGAGTTCTGGCCACGATAGCCCGGAACCGCGGTCCAGTCCGCTTCGAATTCCTCGGCGATCGCGCCATGCGCGCTTTCCCAGAAGCGCGTTTCGAGGACGTCCGTGACATCGGCGATCATGCGATCGGCATCCGGATGACCGGCGACCTTGGCGCTCGAGGCGGCCAGCAGCACGAACGCATGGCCGTAGCCCTGCTTGCTCGCATCCAGCAGGCCGGAATTGTCGAGTGACCAATGATAGCCGCCGCGCTCGTGATCGCGGTGCTTTTCCCAGAGATATTTCATGCCGTGGTCGACGATATCGTCGGAGCCGGGGCGCCCGAGCAGGCTGCCGATGGCAAAGCAATGCACCATGCGGGCCGTCGAGTGAATGCCACGAACCGGATTGCCGGGGTTGATCGGCCGCCCTTCGACATCGAGTTCATGGAAGCCGCCAAGCGGGTTGAAGGCCGGATTCTGGAAGAAATCGAACAGGCGGTTCGCTTCCCGCCAGAGCCATTGCCGGTGGTAGTCGCGCTTGCGCCAAGCCGTGCCGAGATGTCCCGTTGCGCCCATGATGCGTTCTCCTTTTTGATCGGTCCGCATTGTCGTATCCGGTGTCGAAGCTTGCCGAAGCGCGGACAAAGGGTTCCGTGACGTGGGGGCACGCACGGCCGCAACGCGCAATGACGGGTGGCCTCGACAGGTGGGGGCCGATTTATGGCCCAGAAAGCCGGAGGCCGCAACCCGCACGCCGGTTGCCGGAAATGCCGGATACAGGCCCCGGCGTACTCGGGCGGAAGGCACCCGGAACGCGAATTTACGATTGCGGCGAAAATGAGAAAAAATACCCTACCAATCTTATAGGGATAATATATAAATCATCGCGGAGACAGGCGGACTATGACAATCCGCCCCGGAGAAGGCCGGTCCACGGCCTCCCGAACAAGGACTGATGGCGATGAGCAATGCGAAACTCGACGGTCGTTCCTCTTATGGCGCTTTCGGCCCAGTCAGCCTGCGCCGGACCCGCCGCGCAGAACGGCAGTTCCTCGTGAGCAACATCGCCATAGCCGGCGCCTTCCTCTTCGTCAGCGCTGTCATCTTCGGCCTCGTCGGCTGACATTTCCAAGTTCCATAACAAACCTTATGCCATTTCACGATGTGCATTCCCGGCCAGCCCTCTTTCGGTAGGCCGCTGAAAAATCCCGGGCATGCCGCCCGATGAATTGCCTTTCCACAAAGTCCCCTTGTAAAAAAGCCTATCGTCATCAGCGGTGAGGACCGGACGGATGGAGCCGACGCATTTGTTCGAGCTGGTGGTCGGGATGTTCCTGGCGATCATCGCCCTCCACTATGCCGCCCATCGGCTGGGCCTGCCGCCGTCCGTGGCCTTGCTCACCGGTGGCGCCGCGCTGGCCTTCCTGCCGGGACTGCCGGCGATCGAGGTCGATCCGGCGCTCGTGCTCGTCATCTTCCTGCCGCCGCTTCTTCTGGACGGCGCGTGGACCATCGCCATCGGCCGGCTGCGCCGTCATATGATCGGCATCGCCTCGCTCGCCATCGGCGCCGTGTTCTTCACCGCCGCCGTCGTCGCGGTGGTCACGCATCTTCTGTTCCCGTCCCTTCCCTGGGCAGCCTGCGCGGCGCTCGGGGCCATCGTCTCGCCGCCCGATGCGGTTTCGGCCCGCGCCGTGCTGCAGCGGGTGCGCTTGCCGCGTCGCCTGCAAATCCTGCGAAGGCGAAAGCCTGCTCAACGATGCCAGCGGCCTCGTGCTCTTCCGCTTCGCCATCGCGGCCGGTGTCACCGGCGCCTTCAGCATGAGCGAGGCGGTCGGCAGCTTCTTCCTGCTCTCGCTCGGCGGAGCGCTCGTCGGCGCCGCCGTCGGCATGGCCTGGGTGCTGCTGGTGCGGCGTCTGGGTGATGAATACCTCATCATCGCCGCCACCGCCCTCCTCTCCTGGACCTCCTATCTCCTCGGCGAGTTCCTGCATGTTTCCGGCGTCATCGCCACCGTCACCACCGGCCTCATCGCCAGCTGGAACCAGCACACCATCCTTTCGGCCGCAACGCGCATGCGCGGCACCTCCTTCTGGACCGTCATCGTGTTTCTCATGGAGGCGATGGTCTTCATCCTCATCGGGCTGTCGCTGCGCGGCGTCGTGGAACGCGGCGGCGGTTTCGACGTCGTCGCCACCACCATGGGCGGGCCGATCCTGGTCATCCTTCTTGCCCTGACGCTCGCGCGTTTCGCCTGGGTATTCGGTTCGGATCTCGTCATCCATCTCGCCAATGCCCTCGGCATCCGGCGCTATACGCCGGTCGGTGCCCGCAGCGCCGCGGTGCTTTCCTGGGCGGGCGTGCGCGGGGTCGTGACGCTCGCCCTCGCCCTTTCGGTACCGGAAGGGTTCCCCGGCCGCGACTTCATCCTCGTCACGTCCTTCGCCATCATCCTCGGCACGGTGCTCATCCAGGGCACGACGCTCGGCCGGGTGATCGCCTGGGCCAGGCTCAGCGAGCCGTCCTCGGAGAAGGCCCGGATTTCCATGAGCGAAGCGGAAGCCTCCATGGCGCAGGCGCAACTAATCGTCGTGCAAAGCGGGGCCTATGACGGCGAAGGCACCCTCATCCACCCGCAATTGCTGGACAAGTACCAGCGCCGGGCCGTCGCCATTGTCGACTATGCCGCGCGCACCGAGCACTATCAGCCGATGCTGCATGCGCATTTCGACCTGGTGCTGGAGGCCGTCGCGGCCGGCCGCAGCGAACTCATCCGCCTCCACCGCGCCGGCGACATCGATGACGAGACGCTGCACGAGCTGGAACGAGACCTCGACCTGGAGGAATTGAGCGCAATTGCAGCCAAGGCCTGAACGGACGGATTAACCGCTTTTGCCGAAAAGCCGGCACGGCGTTTTCGCCGGGCTTTCCACCATGCTAGGGTCCGGCATCGGCAGGCGCGGGAGGTTGCAGGTGCGAGCGGATGCGTGGCGCAGAAGGGCCGGCGGAACGATGGCGGGTCTCGGCTTCGCCGCGGCCCTCCTGCTGGCGCTTCCGGCGCTGGCGCTCACCTGGGGCGTCAACGGCCATCCGATCAATTCCTATCCCGGCATTTCCCTCGCCGCGCAACTCGATCTCCTGAAGGAACTCGGCGCCAGCTCCTACCGCGTCGACATTTCCAGCGTGGATGCCGGCGACAAGCTGGCCGAACTCGTCGTGGAGGCAAAGGCGCGCGGCATCACCATCCTTCCCGTCATCACGCCCGCCGTCGATCTCAAGACCATGGACGAGGCCACGCTCCATGCCGCGGCGCGCGAGATGGCGCTGGCGCTCGGCACGCGCTTCAAGGACGATATCCGTGTCTGGGAGCTCGGCAACGAACTGGAGAATTTTGCCATCATCCAGCCCTGCGAGCGCCGGGACGACGGCACGATCTATCCCTGCGAATGGGGTGCGGCCGGTGGCGTCGGCGCACTGGACTATTACGGGCCGCGCTGGGCGAAGGTGAGCGCCGTGCTGCGCGGACTCTCCGACGGCATGACCGCCGCCGACCCCACCATCCGCAAGGCGATGGGGACCGCCGGCTGGGGACATACCGGCGCCTTCGAGCGCATGCAGGCCGATGGCATCCAGTGGGACATTTCCGTCTGGCACATGTACGGCGAGGATCCCGAATGGGCCTTCAAGCTGCTGGCCGCCCATGGCCGGCCCATCTGGGTGACGGAATTCAACCATCCCTTCGGCAGCCAGAAAAGCGCGACGGAACAGGCGGACGGTCTCGTGCGCTGGATGGCGCGCCTGCGCGAACTTGCCGTCCCCTACCGGATCGAGGTGGCGCATCTCTACGAGCTTCTCGACGAGACCTACTGGGCGCCCGATTTCGAGGCCTATATGGGGCTCGTCGAACTCGAGGGCAGTACAGCGAAAGGCTGGCGGATCGGCAAGCCGAAGCCCGCCTATGCGGCGGTCCAACGGGAAATGCGCGATGAGGGCGTGACCGGTTGCGACACCGAAGACCTGCGCAAGGTCGCCGACGCCGCCTTCCGCAAGGCGAGCCTCGGCTATTGCCTCGTACTCGGCCGGCCGGCGGGTCTTTTCGAGGCCGAGGGCTGGGTTCGCAAGCTGGAGAACGGCGCCAGCGAAGCGGAGATGACCGAAGGCCTGCTCGCCTCGCAGGAGTTTCGCCAGAAACATGCCGTCGCCGATCTGGACGACCGCGCCTATATCGACCTCCTCTACCAACGGCTGCTCGGTCGTCCGGCGGATGGTGCGGGACTGGAAGGCTATCTGGCAGACCTGAACGCCGGCCGCGCGACACGCGCGACCATCGCCAGGGCGCTCGTCCAATCGGACGAATTCACGGCGCGCGGCACCATACGATAGTTACGCCTGTTTCCGTCGGGCGAGCCGATAAGCAAGCGCCCGCAACCGCTGCTTCACGCCGCGCAGCGCGCGACGCCAGATCGGCCGCTGGCCATCGAGCCACAGCACATTGACCGGCAGCGATACCATGGTCCGCTCGTCGCTGCGCAGCGGCGCGGCCGGATCGTGCACTTCATAGAAGCATTCGCGGTCGGGCCATTGATAGGCGTCTTCCCAGGTCCAGATGCCGTTGGCCTGATATTGCCGCTTCAGCGCATCGCCGAGCACCTTGTCGGTCGGCAACATGGCGAAGGCCGGGCCGAGGCGCGGCGTGCATTTTTCCATGAAGCGCAGCACGCGATCGCTGACATAGCCCGTCACGAACAGGCGGAAATTCCGCCGCTGCCTCACGTCGGCAACGGCCCGATGGACCTGCACATGTTCCTCATGGCCATATTCGCCCCAGGGATTGTGCGTGACGACAATGTCGCCCTCCTCCAGATGGGCCTCCAGCGCCTCGCGCAGAAGATGGAACCGCTTGGCATAGGCGTCCCCGTTGCGGCTGACCTCGATGCCATAGGCGGTTTCAGCGGGATGCGCCCAGTTCGCCGAAAGGTGGACATCGGACTCGGCGACATCGAGGCTCACCACGGTTTCAAGCGGGAATTCCTTCAACAGCGCGCGTCGGCCCGCGCCGACCGCCGGATAGCCCGGGCTTTCGCCGTAGCAGAGGATGATCTTTCGCGCGACGGCCAGGAGCGAGCTGGCCCAGAGGATCTCGTCGTCGGGATGGGCAACGACGATGACGCAATTTCTGAATTCATCCAAAGTCATCATGAAACGGTCTCGCACGGCAAAATAAAAACGCCGCGGCGAAAGCTCGCCTCGGCCGGCCATGCCAAGAAGGAAGACAGCAAAAGTTTAAGAAAGTTGACCGCGACGGTCGTGAAAATCTTAAAGCGGCTCCCCTGCCCGGCTCTGACTGCCGCTTCCCGCCTTTATTTTGTTATCGTTTCATTAAGCCTGTTGTATCGATTGGGGTGTTGTTTTCCCGAAATCGATCAAAAAGGGGGTGATGGCGACAGTTTTAATCGAAGTCTCGGCAATGGCTTCACGCTTTCTCGACAGTGTTGCTCTATCCGTTGCGTCAGGCTGGACATGATGCCCGGCACCATGGAGACAGGTCGGTGAAGGTTGCTCTGGTACATTATTGGCTCGTGGGTATGCGCGGAGGCGAAAAGGTCCTGGAGACCTTCTGCGACCTGTTCCCCGACGCCGACATCTTCACCCTCGTCGCCGATCCCGACAAGCTGTCCCCGAAGATCCGCCGCCACAGGCTCACCACCTCCTTCCTCCAGAAGATCGGCGGACGCCGGCATTACCAGAAGATGCTCCCGCTGATGCCCTATGCCCTGGAGGCGCTGGACCTGACGGCCTACGACCTCGTCATCTCCAGCGAGGCCGGGCCCGCCAAGGGCGTCATCACCCGCCCCGACGCCGTGCATGTCTGCTATTGCCATTCGCCCATGCGCTACATCTGGGACCTCTATCCCCAGTACATGGCCGAGGCCGGCTTCCTCACGCGCGCCATCCTGGCCCTCACCGCCCCGAAGCTGCGCCAGTGGGACGTCACCACATCGCACCGCGTCGACCACTTCATCGCCAATTCCGGCTATGTCGCCCGGCGCATCGAGAAGTTCTACCGCCGCGAGGCCTCCGTCATCCATCCGCCCGTCGAGGTCTCCCGCTTCAAGATCACCGATGGACCGAAGGACTACTATCTCTGCGCCGGCCAGATCACGCCCTACAAGAAGATCGAGCTGGCGGTCGCCGCCTGCACTCAGCTTTCCCTGCCCCTCGTCGTCATCGGCGACGGCGCAACCGCCAAACTGAAGCAGTCGGCCGGCCCGACCGTGCGCTTCCTCGGCGCCGTCTCCGACAGCGAGATGGAAACCCACTTTGCCGCCTGCAAGGCGCTGCTCTATCCCGGTGTCGAGGACTTCGGCATCGTGCCGCTCGAGGTGATGGCGAGCGGCCGGCCGGTCGTCGCCTTCGGCCGCGGCGGCGCGCTGGAGACCGTGGTGGAGGGCAAGACCGGTCTGTTCTTCCATGAGCAGAGCGTCGAGGCACTGGTTGGCGCGCTCACCCGCTTCGAGAAGGAGGTCGGTCAGTTCGTGCCGGCCGAGATCCGCGCCCATGCCCTCAAGTTCGACACCCGCCGCTTCGAGCGCGAGTTGCGCCGCTATCTTGCCGCCCTGCCCGGGCTGGCTCCCCTGTCCGGTCCGGCCATGACGGCCGAGACCGTGCGCCTGACCGCATGAAAGGCCACCGGCATGAAGCCGATCATGTTCAACGGAAAATTCCTGACCGCCGCGCCGACAGGCGTGCATCGCGTCGCCGAGGAACTCATCCTGGCGATGGATCGCCTGCTGGCCGCCAACGGACCTGACGCCGGCACGACCGGCACGGCCGATGCTCCCGCCGCGCTGGTGCTCGCCCCGGCCGAGGCGACGCGCACCCTGCCGCTTGCCGTCACGCCGCTGCGGCGCACCCGCTTCCTCAGCGGTATCGCCCGCGACATCCTCTGGGAACAGCTCAGCCTGCCCTGGGCGGCGCGCAAGGGGGTGCTGGTGAGCCTGTGCAATCTCGGCCCGGTGCTGCATCCCCATGCCATCACGATGATCCACGATGCCCAGGTCCATCTGACGCCGCAGTCCTATTCGCGCGGCTTCCGCCTCTGGTACCGTTTCCTGCAGCCGCTGCTCGGCCGCGCCAACCGGCAGATCCTCGCCGTCTCGCACTATTCCAAGGAACAGCTCGTGCGCCATGGCGTGGCAAAAGCCGAGCGGATCACCGTCATTCACAATGGCTGCGACCATATCCTTGCCACCCCGCCCGACCATGGCGCGCCGGCCGCGCATGGTCTTGCCCCGGGCCGCTATGTGCTGGCGCTCGCCAACACCCAGGCGCACAAGAACATTCCGCTGCTGCTGAAGGCCTTTGCCGATCCGCGCCTTGCCGACCTGACGCTGGTGCTGTTCGGCGCGGCGACCCGCGCCGACTTCGAGCGGCTCGGTGCGAGCGTGCCGGCCAATGTGCACTTCACCGGCCGCATCGACGATGCGGCGCTCGCCGGCCTGATGGTGCATGCGGCCGCCTTCGCCTGTCCCTCGACGACGGAGGGCTTTGGCCTTCCCCCGCTCGAGGCGATGATGCTCGGCTGCCCGGCCATCGTCGCGCCCTGCGGCGCGCTGCCGGAAGTGTGCGCCGATGCGGCCCTCACCGCCGACCCGCACGATGCCGGCGCCTGGATCGCCCAGATCCGCGCCCTTGCCGACGACCCCGATCTTGCCGCCCGCATGCGCCACGCCGGCAAGCGCCGCGCCGAAACCTTCACATGGGACAGCGCAGCGCAAAAACTCGCTAAGGTTCTCGGTATCAGGACCGCAACGAACGGCGCATCCGTGGAAGGCGACACCACCGCAGAAGACACCACAGACCACAGCCAATCACAGCACAGACATGCCGCCGAATAGTAGCATCCGTGCATAAAGAGTGAAGAAGTACGGTAAATGGTATCTTAAGAACTCGAAAATACGATTTGGGCGGAAAGTCGTGATTCCCGTCGCGACGCACAGGATCGCCTGAACGGTAAAAGCATGGTCGACTCATCTCAATCGAACGCCGCGCGCGAGGACGCCGATGGCACGGGCACCGTCCCGCAGATTGATTTTGCGCACCTTTTTTCCGTGCTCCGCAATCGTTTCCTGATGATCGTCGCCATCACCGCGCTGTTCTTCGGCGCGTCCGTCTTCCTGTCCCAGCTTCTCAAGAGCTATTTCGTTTCCACCACCAGCATCCTTGTCGACCCGGAGGGCTCGCGCGTCGTGGAGAACGAGCTCTACGGCACGAGCGGCGCCACCGAGGCGCGCACCCTGAACCAGCAATACATCCTGACCTCGGTGAAGGTTCTTGCCGCCGTGGTAAAATCGGAGGGCCTTGCCGACGACCCGGACTTCGGCGCCGCGCAGCCCTACGAGCCCGATGCGGACAAGCGCGCCAAGAAGGCGCTCGCGACGCTGCAGACCGGCATCGCGGCCACGCTCAACAAAGCGAGCTTCGTCATAGACCTCTCCGTCACCGCTTTCGATCCGGAGAAGGCGGCCCGCATCGCCAACGCCATCGCGAACACCTATATCGAGACCCGCGCCGAGATGAACAACGGTGTCGTGCGGCAGGCGACGACCGATCTTTCGGCGCAGCTTGCAAATCTCGAAAAGGCGGTGGAAGATGGCGACCGCGCCATCCAGGTCTACAAGGCCGAACACAATCTCCTCGATGTCGGCGGCCGCACGCCCGCCGAACAGCAGATCACCGAGACGAACACCGAGATCAACAAGATCTCCGCCAGCATTGCCGAAAACGAGGCGCTGATCTCCGAGCTGGCGCTTGCCCGCTCCAACCCCGACTATCTTCGCTCCACCCCCGACTCCGCGCTGACGCCCGCCATCATCGAGTTACGCACGCGCTACCACACCGCACAGGAGCAGGAATCGGTGCTGCGCTCGTCCTTCGGCGAACGCCACCCTTCACTCGTCAGCGCACGTGCACGCACGCAGGCAGTGGCGACGCTCTTGAACAAGCAATTGAAGGACTTCACCACCTCGCTTGCGCGCAATGGCGAGAAGCTGAAGAGCCAGCGCGAATTCCTGCGCAAGAACCTCACCGCGCTGAAGGCAAGCCTCAACGAGGCGGACCAGTCGATGGTGCGGCTGCGTGAAATGGAACGCAAGCTGGCCAGCGACCGAGCCGTCTACGAGTCCTTCCTGCTGCGCACCCGCCAGCTTTCCGGCCAGGAACGCACCATCAGCGAAAACCCGCAGATCATCTCCGTCGCCCAGCCGCCGCTTTCCAAGGCCGGCCCGAAGCGTTCGCTCATCATCGCCGGCGCGACCCTGCTTGGTCTGTTGCTCGGCTGCGGCATCGCCCTCGTGCGCGACCGCAAGCTGCCGGAAGAGGCTGCCGTGATGCCGGAACGGGAAGCCCGGCCCGCGCGTGAAAGCCTGCTGGCCCGCCTCCTCTCCCGCTTCCGCCGCCGCCGGAAAGAACCCCGCCCCGCGGGGCGGATCGCTGAAGAGGACGACAGCACACAGCCTGCCGCCGACAGGCACGAGGAACGCCTCGAAAGACCCGCGCGCCTTGCCCGCCCACGACAGGCAGCGCCCGTCGAGGGCGGCTATGCGGATATCGCCCGGCAATTGCTGCTGGAGGCGGATGGCCAGCCGAATCATTGCATCGTGCTCTACGCCCCCGAGGCGCAGAGCGATGCCTCCCGCACCGCCTTCCAGCTGGCACGCGCTATCGCGCGCGAGGACGCGAGCGTGCTCCTGGTCGACGCAGAGCCCGAGGCCGGGCTGACGCGTCAGGCCTCCGCCGTCGGCCTTCCCGGCCTGCACGATTCCATTTCGCTGCAACGGATCGAGGGAGACTTCATCAACCCGGCACGGGTGCTGGGCTTCTGGCTGATGCCGGCCGGCCGCCGCTCGCCGCGCGTCTCGACGCGCCGGGGCCTCGATACCGGAACCCTCGTCGACTGGCTCGATGCAGAAGGCACCGACTTCGACCTCGTGCTCGTCTATGCCGGCCGCATCGATCAGCCGAAGCCGCTCCCGGCCGTGGAAATGGCCGCCGCCCGCTTCGCCGTGCTCGCCAGCCGCTTCAACCGCAAGGCCACCCAGCACGCGCTCTCCGCCCTGAGGGAACGTGGTCTTTCCCCCGCGACCGCCCTCGTCATCGGCGACGCCGACAGCAGAATCCCCCGCGCCGGCTGACCGTCGATCCAGGGCCTTGGGCTTACAGGCGAACACATTCCATTCGAGAGCGAGACCGGACGCAATTCCAGCGTTCGGATCAGATTTGCCACAGAGCCTTGAGCGCGTGTGTCAGAACTGCTTCGCCGCCCGGATGCGCCCGCCCGCGGATGTCTCCCCCTCTTCGGCGACGTTGAGGAGCAGGCTTGCTTCCAGCATCCAGAAGTCCGCCGTCTCGACCGAGACGCCAGCGGTCAGCGCGGCGAAGGCGCCGGAACCGTCGAGCGCCGAGAACCCGCCGGTGACGCCCAGCTTCGGCGTGACCTTCGCGCCGCTTTCCAGCGTGAAGGAGCGCGCGATTTCCGCACCGAGGCTGACACGGAACTGCTCCTCGTCGAACCCTTCGACGGCGATCGTGTTGCCGGAAGCATCCTTCACGGCATAGTCGTCCACCGTTTCCGAGAAGTAGACCACGCGCAGTTTCGGCGTCAGCACGGTTTGCTCGTCGATATCCCACCGTCCCTCGAGACTGGTGTCGGCCATCCAGCGGGTGGTGTCGAACGTGCCGTCCCAGAAGGCCGTATCGATGTCGTTGGACGACCCGCCATAACGCAGGCTGGCATTCCAGAAGAGGTTCCGCCCGACTTCCAGCGACGCATAGGGACCGGCTAGCCAGCCATTGCCCGTCAGTTCCGCATCCGCATCGGCCGGATCGGTCATCCGGTCGAAATGGAGCGAGAAGCCGACCAGCGCCCGTTCGTTGAGCAGGTAGTCCGCCCCGAGATTGATCATCGCGAAGCTGCCCCACTTGCCGTCGTTCTGGTCGCGCTTGTGCGCAAGGAGCACGCCGTCGATCCAGATGTTGAACGGCGACAGCACACCGCCACTCACGCCATCGGCATGGTTTCGCGCGGCCTCCATCTGGTTGAGGCTGGTCGAGAACGTGGCCGCCATGCCGTCTTCCGAAGGCGTCATGCGTGCCGTGACCGGGTCCGTTGCCTCCATCATCTGCCGCCGCTCCAGAAGCCCGGGCACCTTGATGGACGAAGAGATCATGTTCTGCCGCGCTTCGACAAAACCATGGACGAGCGCGTCGATGTCCGACGCAACCTCGGCCGCATCGTGGATCAGTTTGTAGGTTACCACGCCGGTATTGGACGTGCCGAGCGCGCCGACAAGGCGATAGCCCACACGCACCGTGCCGGAATAGGCCGGGTCCGGCGCGAATTTCAGATACCAGCCGGCCGGGGTCGCGGCAGGGCCGGCCTGGGCGAGTTCGCCGCGGATGATCGTCGCCGTGCCGGCATTGGCCGGTTCGACGAAGGCAAGATCCGCGCCGGTGAACGGCCCGCCGGTCGCCCCGCGATTGAGGTAGACGTTGTTCGGCGTCGACCCGGCGGGAACCTCCACGACGATATCGGACGCGGTGACGGCCTGCGCCTTCACCATCAGGGTGAAGGCGGCGTTTCCGGTGGAACCGTTGCCGTCCGTCACCTGAATGGAGAAGGCATAGTCGCCGGCCGTTGCATCGGCGGCGAGCGGACCGGTGAGTTCGCCTGTCGAGACGTTCAGCACCAGCCCCTTGGGCAAGGTGCCGGAAGCGAGGCTGTAGATCAGCGCACCGCTTCCGCCCGTGGCGGAGATCGGCTGGCTGTAATCCTCGCCGGCCATCGCATCCTTGAGCGCGCCGCCCGCAGGCGAGAAGGCGAAGGACGCGTCGGCGATCTTGACCTTGAGCGTATAGGCGGCAGAGCCAGCCACATTGGCCCCGTCCGTTGCCGTAACGGTGAAGGAAAAATCGCCGCTTGCACCCGGCGTGCCGCCAAGAGCGCCTGTAGACGGGTCGAGTACGATGCCCGCCGGCAACGCGCCGGCCGTGACGGCATAGCTGTAGGGTGCCGTGCCGCCGGCCGCGGTGAGCGGCTGGTTATAGGCGGTGCCCTTCGTTGCGACCGGGAGCGCGCCTGCCGATGGTGTCAGGGTGACGATCGTGGCAGCGGCGCGCTGGACGGTGACGGTGTAGGTCTGCTGTGTCACGCCATCCGGCGCCGTCACCACCGTGGTGACGACATTGGCGCCGACGACAAGAGAGATCGGCGTGGAGGCCGTGCCCGTCGTGACGGGATTGCCATTGACCGCGACGCTCGCGCCGAGGGCGGAAACGGTCGGCGTCAGCGTCAGCGTGCTGACGGCATTTCCGACGCTCGCCGTGTAGGCGGTCGTGCCGGAAACAAAGGACGGCGCAAGCGTCCCGCTCGACAGGACGAGACCGGAAAGGCTCGCATCCGTGGATGCAGGCGCGGCGCGCGTCACGGTGATCGTATAGGTGTCGGTCGTCACGCCATCCGGCGCCGTCACCACCGTGGTGATGACATTGGCGCCGACGACAAGAGAGAGAGGCGTGGAGGCCGTGCCCGTCGTGACGGGATTGCCATTGACCGCGACGCTCGCGCCGAGGGCGGAAACGGTCGGTGTCAGCGTCAGAGTGCTGACGGCATTTCCGACGCTCGCCGTGTAGGCGGTCGTGCCGGAAACAAAGGACGGCGCAAGCGTCCCGCTCGACAGGACGAGACCGGAAAGGCTCGCATCCGTGGATGCAGGCGCGGCGCGCGTCACGGTGATCGTATAGGTATCGGTCGTCACGCCGTCCGCAGCCGTCACCACCGTCGTGATGACATTCGCGCCGACGACGAGGGGAATGGCCGTGGATGCCGCGCCGGAAGCGACGGCGATCGTGTTGACCGTGATCGCCGCGCCCGGGGCAGCGGCCGTCGGCGTCACCGTGACCGATGTCACGGCATCGGCGACAGACGCCGTATATGTCTTCGTGCCGGTGGCGAAGGACGGCGAAAGCGTGCCGCTCGACAGCGAGAGGGCCGAGAGCGTCGCGTCGGCCGAAGCGGCACGTGTGACCGTCGTCGTATAGGTCTTCGTCGTGCCGTCTTCCGCGGTGACCACGGTCGTGATGGTGTTGGGACCGACCACAAGCGGGATCGGCGTGGAAGCGGTTCCGGAGGCAACGGTCGTATTGTTCACCGTCACTGTCGAGAGGCTGTCGGTGACGGTCGGCGTCACCGTGATCGTCGAGATGCTATTGGCCACGGAAGCCGTATAGCCGGTGGTGCCGGTGGTGAAGGACGGGCTGAGGGCAGCGCCCGAAAGCGAAAGGTTCGCCAGATCCGCCACGGAGGAGCGGATGCGCGTGACCGACAGCGTATAGGTCTTGACCGTCGTCAGGTCCTGCGCAGTCACGACCACGGAGATCGTGTTTGCACCAACCGCCAGGGAGATCGGATCGGAGGCAGTGGTGGTGGCGACGAGGGTGCCGTTCACCCGCACCGTCGCGGTGGGATCGGCAAGCGTTGGCCGCACCGTGATTTCGGAAATGCCGGTGACGGAGGCCGAATACCCTGTCGTGCCGGAGGCAAAGCTCGGGCTCAGCGTGCCGCGGGACAGGTCGAGGCCGGCAAGATCGGCATTGGACGACGGCGCACGGTTGAGCGTGACCGTATAGGTCTTCGTTACCGCGTTGTTCGGGGATTTCACCACGATGGTAATCGGGTTGTCACCCACCACGAGCGAAATGGCATTGGACTGGGCGTGCGACGTCACCGGATCGCCGTTCACCGTAATGGTCGCGGCCGTGTCCGAAGCATAGGGTGTCACGCGGATCGACGGTATGCTGTTGCCGACGGAGGACGTGTAGTTGAGCTGGCCTGCAGAGAAGCTTGGCGTCAACCCACTGTTGGAAAGGCCGATGCCGATCAGGTCGGCGTCCGCCGAGGGCGGTGGCGGGCCTTGTCGGGTAGCGATGACCTGATAGGTCTTCGTCGTCGTGCCATCCTGCGCCGTCACCACGACATTGATCGTCACGGGCGTCAGCGGCGTGGGCAGGGAGACATCGGCAGAGGCGGTACCGGACGTACGCGGGACACCATCGACGGTGATCGATGCTGCCGGATCGGCATACGGGGTGAAATTGACCGCGGTATTGGCGTTGGGAACGGACAGGGCATAGCTTGTCGTTGCGGCATCGAAGGTCGGCGTCATCGTGCCGACGGACGGGATGAGCGCCCCAAGATCGGCATTGGCCGACAGCGCGCGATTGACCGTCAGCGTATAGATCTTCGGCCCCGTACCGTCCGGCGCCAGGACTTCGATGGTCACCGTGTTGGCGCCGGGTGTCAGGGCGATCAGGCTGGACGCCGTGTGCGAGGCAACCGTCTGGCCATTCACCGTGATGGTGGACGCCGTATCCGCCGCATAGGGCGTTATTCTGATGGCCGGAACGCTGTTCACGACGGTGGCGGTATAGCTCAGTGTGCCGGGAGAGAAGGATTGATCCAGCGATCCCTGTGAAAGGCCGATACCGATTAGCGTATTGTCCGAGGACGGCGGCGACCGCGTCACGGTCACGTTATAGGTTTGCGGCGTCGCGCTCGGCGCGGAGACCTCCACCGTTATGGCATTTGTGCCGACCGACAGAGGAATGTCGCCGGAAGCCGTGCCGGACGCAACGGTGGCGCCGTTCACGGTTATCGTCGTTGCGGCCGCATCCGCCGCCGTCGGCGTCACCTGGATCTTGTCGACGGCATTGCCGACCGTTGCGGTGTAGCTCAGCGTGCTCGACGAAAAGCCGGGGTTCAGGAAGCCGGAGGAAAGCGAAAGGAAGGAAAGATTGAGATTCGGCGGCGGCGCGGCGCGGGTGATCGTGACGGTATAGTCCTTCGTCGTGCCGTCTTCAGCGGTCACATGGATCGTCACGACATTGGGACCCACATCGAGGGGGATGAGCCGTATGACGCCGTGCTGGAGTGTAGACGTGCCTGCCGCCGTGGTAATCGTCATCTGCGAAAGCGGGTGGTCTTCCAGATACGCCTGGATGCCCGTCGACGGCGTACTGTTCCCGAGGGCGACGTTGTAGGACAGCGTGTTCGCCGAAAAGGACGGCGTCATTCCCCCTTGCGTAAAACCGATCCCACTGAGATTGGCGTTCGACGAGAGAGCTCCGGCGGCCGAAGACGGCATCAAGGCGGCGGCGCAGACGGCCAGCAAAAGCTGAAGCAGGAGCGCCCATTGAATGCCATAGCCGCGCATCACGCGCGACCGACTGCCAGAATGCCGATTCATTTCCCGCCCCTAAGCATGCATGGGCGAGCTCCGTCATCATGACAGCCCGGTCCCCAAACCGGGTACTGAGTGCCATGGAACACCATTGCATACAACCCAGCATCGTAGAATAATGGCAGAAATATGCCAATGCGAGCATTCCCTAATTTAGAAGCCGCTGGCATTAAGACTGCGACGCTATTGCACTTTCGCGGGACGAGCGCTTGCATTAAAACTGGTATCTGAAATACCTTTTATGCAACGCCAGCCGACCCGTGACGGGTCCGGGGACTTGCCGATGCGGATGACGCTTCATACGGACTATGCCTTGCGCATGCTGATCTACATCGCGACGCGGCCGGATGGGATCTGTACGGTCAACGACGTGGCGGAGGCCTACGGCCTTTCGCGCAACCACCTGCTCAAGGTGGCGCAGACCCTGCGCGGTCTCGATCTCATCGAAACGACCCGCGGCCGCGCCGGCGGCATCCGTCTTGCCAAGGCACCGGAAGACATCGCTGTCGGCGCCCTCGTGCGGGCGACGGAGGAAGAGTTTTCGCTGGCCGAATGCATGCAGGCGGGCGGGCGGGCCTGCGCCATTTCGCCAGCCTGCCGGCTGAAGGGCATGCTGCACGAAGCGCTCGGCGCGTTCCTCGCCGTGCTCGACAAGTACACACTCGCCGACATCGTGCGGAACCGGGCCTCGCTCGGTCCGCTGCTCGGCATCGACGCCAACGCCGCATGAGACGAAGGGGAGATCGATGATAACGGGATTGACGGTTTCGGAGCGCCATCTCGCGCTCTTCGTACTCGGCGCGCTGGCGCTGACCGGCCTTGCCATGGCGGTCGCCGGGCGCGGCGATCCGCTTGCCATACACGGCTATATCGTGCTCGCCTTCAGTCTCGGCCTCGGCTTTGCGGTTCTCTCCGCGCTCTTCGCGCCGGAACCGCCGGAAAGCCGCCTTTCGGAATATTACGACGACCCGACGCGGCTCGGCATCATCCTGTCGCTCGCCTGGGCCGTCGCCGGCATGTTCGTCGGCGTCTGGGTGGCAGCGTTGCTGGCATGGCCGGAATTGACCTTCGTGGATTCGGCCTGGGCGAGCTTCGGGCGACTGCGGCCGGTGCACACCTCAGGCGTCATCTTCGGCTTCGGCGGCAATGCGCTGATCGCCACGTCCTTCCATGTACTGCAGCGGACCTGTCGCGCCCGCCTGCCCGACCAGTTCAGCCCCTGGTTCGTGCTGATCGGCTACAATCTCTTCTGCCTTGTTGCCGCCACCGGCTACCTGATGGGCCTTACCCAGTCGAAGGAATATGCCGAGCCGGAATGGTATGCCGATATCTGGCTGGTGATCGTCTGGGTCGTCTATTTCCTCATCTATATCCGCACGCTCCAGCGCCGGAAGGAGCCGCATATCTATGTGGCCAACTGGTACTACATGGCCTTCATCCTGGTCGTGGCGGTGCTGCACATCGTCAACAATCTCGCCGTGCCCGTCTCCTTCGGCCACGCCAAGAGCTATTCGCTGTTCTCCGGCGTGCAGGATGCCATGACCCAATGGTGGTACGGCCACAACGCCGTCGCCTTCTTCCTGACGGCCGGCTTCCTCGGCATGATGTATTACTACCTGCCGAAACGCGCGGAGCGGCCGATCTTCTCCTACCGCCTCTCCATCATCAGTTTCTGGGGCATCACCTTCATGTATATGTGGGCGGGCGCGCACCACCTGCACTACACCGCCCTGCCGCAATGGGTGCAGACGCTCGGCATGACCTTCTCCATCGTGCTCCTCGTGCCCTCCTGGGCTTCGGCCGGCAATGCGCTCGCCACGCTCAACGGCGCCTGGCACCGGGTGCGCGACGACGCGACGCTGCGCTTCATGATGGTCGCCGCCGTCTTCTACGGACTGTCCACCTTCGAAGGCTCCTTCATGGCGATCCGCGCCGTCAACTCGCTCTCGCACTATACCGACTGGACCGTCGGCCATGTCCATGCCGGCGCGCTCGGCTGGGTGGCGATGATCACCTTCGGCTCGCTCTATGCCCTCGTGCCGTGGATGTGGAAGCAGGAGCGCATGTATTCGCCCAGGCTCATCGAGCTGCACTTCTGGCTCGCCTTGGCCGGCACCGTCGTCTACGTCTTCTCGATGTGGAATTCGGGCATCATCCAGGGCCTGATGTGGCGCACCTACAATGACAGCGGCACGCTCGCCTATTCCTTCATCGACAGCCTCGTCGCCATGCATCCCTACTACATCGCCCGCGCCTTCGGGGGCCTGCTGTTCCTCACCGGCGCCGTCGTCTGCTGCATCAACGTCGCCATGACGATCCGCATGGCGCGCAATGCCCGCAAGGTGGAAACTGCCAGCGACGTCCCCCTCCTCGCGCAGGCAGGAGAGTGACCATGAAGGAATTCTTCCACCGCAAGATCGAACGCAACGCGATCGGCTTCGTCCTGGCCATCGTGGGTGTCGCCTCCATCGGCGGCCTCGTCGAGATCGCCCCGCTCTTCACCATCCACGAGACGGTGGAGGACGCGCCGGACATGCGGCTTTATACGCCGCTGCAGCTGGCCGGGCGCGACGTCTACATCCGCGAGGGCTGCTACAACTGCCACTCGCAGATGATCCGCCCCTTCCGCGCCGAGACCCTGCGCTATGGCCACTACTCGACGGCCGGTGAGTTCGTCTACGACCACCCCTTCCAGTGGGGCAGCAAGCGCACCGGTCCCGACCTGGCCCGCGTGGGCGGCAAGTATTCCGATGCCTGGCACGTCGCCCATCTGATGAACCCGCGCGACGTCGTGCCGGAATCGGTGATGCCGCGTTACGGCTGGCTGAAGACCAATGCACTGAGGATCGACGATCTCGGTGAACACCTTGCCGCCCAGCGCGCCGTCGGGGTGCCCTATACGGATGCGATGATCGCAAACGCCACGGCGGATGCCCGCGGCCAGGCGAATCCGGATGGTGCGGAATCCTCCGGCGTGGCGGAACGGTATGGCGAGGCGACCAATGTGCGCGCCTTCGACGGCAATCCCGGCCTCCTGACGGAAATGGACGCGCTCGTCGCCTATCTGCAGATCGTCGGCCAGTTGACAAAGGCCGCCCACCAGGAAACCGCGGCGAAGGAGGAGTGAGGCGATGGAGGTCGACCACAACAGCGTCGTCGCCTTCGCCAAGAGCTGGGGCCTCTTCTATCTCATCGCCATGGCCGGGGGCGTGCTGATCTACGCCTTCTGGCCGGGCAACCGGAAGCGCTTCAACCGCGCCAAGACGAGCATTCTCGACAAAGACGACCGGCCGGGGGACTAGGGCATGGCAACCGAGAGACACGATCCCGCCACCGGGCGGACGACCACCGGACACGAGTGGAACGGCATCGAGGAGTTGGAGACGCCCATTCCGCGCGTCGTGCTCTTCTTCCTCATCGTCACCACGCTGTTCGCCATCGGCTACTGGATCCTGATGCCGGCCTGGCCGCTGGGGGTCACCTATACGAAGGGCCTGCTCGGCATCGACCAGCGCACCGTCGTGACGAAGCAGGTCGAGGATGCCGCCACGGCCCGCGCCGTCTGGACCGGCCGTATCGCCGAGACGAGCCTTGCAGACATCGCCGCCGACCCGGACCTGATGAAGCATGTACGCGAGACGGGCCGCACGCTCTTCATCGACAATTGCGCCGCCTGCCACGGCACGCGCGGCACCGGCGGTCCGGGCTTCCCCAACCTGACCGCAAAGGCCCGACTGTGGGGCGGAGAACCGGAAACCATCGCCGAGACGATCCGCATCGGCATCAACTCCACCAATGCGGAAACGCGCGTCTCGCAGATGATGGCCTTCGGCCGGGATGGCATACTCGATGACGGCCAGGTGCGCGCCGTCGCCGCCTATGTGCGCTCGCTCTCCGGCCTGCCGATGAGCGTCGACGACACGGCGCGCATTGCGGCCGGCCAGCAGGTCTTCGCCGACAATTGCGTCGCCTGCCACGGCGAGGATGCCCGCGGCAGCATGGATGCCGGCGCGCCTGATCTCACCGATGCGACATGGATCTACGGCGGTGACGCGCAGACCGTCTTCACCACGATCTATTCCGGGCGGCAGGGCCACATGCCCCATTGGGAAGGACGGCTGACGCCGGTCGATATCAAGCTGCTGGCGCTTTATGTCGACACGCTCGGGGAGGAGGGCCGATGAGCGCCACGGCAAGCAGGCCACGCCTCAACTGGCGGCTCGTCTCCTTCCTGCTCGTCGGAGCCGGCGCGCTGCTGTTCGTCGGCGCCAACGTCCATCTCGTTCATGTCGCGCTCTCCTCGCAGCCCGGCTGCGTGGAGCACCTGAAGACGGAAGGCCAGGATGGCGCATACCGCGCCGCCGGCTCCTCCTGCTGAACGGAGGAAGGAAAACCATGGGAACGACCGAAAAGACAGCTCCCCTGCCGCTTGCCGAGCAGCGCCGCAAGCACCTGCCCGCCGGCGCCGCCTTCGGCTGGCTTGCCGCCGGCTGGCGCGATCTCTGGCGCAACCCGCTGCCGAGCCTTCTCTACGGCTTTGCCGTCTTCCTGCTATCGGTCGCGGTCGTCTGGTGCCTCTTCCGCATGGAGCTGGACTATATCCTCTTTCCGGCGCTTGCCGGCTTCATGGTGGTCGGCCCCCTCATGGCCATCGGCCTCTACCGCAAGAGCCGGGATCTGGAGGAAGGCATTCGGCCCGGGCTTTCGCGCATGATCTTCGTCAAGGCCGAATCCGGCGCGCAGGTCTGGTATACGGGTGCGATCCTCTGCCTGCTCATGCTGGTGTGGATGCGCGCCGCCGTCATCATCTATGCGCTCTTCGTCGGGCTTCGCCCCTTCCCCGGCCTCGACCATGTCGTCGCCATGCTTTTTTCCACGCCTGAAGGGCTGGGCATGATCGTCGTCGGCACGACAGTCGGCGGGCTCTTCGCCGCCTTCTCCTTCGCCATCAGCACCTTTGCCATTCCCATGCTGCTGGCGGAAAAGACCGACGCCTTCACCGCCATGGGCACCAGCATCTCGCTGGTCTTCCGCAACCTGCCGGTCATGCTCGCCTGGGGCGCCATCGTGCTTGTCCTCACCCTGCTCGGCCTTGCGACGGGGCTTGTCGGCTTCATCGTCATCTTCCCGCTGCTCGGCCACGGCACCTGGCACAGCTATAGGGCAATCCGATGAGAGGTCGCCCCGCGCCCCAGCGCACCATTGTCGTCGACGGCAAGCCGCTGCCGGACGTCCTCGATGAGGCGATGGTTCATGCCGTCGTGCATGGCTTCTACGACGAGATCCGCAAGGACGACCTGCTCGGACCGATCTTCAACGGTCATATCGCGCCGGAGGACTGGCCTGTGCACCTTGCCAGGATGTGCGATTTCTGGTCGGCGACGTTGTTACGCACCGACCGCTACGAGGGCCGGCCATTGCCGCCGCATCTTGCGATCCCGGAACTTGGGGAAGCGCATTTCCGTCGATGGCTGACGCTCTTCCGCGGCACGGTCGAACGGCTCTGCCCGCCCGCCGTTGCCGATCTCTTCCTCGATCGGGCGCTGCGGATCGCCCATTCCTTCCGCCTCGCCATCGCCTTCCACCGCGGAGAAGACTCCATGCAAATCGCCCCCATCTCGCGGGAGGCCCTGCAATGAGCGCGGCGATAACGCTCGACCGGGACGAGACGGGGGAATTCCTGTTGCCGGCGGACCTCCTTGCCGCCCGCTTCGGCTGGCCCGTCGAGACCTTCCGCGACATGATGCGCCGCGGCTTCGTCGCCTCGCGCGTCGAGCGGGGCGAAGGAGAGGATGCCGGCCGCTGGCGGTTGACCGTACGTTGCGGCAACCGTCGCTGGCAGGCGGTGGTGGAGGCGGACGGCACGGTGGGCGACCAGCGCGTCGAGGTCGTTCCCTTCGCGCCGCAGAAGCGATAACCGGACAAGATCCGGCAAGAGCGCGAGGCGGCTTTGCAGGAAACAAAAAGCGCGGCCGGCGGGAACCTTGCGGAAAGATCGGCATCCAATGGATCCCGAAAGGAGCATGCCGATGTCCCAACCGCAGATGACGTCCCTTCCCTCCCCCTCCGACGAGGAGGCGGCGCTCGTGCGCCGTGCGGCGGCCGGCGAGGCCGATGCCGTCAGGCAGATCATCCGGACGCACAACCAGCGCCTCTACCGACTCGTGCGCGCCGTGCTGCGCGACAATGCGGATGCCGAGGAGGCACTACAGGAGGCCTATCTGAAGGCCTTTGCGAATCTCGGTACATTTGCGGGCGAGGCCTCGCTGTCGACCTGGCTGTCGCGCATTGCGCTCAATGCCGCGCTGATGCGGCTGCGCGCCCGCAAGCGGCTGAAGCGCGCCGTCCCGCCCGTGGCGGAGGCCGAGATCATTCCCTTCCCGCTTTCCTCCACCTCCACCGCCGATCCGGAGCGCGTCATGGCGCAGCGACAGCTTCTCCACCTCGTCGAGGAAGCGACTGACGCGCTTCCCGAAACGTTCCGTCTCGTTTTCGTCGCCCGCGTCATCGAGGGCCTGAGCGTCGAAGAGACGGCGGCGCTGCTCGATCTGCCGGCAGCGACGGTGAAGACGCGTCTGCATCGGGCGCGAAAACTGATCCGAACCCGGCTGGAGGAACGGATCGGCCCGGTGCTGATCGATGCCTTCCCCTTTGCCGGCGCACGCTGCGAGCAACTGACGGAAGCCGTTATCGCAAAGCTTGGCCTCGAAAAATAGAGATCATGTCTCCGGCGCACCGCGCCTCACTCGGCGCGGCGAACCAGCTTGCCCTCTTCGGCCTTGTAGAAGAACTGGCTCGCCACCAGCCAGCCCTTCAGCGGGCGCAGAGGCGGGATGCAAGTCAGCAGCATGAACGGCCCCGTCACCAGAAGCTGGGTCAGCAGCGAGGCGCCGAAGGCGACCTCCAGCCAGACCGCGAGCGCCACGCTCGGCACGCAGGCGAAACAGATGACGAAAAAGGCCGGGCCATCGGCCGGATCGGCGAAGGAATAGTCGAGCCCGCAGGCCTCGCATTGCGGCGCGAGGGTCAGAAATCCCTTGAAGAGATGTCCCTGGCCGCAGCGCGGGCAGCGACCCCGGATACCCGTTTGCATGGGCGGCAGCGGCGGATAGGTCTCGTTCATGGCTTGCCCTTTCTGAAAACCAATCAATCCTGTCATTCAATACGATCATATAGATGCAATCATGCAGTCAATTTGTCGATCAGACATACTGACGCAGGGGTGCGCGGAAAGCTGCGCCCCCGGAAGAAACGATGCAGGATTGAATGGATCAGAAGAAGGAGCCGGCCATTTCCGGCGGCCCTTCCAGAGCATGGGCCATGAATTCCAGCGCCGTCTGAAGGCGCGGCCGCGGGATGGGACCACCGAGGCAGACGCGAACCGCCTCGGGCGGCACGCCGTCGACGGCGAAGGCATCGCTGGCAACGACACCGAGCCCGGAGGCGCGCATATGGGCGCTGAAGGTGGAGCGCGTCCAGCCGTGCGGCAATGGCAGCCAGATGTTGAAGGCGAGCGGAGCGGCGCGATAGCTGCCGGCCGGCAGCAGGCTGGCGGCCAGCGCCTGCCGCGCCTCGGCCTCCACGCGCAGCGCACCGAGGATCGCGTCGGCGGTGCCGTCGCCGATCCAGCGCGTCGCCAGCGCCGTGGTCAGCGGCGAGGCCATGACATTGCCGGTACGCATCGCCCCGGCGAAGGACCAGACGGCGCGGCCGTCATCGGGCGCTGCGACATAGGCAAGGCGCAGCCCCGCGCCGATGCATTTCGACAGGCCGCCGATATACCAGGTCAGCTCCGGCGCCAGCGCCGCGAGCGGCAAGGGACCCTCCTGCGGGAGGAAACCGTAGGCGTCATCCTCGACGATGGGCACCCGGTACTTGCGGGCCACGGCGACAAGGGCGGCGCGGCGGGCGGCAGGCATGGTCAAGGTCAGCGGATTGTGCAGCGTCGGATTGAGATAGAGCGCCTTGGGCGCCTCGCGCTCACAGGCATCTGCGAACGCGCCCGGCAGGATGCCTTCGTCATCCATCGGCAAGCCGGAGAGCCGCAGGCGCAGTTGCGCGGCGATCGAGCGCATGCCGGGATAGGTGATCGCTTCCGACAGCACCGCCTCACCCGGTCGTGCCAGCGTGGCGAAGATGGCCAGCAGCGCGGGATGGGCGCCCGGCGTCACGAAGATGCGCTCTGCGGGTGGCGTGAGGCCACGGCGGGCGAGCCACAGGGCCGCGGCTTCGCGATCCATCTCCGCACCACCGAAGGCCTGATAGCGTAACAAGGGAACGAGATCGGCCGCAAGCGCCGAAAGCCCTTCGCGCATGCGGGCGACAAGCGCCGGATCGTCCGGCTCCGGCGGCATGTTCATGGACGGATCGATGAGGGCAGCGCGCCTTGCATCGGGCGCGACGTCCGGCCGCGCACCCTCTCCGCGCCCCGTCACAAAGGTGCCGCGACCGACGTGCGACTGCACGAGCCCACGCTTCTGCGCCTCCAGATAGCCGCGGGCGACGGTGGTGACGTCGATGGCAAGGCGCCTTGCGAGATCGCGATGCGTCGGCAGCTTGTCGCCTGCCGAAAGCGTCCCGCTGCGCAGGTCCATCTCGATGAGGTCGGCCAGCGCGATATAGAGGGGATTGCCGCTCCGGCTGAGGTCGGGATGCCAGTTTTTCATGTCAAAGGTTCCAGGCCACGCGATATTGACGGTATATTGCCTGCATGCTCGCCTGTCACCCATCCGATGCGGACAAAGCGTCGCAAGGAAACCCAGGGGAAATTGACGGGATTTCGGTCGCCTGCCCTGGCGCGGACCGGGGGCTTTTGCAAGAATCGGCCTTGCAAAACGGCGTGCAGACGCCGAAGACACGGCTGGCGCATTGCAAAAGGACCGACCCGCATGGACAGCACGCTCTTTCACCTGGAAACCGTACCCTCGCCCGATTGCGCGGACAGGGCCTGGGCGCAGAACGCCATCGGCATCCTGGAAGGGGACGCGCGCCGCTCGGCCGATACCCATCTGGTCAATCCGGTCTTCAAGGGGCTGAAGGGCATCTCCATCTACCTGAAGGACGAAAGCACCCACCCGACCGGCAGCCTGAAGCACCGTCTCGCCCGTTCGCTGTTCCTCTACGGCATCTGCAACGGCCGCATTTCCAAGGGCACGACACTGGTCGAGGCCTCCTCGGGCTCGACGGCGGTGTCGGAAGCCTATTTCGCCAATCTCCTCGGCCTGCCCTTCATCGCCGTCATGACGCGCAGCACCAGCCGCACGAAGATCGACGTGATCGAGCGCTTCGGCGGGCGCTGCGCCTTCGTCGACAAGCCCGGCGAGGTCTACGAGACCGCCGCCCGCATCGCGGCGGAAACGGGCGGTCACTATCTCGACCAGTTCACCAATGCCGAGCGCGCCACCGACTGGCGCGGCAACAACAACATCGCCGAAAGCATCTTCGGCCAGATGGAACGCGAGGCCCATCCCGTGCCGAGCTGGGTGATCATGGGCGCGGGCACCGGCGGCACCTCGGCCACCATCGGCCGCTACATCCGCTACCGCAACCTCGCCACGCGCCTGTGCGTGACGGATGTCGAGAACTCCGTCTTCTATGACGCCTGGAAGAACGGCGATGCCGAGACGACCTGCACCGCCTCCTCGCGCATCGAAGGCGTCGGCCGGCCGCGCGTCGAGCCGTCCTTCATCCCGACGGTCATCGACCACATGATCAAGGTGCCGGACGCCGCCTCCATCGCCGCCGCGCATGTGCTCTCCGACCGGCTCTTCCGACGTGTCGGCGCGTCCACGGGCACCAATTTCTTCGGCCTCCTCACCATTGCCGACGCGTTGATCAGGGAAGGCCGCGAAGGCTCGCTCGTCACGCTGATCTGCGACAGCGGCGACCGCTATGCCGGCAGCTACTTCAACCCGGATTGGCTGACGGCCAACGGCATCGACATCGCCCCCTGGAGCCGCGCCATCGAGACCTTCCTCGACACGGGCACCTTCACCGCGCCCTGACCGCGCGCGTTTCCTGTCCGGGAAAACGACGGGACTAGAGTTTGTCAGGGAAAAGCGGGAACCGGTTTTCCCGAAAAGACAAACGAAAACAAAAGAATTTAGAGCATGTCCGGTTCAATCTGAACCTGACATGCTCTAGATCAGAATAGCGGCAGAAGCCGTATCCCTCCTCATCTCGCTGTTCAATATCTCCGTGGCCCGCCGGACGGCGCGCCGCGGCAGGACCGTTGCACCCGGCATATCGAAACAGAGAGCTCCGTTGCGGAGCCGACCGGCGGCCGCACCCTCTCCAAGACACGGCAACGCCAGCGGAAGACGCCATGGCGCATGCTTTACACAGTGAAATATCACTGCATTGACAGCCTCACAAAATAGCTTTATAACTTAGCTATATTGCAAAATATCGCTAGGGAGGAAGGGCGATGGACGAGCGGCAGTTCCGCAATGCGCTTGCCGAATATGCGACGGGCGTGACCATCGTCACGGCGAAGACCGGCGCGGGCGAGAAGATCGGCATGACGATGACCTCGTTCAACACGGTCTCGCTCGATCCGCCGCTGGTGCTGTTTTCGGTCGGCCTCAAGGCCCTCAGCCTGCAGGCGCTGCGCGAAGCGGATGCCTACGTGGTCAACATTCTCGCCCGCACGCAGGAGCATCTTTCCAATCAGTTCGCCCGCGCGGCGAGCGACAAGTGGGCGGGCGTGCACCACACCGAGGGCCACAGGGGCGCGCCGCGCCTCACCAATGCCATCGCCCAGTTCGAGTGCGAGCCCTATGCCTGCCACGACGGCGGCGACCACCTGATCTTCCTCGGCCGCGTGGTGAATTTCCGCACGTCCGACACGGCGGCCGAACCGCTGCTGTTCTTCCGCGGCCGCTATCACAGCGTCGCCGGCCCGCGCATCGACGTCGATGCCTGGCCCCTTCCCCTGCATTACTGAAACCCTCTGGAGGATAGACCCATGAGCAAGTCCGAGACCAAATCCGGCAAGGAACATCTTGCCAGCCTGCGCGACGGCCGCGAGATCTTCATCAACGGCGCGCGCGTCGACGACGTCACGAACCACTACGCCTTCCGCAACGTCGCCCGCTCGGTCGAGAGGATGTTCGATTTTGCGAAGGCCCCGGAAAATGCCGACCTGATGACCTTCGCGACGCCGGATGGCGGGCGCGCCAACCGCATCTGGGAATTGCCGGGCAGCTATCAGGACCTCGTCAAGCGCCGCGCCGGCCTGGAAGCCTGGACGGGCCTGCACGGCGGCTTCCTCGGCCGCGCGCCCGACCATGTCGCCTCCTGCATCGCCGGCATGTATATGGGCCTCAACGTCTTCGAGGACTATAATCCGAAATTCGCCCGCAACCTCGCCGACTACTACAAATACGCCCGCGACAACGACCTCTACCTCACCTATGTGATCATCAACCCGCAGGCCGACCGCTCCAAGGGTGCGGCCGAACAGGCCGATCCGTACCTGACCGCCGGCGTGGTGGATCGCGACGCCGAGGGCATCACCGTGCGCGGCGCCAAGATGCTGGCGACCGGCGGCGTGGTCGCCAACGAGGTCTTCGTCACCTGCATCCAGCCGCTGAAGGCGGGCGAGGAAAACTACGCCCTCTCCTTCGCCATCCCGATGAACGCCAAGGGCCTGAAGATCCTGTCGCGCAAGTCCTACGAGGCGGCCGCGCCCTCCATCTTCGACAACCCGCTGGCGAGCCGCTTCGACGAGAACGACGCCGTACTCTATTTCGACGACGTGAAGGTGCCGTGGGATCGCGTCTTCGTCGACGGCGATGTCGCCATGTGCGCCAGGCAGTTCCATGCGACGCCCGCGCATGTTTACCAGAACTACCAGGCGATGATCCGCCTTTCGGTCAAGCTCCGCTTCCTCGTCGGCATCGCCAAGCGCACCACCGACGTCAACGGCATCTCGCAGTTCCCGCAGGTGCGGGAGATGCTCGGCCAGCTCGCCGCCGAGGCCGGCATGGTCGATGCGCTGGTCGCGGCGATGGAGGCCAAGGGCAAGCAGGTCGGGCCGTATTTCATCCCGGATGCCGGCACGCTCTACAGCGCGCAGGTGCTGACCCAGCAGCTCTATCCGAAAATCCTCAACACGCTGCGCGAGCTTGCCGGCGGCGGCATGATCATGCTGCCCTCCTCGGTCGAGGATTTCGGCAATCCGGAACTGGCGCGCCTCATCGACAAGACGCAGCAGTCGCCGGCCGCCTCATCGCGGGACCGGGTGAAATTCTACAAGCTCGCCTGGGATGCCGTCGGCTCCGAGTTCGGCTCGCGCCATCACCAGTACGAGATGTTCTATGCCGGCGCGACCTTCGTGACGAAGAACCACGCCTTCCGCACCTACGACTGGTCCGCCGCAGACGGCCTGCTGCAGGGGATTCTCGACTCCTATTCGCTCGAGGACAGCCTCAAGGCAGCCGAGGCCGCCTAAGTCAGAAGACGTGCGTTTTCGCGGATGCAGTGGATCCTCGGGTCAAGCCCGAGGATGACGGAGGAGAGGGCAGAGAGCGGAAGCCAACACCTCTGGCCACCCGTCTCGCCAACCTCTCCTCCGTCATGGTCGGGCTTGACCCGACCATCCACAGCCGCAAGCGCCGCCGCCCCCAAAATGGCCTGCACGCCCTCAGCGTGTCTGCCCATCAAACGCACCACAGGAGGACCCGATGCCGGTCAACAAGCAGCACGACGAATTCTACACGCTCGACATGACGACAGGCTGGGAAGTGCCCACGGGCTATCCGCAGGGCATCAAGCAGAAGATCATCTCCGGCGCGCTCGACGAGGAGAACCGCCGCGGCAGCCGAACGCGCCTTCTGAAGTTCGACGCCGGCACCTTCACGACGAAGCCCTTCGAGCACGAATACTGGGAAGAGGTCTATCTCGTCTCGGGCGACCTGACGGTCGGCAACGACGAGAATGGTAACGGCGGCACGAGCTACCCGCCCAACACCTATGCCTGCCGCCCGCCGCATGCCCCGCACGGCCCCTTCAAGTCGGAGAAGGGCTGCATGCTGCTCGAAATCCACTATTTTGATCCGGTCTGATTCGGGCATAGGCAGGAGACAAGCAATGCGCGCAACACTGAACGAACTTGCGGCCGCTCTGGCGACCGGCAAGGTCACCGCCTCGTATCTCGTCGAACAGTCGCTGGCGCGTATTGCCGACGAAACCGGCGAAGGCGCACGCGCCTTCGTCAAGGTCCATGCGGAAAAGGCGCGCATCGCTGCCAGGGCCGCCGACGACCTGCGCAAGGCAGGGCTTGCCCCTTCGCGCTTCGCCGGCATCCCGATTGCCGTCAAGGATCTCTTCGACCTGGCGGGCGAGCCGACACCCGCCGGCTCCACCGCGCTCGCAGATGCGGCCCCGGCCAAAGCCGACGCGCCGGCCATCGCGCGCCTGAAGGCCGCCGGCTTCATCGTCATCGGTCGCAACAACATGACCGAATTCGCCTTTTCCGGCGTCGGCATCAATCCGCATTACGGTACGCCCGCCAATCCCTATGACCGTGCCGCCCGCCGCATTCCCGGCGGCTCTTCGTCGGGCGCTGCCGTCAGCGTGGCGGACAGCATGGCCGCCGCCGCCATCGGCTCGGACACCGGCGGTTCCTGCCGCATCCCGGCCGCGCTTTGCGGCATCGTCGGCTACAAGCCGACCGCCAGCGCCGTGCCGCTCGACGGCGCGCTGCCGCTCTCCTTCACGCTCGATTCCATTGGCCCGCTGGCGAACAGCGTCGCGTGCTGCGCCGGCCTGCATGAAATCCTCAGCGGCGCGTCGCTTGCCGGCGCGGGCGAACGCGCCATTGCCGGCCTGCGGATCGCCGTGCCGCAATCGGTAGTCTTCGACGGTATCGAGCCGCATGTCGCAAAGACCTTCGAGGCGGCCCTGAAGCGCCTCGCCGATGCCGGCGCGCAGGTCACGGAAATCCCGCTCAAAGAGTTCGAGATGGTCGGCCGCATCAATGCCAAGGGCGGCTTCCCTGCCCCCGAAGCACTGTCCTGGCACCGCGATCTCCTTGAAACCCACGGCGAAAAATACGACCAGCGGGTGCGCGCCCGCATCCTGCGTGCCAAGGAGCAGACGGCGACCGACTATATCGACATGCTGCATCTGCGCCGTGCCTATATCACCGAGACGACCCGGGTGATCGCGCCTTACGATCTCATCGCCATGCCGACCGTGCCCATGGCCGCGCCGACCATCGCCTCGCTCGAAGCCGATACCGATCTCTTCGTGAAGACCAACCTGACGCTCCTGCGCAATCCGACGCTGATCAACATGCTCGACGGTTGCGCCATCTCGCTGCCCGCCCATGCCGAAGGCGACGCCCCGGTCGGCCTGATGCTGGCGGCAAGCGGCGGCCGCGACGCGGACCTGTTCGCAAGCGCCCGGGCCGTCGAAGCGGCGTTGAAGCGGTAAGATTTCGGACGATCCGTCCGCAATCCGCAGCCACCACCGTCTCACCGCAAGCCGGGTGAAGGTGGTGGCAGCCGGATCGTTTTCCTAAATCACGACGAAAAAGGTGGATTCACCTCCATCTCAGGAGAGGCGAGCGCCTCGCCTGCCGGGTGGTCGCGCGCGGCCTGTTCTCAGAACTGCCGCACGATATTTTCCCTGAAGGCCTCGATGTGCTCGCGGATCGCCTTTTCCGCGCCGTCGGGGTCTTGCCGGCGGATGCCGTCCACGACGGCGGCGTGCTGCTCGCAGACGCGCACATGATGTTCGTTGGAGCGCAGCGAGATGAACCAGAGGCGGGTGGAGCGATCGTGCAGGTTGCCCATGATGTCGGGCAGCAGGGAGTTGCGCGAGCTTGCGGCGAGCAGCGCGTGGAAGGCACGGTCGAGATTCATCATGGTCTCGATGTCGCGGCCTTTCGCAGCGGCCCAGGTGGCGTCGAGGTTTTCCACGAGGCGGGCGATATCGGCCGGCTCGGCCAGTTCCGCCACCTTGCGCACGCAGAACGCCTCATTGACGAGGCGCACATCGATGATGTCGAAGATCTCGTTGAGGCTGATCGGCTTGACCATGATGCCCTTGCGCGGCAACACGTCGATCAGCCCGTCCGCCGCCAGCCGGTCGATGGCCTGGTGCACCGGAGTGCGGCCGATATTGAGCTCGCCGCTCAACACCCCTTCGCTGAGAACCTCGCCGGGCTTCAGGTCGCAGGTGATGATGCGATGCTTGATGGCCTCATAGGCGGTGTCGCGCAGGGAGACGACGGGTTCGCCCCGCCTGCGCCGGGCGGTCGGCGCAGTCTCGGTTTCGGCAGGGGGCATATCGGCACTCATCGTCGTCTTCCGCATGTCTGTCCGCCGGTCGGCCCGGCCGGATCGATTAGTATCGACTCGCCGGGCCTGCACAAGCAGCTTGCCTGATCTTTGAGCAGATCATCCGGCAATCGGCAACGTCTTCACATCATAGCCGAAGGCGATCTTCCGGCCGAGGACAGGGTCTTCCAGCTCCCCCTCGAAGCGCGTGCCAGAGCGCACGCCGCCGATGGCCGGCATCGTGCCGCCGAACATGGCGGTGCCGCCCGGAAGCGCGCCCTCCGCCGCCCAACCGGAAATCAGCGCCTCCGGTGCGAGCAGGCCGGAAATCGGGCCTTCCTGATAGAGCACGCGCGCGCCGTCGATGACGGCATGGCTGCGCAGGATGAGGCTGTCCCAATGATCCGCCACCTCCTCGAAGGGCCAGACGGTGGTCGCGACCGGCTTGTCGCAGACCTGCTTGGAGACCGCGACGCCATAGGTTTCGACCTTGCGATCCGTGTGGTCGGAACCGACGCCGACATAAAGCTTGCCGTCCTTGGCGATCAGCAGGGCCTCGACCTCGCCGCTGCCGGCCGTGCCGGCGTCCTCGATCAGGCCGGCCGTCGTCAGGCGCGCGGCGGCGACGCGGTAATAGGTCGGGGTTGCGGCCGGGCGGGCGACACCGAGCGCCTCCAGCTCGCGGATATGATGCTCCATCGCCTCCTTGTTGCGTCCCGCCCAGCCGGCGATCACGAAATCGGAGACATCGAAAGCGACGGGCGTGCGGCCCTCGCGGCTTTCAAGCGTCAAGTGCAGTGTCGTCATGGCGGTCTTTCCTCCGGTATCGGCGGCCGCCCAGCGCGGCGCGGTGCATTAATTTGAGAGACAGTGATATTTCACTGCAGTTTTATCTTGCATATCACATGCGATTACGCAATCATCAAAACAGGGCGCAGGACGAGGAAAACCGGCGCCGGAACCGGCTCCACAGCACCGCTGCGGAGGGCGTTATCGCCATGCCGGATGGGAACGACGCCCGCATTGCCGGGCCAAACCAAGGGGATAGAGATGATCAGCCATCGTGGACTTCTTCGCTCGGCCGTCGCGGCCGCCGCCATCTTCGCCGCCGGCATGGCGCTTGCGCAGGAAAAGCCTGCCGCGCTCGGCGTCGGTGTGTTCAGCTTCACCTCGGGCGGTACCGCCGCCTATGGCAAGCCGGGACGCGACGCCGCCGAACTAATGATCGAGCGCATCAACGCAAAGGGCGGCATTGCCGGCGTGCCGCTGTCGGCGACCTATGTCGACGAGGGCCAGGGCACCGAGGGCGTGATCGCCGAATACCGCAAGCTCGCCGGGGACGCGGCGAACGAGGTGATGATCGCCGCCCTCTCCTCCGGCAACTGCATGGCGCTCGCCCCGGTCAGCGATCAGATGAAGGTGCCGACCGTCGGCTGGAACTGCGACACGCACCAGCTCTATCTCAAGGACGCCCATCCCTATTTCTTCCGGCCGAACGGCAACACCGTGCCGGAATTCGTCGCCTATGCCGCCTATCTCGTGGCCGTGAAGCCGGACCTGAAGCGCATCGCCATCATCAATCCGGACTATGCCTTCGGCCATGACGCGGCAAAGATCTTCACCACGGCAATCAAGACCTTCAAGCCGGATGTGGAAGTGGTCGCCGAACTCTTCCCCAAGCTCGGCGCCGGCACCTACCAGACGGAAATCTCGCGCCTGACCGCCGCCCGGCCGGATGTCATCTTCTCCAATCTCTGGGGCGGCGACCTCGAAAACTTCGTGCGGCAGGCAAGCCCGCGCGGCCTCTTCCGCTCCTCGCAGGCCGTGCTGGCGCTCGGCGAATCCTCCATGCAGAATGTCCAGATCCCCGAAGGCGTCATCGTCGGCGTGCTCGGCGACGGCTGGTGGATGTCGCCGGATGCCGCCGCCAATCCGGAGACGAAGGAATTCGCCGACGCCTACAAGGCGAAATACGGCAAGTGGCCGGTCTTCCCGGCGATGAAGATGGCCAACAGCTTCCTCTACGTTAAGGCCGCATACGAGAAGGCGATGGCCGCCAATGGTGGCAAGTGGCCGAGCCGCGAGGACGTGGCAGCGGCCATGAAAGGCAGCGAGGTCAAGACGCTGACTGGCACCATGCAGACCCGCGCCGACAATGACGGCGTGGTCGACCAGATCATCGGCATCACCGCCACGGCCGAGGGCCATGACGGCCCGGTCATCGGCAACATGGTGCGCTACAGGGGCGCCGACCTGATGCCGCCCGCCGGCGAGGACCCGCTCGCCTGGATCGGCACGCTCGCCGCGGACCTGCCCGCCAAGCTGCCGCAGCCAGGCTCCTACAAGTAACCTTCCGCCGGGCAAGCGCGGGCGGAAGGAAGCGTCGCGTCACCTCTTCTCCCTTCCGGGAGAAGGCCCGGTGCAAGCGCTGCCCTGCCGCCCGTGAAATCGCGCAGCACATGCGCGGCGTCCTGCCCCGCGAACGGAGAAAACCATGTTCGGAACCCTCGTCCCCCTTCTCGTCGACGGCCTGGCGAATGCGGCGCTGATCTTTCTGGTCGCCGTCGGCCTTACCCTCGTCTTCAGCGTGCTGCGCGTGCTCAACGTGGCGCATGGCAGCTTCTATTCCATCGGCGCCTATGCAGCCGCCTCGCTCGGCCTGTGGATCGTCGGCGCAGGCCTGCCGGCGGGACTGACCTTCGTCGCGCTCTTTGCCAGCGCCGCGCTCGTCGCGCTCATCGTCGGCCCGCTGATCGAGCGCACGCTGATCCGCTGGACCTACGGCAAGTCGGAAGCGGTGCAGATCCTCGTCACCTTCGGCCTGTTCCTCATCCTGGAGGACCTGCAGCGCATCGTCTTCGGCGTCGATTCCTTCTACGAGGACACACCCGTGCAACTCCTCGGCTCGATAGAGATCGGCGGGGTCGTCTATCTCACCTACCAGCTCGTGCTGATCGTCCTTGCCGCCGCGCTTCTCGTCGGTCTCAAGCTCTTCATCGGCCATACCCGCATCGGCAAGCTGATCGCCGCCGTCGTCGCCGACCGTGAGGTCTCGCAGGCGCTCGGCATCAACACCAACCGCGTCTTCATGATCGCCTTCAGCCTCGGCGTCTTCCTGGCCGCGCTCGGCGGCGCGCTCACCGTGCCGCAGGCCGGCGTCTCACCCGGTCTCGGCGCCGACACGATGGTGCTCGCCTTCGCGGTCGCCGCCATCGGCGGGCTCGGCAAGATCGAAGGCGCGGCGGTCGCCGCCGTCATCGTCGCGCTCGCCCGCGTCTTCGCCATCTACTACGCCCCGGAACTCGATGCGGTCGCGCCCTATCTCGTGATGCTGCTCGTACTGCTCGTGCGGCCCTACGGTCTCTTCGGCTCCGCAACGACGAGAAAGATCTGACCCATGCCTCTGCTTCTCCTCGCCGCCGGCGCGATCCTCGCCCTCATCGCGGCCACCTTCGCCTTTCCCTGGCTGGAATTCGTGCTGACGCTCGCCATCGCCAAGGGCCTTGCCGCGCTCGGCGTCGCGATCCTGCTGCGTGGCGGATTGATCTCCATCGGCCACGCCATGTTCTTCGCCGTCGGCGCCTATGCCACGGCCTTTGCCATGCGCGATCTCGGCATCACCGACGTCTTCGCGCTGATCGCCCTTTCCGCCGCCGTCTCGCTTCTCGCGGGCCTGCTCATCGGCGCCTTCGTGGTGCGCTACCGCGCCATCTTCTTCGCCATGCTGAACCTTGCCATCTCCATGGTGCTGTTCTCGCTGCTGGCGAAGTTCTACGGCGTGACGGGTGGCACGGACGGTCTGCGCGTTTCCACCCCCACCGTGCTCGGCATGGCGCTCGACGCAAAGGGGTTCGCAACCTTCCTCTTCTATGCGGCCATCGCCGCCATGGCGCTCGCGGGCCTTGCCGTCGCCGCCTATTTCAGGAGCCCGCTCGGCGAGGCGCTGTCGGCCGTGCACACCAACGAAATCCGCCTCGAATATCTCGGCATTCCCGTGCGCGGCGTGCTGCTGGTCGCCTATGCCATATCGGCGCTGCTTGCAGGCATCGGCGGCACCTTCGCGGCCATGACCATCGGCCATGTCCTGCCCGACATGGCCTACTGGACGGATTCCGGCCATCTCGTGCTCGTCGCCGTGCTCGGCGGCGTCAGCGGCATCGCCGGCCCCTTCGTCGGCGCGGTGTTCCTGGAACTGGTTCACACGCTCGCCGCCGGCGTCACCGACGCCTGGAACATGATCGTCGGGGCCGCCCTGCTCGGCGTCATCTTCTTCCTGCCCAAGGGCCTGATCGGCCTCCTGCGCCCGGCGAAAAAGGGAGACCTCGCATGACCGTGCTGCTCGAAGCGAAGAACCTGCACATCACCTTCGGCGCCGTCAAAGCGGCCAATGGCGTAAACCTCCACATCGACGAGGGCGAATTTCTTGCCATCATCGGCCCCAACGGGTCCGGCAAGACGACCTTCCTGAACCTGTGCACCGGCTATATCCGCCCGTCCGAAGGCGAGGTCACGCTCGACGGCAAGCCGATCACCCGCCTGCCGCCGCGCACCATCGCCCGCAAGGGCATCGCGCGCGCCTTCCAGATCCCGCAGCTCTTCCTCGACCAGACGGTGCTGACCAACCTGATGCTCGCCATCGCCTCGCACGAGGGCGTGTGGCAGGCCGGCCGGGCGCTCGACCGGCCGCAGTATCGCGACGAGGCCATGGCGCTGCTTGCCATGTTCAACCTTGCCGACTGCGCCCCGGCGCTCGCTTCCACCCTGCCCGAGGGCCGGCGCAAGCTGGTGGACATCGCCATCGCGCTGGCGCTGAAACCTCGCCTCGTGCTGCTCGACGAGCCGACCAGCGGCGTCAGCGCGCTGGAACGCTTCGCCCTGATGGAAACGCTGATGGGTGCGCTCCGCCAGGCAAAGGTCTCCGCCCTCTTCGTCGAGCACGACATGGACGTGGTGGAGCGTTATGCCGACCGCGTCGTCGTCTGGGAGGCCGGACGCGTGATGGCGGAGGGCAAGCCGGAAACCGTGTTCAAGGATGAACGCGTCATCGAAAACGTGATCGGAGTGGCCTGATGCTGACCGTCTCTTCCCTCAACGTGTCGCTGGCGGGCGCGAAGATCCTGCGCGACGTCGCCTTCTCGCTGACGCCGGGCGCGACCACGGTGCTGATCGGCCGCAACGGCGCGGGCAAGACCACGCTGCTGCGCGCCGTCATGGGCCTCGTACCGGCCGAATCCGGCTCCGTCCTGCTGGACGGCAAGGAGATGCTGGCGCTGCCCGCCTTCGCCCGCGCCCCGGCCGGCATCGGCTATGCCCCGGAGGACCGGCGGCTGATCCCGGACTTCACCGTCGAGGAGAACATCGTCCTGCCCGGCCAGGCGCTGAAGCTGCCACAGGCCGAGATCCGGCGGCGGCTGGAAAAGGTCTATGCGCTCTTGCCGGAACTGCACGTCATGCGCGCCCGGCCCGGCAACGGCGTTTCCGGCGGACAGGGCAAGATGGTGGCGCTCGGCCGGGCGCTGATGGTGGCGGAAAAGCTTCTGATGCTGGACGAGCCCTTCCAGGGCCTCGCTCCGGCACTGGCGCTCGACTATGCCCGCACGCTGTCACGCCTGCGCGAGACCATGGGCGACCTGACCCTGCTGATCACCGAATCGAGCCCCAACCTGCTCAAGTCCGTGGCCGACGAGACATTGCTGATCGAGCGTGGTGCGGTGACGCTCCAGCCACGGGAAACGCAGTCCGCGGCATGACAATTCCGTTGAGCGGGCCGGCGGCCCGCTCTATATGCTGTCTCAGCTAGGTAAGTTGCAAAGCTGAAGGACGGACGATGTCAGTGACGATCAGCAGGCCCGAACTGCTCGAGGACGGCGACGACGCGCCCTTCCGCCAGATGATCCACGACGCGCTCGGCTTCGCCACCCGGCTGCTGGAGATTCGCAACAGGCTCGGCGAGGTGATCGGCCTCACCGGTCCCGCCTTCTCGATCCTCATCGCCATCGAACACCTTTCCAAGGAAGCCGATGTCGGCATCAGCCAGGTGAGCGAGCATCTGCACCAGTCCGGGGCCTTCGTGACGCTGGAGGTCGCCAAGCTCGTCAAGGCCGGTCTCGTCGACAAGTCCGCTCATCCCGAGGATGGCCGACGCGTCATCGTCCGCGTGACGGACAAGGCCCGCGGCCTGCTGGCCGAGCTCGCCGAGACCCAGCGGCCCGTCAACGACGCGATCTTCGCCGGGCTCGACCCGCAGCAGTTCCGCATCTTCGCCGACATCGCCGCCAGGCTTGTGCCCGGCACGGAAGAAGGCCTCGCGCTTCTACGCTACAAGGCCGAGCAGCGCCGCAGCCGCGCCTGAGGCGCGGCCGGGCGTTTGCGGTCTCTACGCCGCGCGGCCCATACGCTGGCCCTGGCCCGGCGCCTCGGTGCGAAAACGCTCCAGCATGGCAGCAAGACCCTGCGCCTCGCCCACAAGGCAGGCGGCGGCCGCGTTCATCTCCTCCACCATCGCCGCATTGCTTTGCGTCGCCTGGTCCATGACGTTGACCGCCTCGTTGACCTGCTGCAGCCCGCCGGACTGCTCGTGCGCCGCCATGGCGATGGCGTCCATATGGTCGTGGATCGACTGGACGAGATCTAAGATCGTGCCGAGACCGCCGCCCGTCGCGCCGACCAGCTTCACGCCGTCCTCGACACGCGCCTGCGAGGTGGTGATCAGGGTCTTGATCTCCTTGGCGGCCTCGGCGCTGCGCTGGGCCAGCGCGCGCACCTCGGAGGCCACGACCGCGAAGCCCTTGCCGTGCTCACCGGCGCGGGCGGCCTCCACGGCCGCGTTCAGGGCCAGGATATTGGTCTGGAAGGCGATGCCGTCGATGGTGCCGATGATCTGGCTGATCTGTCGCGAGGAATCCTCGATGCCGTGCATTGCCTGGATCGCGTCCTCCGCCACGCCGGAGAACCTGCGGGCATTGCCGCGCGTCTCGCTGACGAGGTCGCGCACCTCGCCGGTGCGCTGCGAGGTGGCGTGCACATTGGCGCTGATCTCCTCCAGCGCCGCGGCGGTCTCTTCCAGCGAGGCGGCCTGCGCTTCGGTGCGGCGGGCGAGGTTGTCGGAGGCCGCGGAAATCTCCGTGCTGCCGCCATGCACCACCTTCACCGCCTGCCCGACCGTGGCGAGCGCCGTGCGGAGCTGGCGCACCGAGCCGTTGAAATCATGGCGCAGCGGCTCGAATTGCGGGGCGAAGGCGTCATCGATCTCGCAGAGAAGATCGCCGGAGGCGAGACGGTTCAGACCGGCGGCGAGCGAACCGGTCGCAGCCTGCAGGCGGCTCTCCGCCTGCTCGGCGGCGTCGCGCTCGATGCGCTGGCGCTCCAGGTCTGCATTGCGGCGGCTCTCTTCGGCTTCCGCCTCCAGTTCGCCGTTGCGGATCGCCGCGCCGCGGAAGACGTCGACGCAGCGCGCCATCTCACCGACGAGATCGCGCCGGGCGACGAAGGGCACGGCCTCGACGGTCTCGCCTTCGGCCAGCGCCAGCATGCGGCGGCAGATCGCCCGCACCATCTTCGAGACGGTGCGCACGGTCAGGAGGCAGAGCGCCAGAGCGCCGAGGAAGATGCCGGCCGACAGCATCAGCACGGATTGCAGCCGCCATTCGAGATGGGCGATACGCTCGCCGGTCAAGCGCTCCAGGAGGACCGAGGTCTCGTCGACGACGGCGTTGACGAGATCGGCCTGCGCATTGGCCGCGGCCATCCAGCGGTCCACTGCCGCAGCGTCTGCCGCCGCCGGCGGGGCCGCGTACATCGCTTCGAGTGTCCTGTCGAGGAAGGCGCCGTCGGGACTACCCCGGAAGGCCGTCAGCTTTTCCACCTGCGCCGGCGGCAGGAATTCGGCGATCTTCTGGTTATAGACGACACGCAGGTTTCGCGCGTAGAGCAGGAACGCGACATCGCCGGGCGCAAGCGATCCGCCACCGAGATAGTGCTTGCCGTAGTCGATCTCGATCTGGCCGGCATCGCCCACCTGCAACAGCGCATGATAACCGTCGATCAGCCGGGAAAGCGCAAGGTCGTCGATGGTCGCCGCCGAGCGCCGCACGAGGTCAAGACCCGCAGCCGAGGCCGGCTGAAGCACGGCCAGCGCCTCATTGAGATCGGATTCGCCCGTTGCGTCCACATGGCCGCGATACGTGGCCAATCCTTCGAGCTTCGTGCGGATGGTGCCCACATCGCTCTCGATCGTGCCGTCGCGGTTGCCTTCGGCCTTCCAGTCCTCGAAGGCCGCGTTGAGGTCCACCAGCGCCTCGTCCGTCACCGCGCGCTGGCGGGTGCGGGTATCGGCCGTCGAAAAACCTTCGGCCGGCAGAGCCTGCGCGATCTTGCGGCCGGCTTCAGCAAGGCGCTGCACCACCATCTGCCGCTGCATCACCTCGTATTTGTCATAGGCCTCGGACACCGCCTCGCCTCCCAGCCACAGAAAGGCGAGGAGCGGCGCGACGGCGATGAGATAAAGAAGCTGCTGTAACGAAAATCTGGACACGAACCCCACCTATGTTTTTATAATAACATATTTACGCGATGGTACTAAAGTATCCTTAAACAGAGGTTACGGCCCTCCTGGAAATCCCGCTATTTCAGGGCATTATGGCGGGTTTCAAAGGCTTTCCGTCATCTCCGCGGCGAGCGCACGCACGTCGGCAACATAGCGCCGCAGGCGATCGGCATTGTCCGGCAGGTCCGGCCGCTCCGCCGCCCAGCCGATATAGGTGAGCGCCCGCAGCAGCAGGAATAATGGCAGATGCGCGAACGCCGTCTGGGCCTGCGGACGGACACCGGCATAACCTTCCAGCAATGCGCTGCGGAACAGCGGATAGTCCGGCTCCCGCCGGTTGCGCAGCAGCGTCGTCGCAAGATCGAACAGGCGGAAGCCGAAGCCACAATCGTCGAAATCGATGAAGGCGACCGCACCCTTTCGCACGAAAATGTTCTCCCGCACGATATCCGCGTGGATCAACCCGTAGTCGAGCCCCGGCGTGGCCGCCGCGAGCCGGGTTGAAAGCGTCGTCCGCAATGCCGTCAGATAGGCCCGGTCTTCGGCCGGCAGCGCCGGACAATCCCAGAACCGGCCCCAGAACGGCGCCTCGCCGAGCAGGCCCGCCGTATCCCAGGCCGGCCGCTCGAAACCGACCGGCTGCTGGAAGGCGTCGGCCGCACCGTGCAGCAACGCCATTTCGCGGCCCACCGCGCGGAAAATGCCCGGCAGGTCACGTCCCTCGGACACCAGGGGCGTTCCGGTCTCGCCGAGCGGCTCACCGTCCACCCAGCAGATGAGATCGGCATGGAACGGCCCCTCGCCGAAGGCGACGAGCAGATCCCCGTTCCGCGCCGGGATCGGCTGCGGTACGGCAAGCCCGCGATCGCGCAGGCTCGCCATGAAGGCGAGTTCCGAAGCGAGCGCCGCGCCGGAATGATAGGCCGGGCGGTGCAGCCGCAACGCGGCCGGCTCGCCCCAGGCCAGCCGCACCTTGAAGACCGCGTTCTCGCGATACTTGATCAGCTCCGGCACCTGCTCCGGCAGGTCCCAGTGGGCAATGGCGGCAATCGCCCGGTCCGTCAGGGTCTCGACGATGCCTTCCATCGGCTCAAAGCCCGCCCAGAACGTCGTCGAGCGTCGCGAGCATCAGGTCGGCATTCTCCCTGGAGAAGGGCATGGGCGGGCGGATCTTGGTGGCGTTCTGGTGAATGCCGAGCTTGCCCATCAGCACGCCGCGCTCGCGCATGCCGTTGATGACGCGGGTGGCGATGTCTGCCGCGGGGGTCTTCTCCTGCCGGTCGAGCACCAGTTCGGCGCCGAAGAACAGGCCGCTGCCGCGCACATTGCCGATCAACGCATGTTTTTCGCCGAGCTTCTGCAGGCCCTGACGGGCATGGGCGCCGACATCGAGGGCGTTTGCCTGCAGCGTCTCGTCCTCCAGCACGTCGAGCACGGCCATGGCCGCCGCACAGGAGACCGGGTTACCGCCGAAGGTGTTGAAGTAGCGGAAGGCCTTGCGGAAAGCGTTCAGCGTATCCGTTCCCGCGACCACACCGCCGACAGGATGACCGTTGGCCATCGGCTTGCCGAGCGTGACGATATCGGGGACGATGCCCGCCTTCTGATGGCCCCACATATGGGTGCCGGTGCGGCCGAAGCCGGGCTGCACCTCGTCGCAGATGACGACACCGCCAGCCTTCTTCACCGCCGCGACCGCCGGGGCGAGGAAATTCTCCGGCAGGTCCGGGAAACCCTCATTGGCGAAGAAGGGATCGATGATCAGCGCGGAAAAGCCGAAGGGCGTTTCGGCGAGCGAGGCGATGGCCTCCTCCACCTTCGCCGCGAAGGCCGCGGCAAAGGCCGCGCCCCCCTCTCCGCCGAGCGGACGATAGGCGTCCGGCGCCGGCACATGGCGCACATGGCCGCCATAACCGCCGACGGGCGGCATGCGGGTCGAAAGCTGCGACACCGCCGTCGTGTTGCCGTGATAGGTGAAGTCGGTGGCGATGACGCCGGTCCTGCCCGTCACGGCTTGCGCCATGCGCAGCGCCACGTCGTTCGCCTCGCTGCCGGTGCAGGTGAGGATCGCCGTATCGAGGCTCGCATCGAAGGTGGCGGTCAGGCGCTCGACATAGTCGAGAATGCCTTCATGCAGATAGCGGGTGTGGGTGTTGAGCGTCGCGGCCTGCCGGCAGATCGCCTCCACCACACGCGGGTGGCAATGGCCGACATGCGGCACATTGTTGTAGCAGTCGAGATATTTCCGCCCGTCCGCATCCCACAGCCACACGCCCTCGCCCTTCACCAGATGGACCGGATCCTCGTAGAAGAGCGACATGTTGCGGCCGAGCAGTTTTTCGCGCCGGGCGCGCAGGGATTGCGTCTCGCCCATCGTACTCACCCTTGAGCCGCCGAAAGCCCCGCATCGAGCGCCGAGACGATCTTCTGGACGTCGGCGGCGGTGATGACGAGCGGGGGCGAGATGATGACGTTGGCGCCGGACGTGCGGACCATGACGCCGGCCTCGTAGGCGGTGTCGTAGACCTTCTGCACCACGTCCTTGGCGGCAGCGCTTTTCTTCGCCCGGTCTGAGACCAGCTCCAGCGCGGCCATCAGGCCCCGGCCGCGCACGTCGCCGACAAGCTCGTGCTTGACCTTCAACCCTTCGAGACCGGCCATCAGCTCGACGCCGCGCGCGGCGGCGTTGGCGGCGGTGTCGGCCTTCGCGGTCTCCTTCAGCGTGGCGAGCGCGGCCGCCGCGCCCACCGGATGACCGGAATAGGTATAGCCGTGGCCGATGGCGCCGAAGCTGTCCTTGTTGCTCTCGAAGGCGTTTGCCACCCGGTCGCAGATCATTACTGCGCCGAAGGGGAAGTAGCCGTTGGTGATGGCCTTGGCGGTCGTCATCATGTCGGGCTTGACGCCCCAGCCGCGCGAGCCGGTCCACGCGCCGGTGCGGCCGAAGGCGGTGATCACCTCGTCGGCGATGAGGAGAATGCCGTGCTTGTCGCAGATGGCGCGCATCAGCGGCATGAAGGTTTCGTGCGGCACGATCACGCCGCCTGCGCCCAGCACAGGCTCCATGATGAAGGCGGCGATGGTGTCGGCGCCCTGGAAGGCGATCTCATCCTCGAACTGGCGGGCGATAGCCTGCGCGATCTCGGCCGGATCGGTGGTGTTGAAGGGGTTACGGTAGGGATAGGGCGCGGCGAGATGGAAAACGCCCGGCAGCAACGGTTCGTAGTTGCGGCGGAAATTGGCGTTGCCGTTGACCGAAGCGCCGCCGAAATGCGTGCCGTGATACCCCTTCTTCAGCGCGACGAACTTGGTGCGTTCCGGCTGGCCATTGATCTTGTGGAACTGACGGGCGAGACGCAGCGCCGTCTCGACCGAATCCGAACCGCCCGAGGTGAAGAAGGCACGCGTCAGCCCGTCTTCCTTGAAGAATTCGGCCAATTCGTAGGAAAGCTCGATCAGCGGCGAATTGGTGGTGCCGCGGAAGGTGGAATAGTAGGGCAGCGCGTCCAGCTGGTCGCGGATCGCCTGTTTCACCGGCTCGCAGGAATAGCCGAGATTGACGTTCCACAGGCCGCCGACGGCATCCAGCACCGTCTTGCCGTGAATGTCGACCACCTCGACGCCCGCGCCGCCATTGATGATGCGCGGGGGCTTGGCCTGCATCTCGGCGGGATGGGCCATCGGATGCCAGAGATGGCGGGCGTTGTTCTCGATCAGGAAGTTGGAATCGCGCATGGGATTTCCTTTCAAAGGCCAAGCATGGTCAGCGCCTGCGCATAGCTTTCGGCAGGCCGGGTCACGTCAAAATGCACGTAGGGCAGGTTCACGGCTTCCGCCCCCTCGATGTTCTTCTTCTGGTCGTCGACGAAGACGCAGTCCGCCCGGTCGATGCCGATCTCGGCGAGCACCTGTTCATAGGCGCGCGGATCGGGCTTGAGAATTTTCGTATAGGTGGCGTCGACGATGACATCGAACAGCTCGATCAGCGGGAAGCGCTTGCGGAAGTCCACGCCGTAGAAGAGGTCGAGTTCGTTGGAGAGGATGGCGAGCTTCAGACCTGCCTCCTTCGCCTTGAGGATCGCATCCCGCGCCTCCGGGCGCAGCACCAGTTCGGCGTCCGCCCCCCGCGCCCGCTGGACGAAGGTCTTCATGTCCGTCCAGTCCTCGCCGAGCAGCGCGCCGACCTCGCGGGTGCGGGTCATCCAGTAGTCGCGCTCGGTGATCACGCGCGCCTGCATGGAAACCCAGAGCGGATCGGTTGCGGGGTCGAAGGGGCCGCGCCAGGTGAGCGTGCCGGCGGGCAGGCCGAGCGCGCGTTCGGTGATGTCATGCGTCTCGAACAGCGTGCGGGTGACGACCCCGCCGAAATCCAGAATAAGGGCTTTCGTCATGCAATGCGGCCTTTCTCGACGATGCCTTCGGCGACCCAGCGGTCGAAGACCTCCATGGCCTTGAGGGCGAATTCAGGGGCGTTGATATGCGCATCGACCTCGGAAAAGGCGACGGAGGCGGGCATGACCGTGCGCATCTCGTCGAGGAAGGCAGTGAGCGCCGCCGGCTCATGCAGCGGCTCGCCTTCCTGGTCCCACTCCTGCAGACCCTGCGCCGGCAGAAGGAAGGCGACGGGGGCGCTCGCTGCCGCCATCCGCTCCGCGACGACGCGGGCGACGGCTCGGCGCTGCTCCGGCGAGACGGTGACGGAGGCGATCAGCCGGTTGTGGGCATGATAGGGCCGGCCCTCGAAACGATCGGGCGTCTCCTGCCAGGCGGGCATGTCCACCATATCGACCGCGCCGGGAGCGATGATCTGCGGGATGCCGGCACGGCCGGCATTTTCCATGCGATCCGGGCCTGACGTTACCACCGATCCGTTCTCGGCATTGGTGACTTCCTGAATGCAGAAGTCGAAGACGGCGGCAAATTCCCCACGCGCGGCGACGGCCTCGTAGGCCCGCCCACCCATGCCGGTGGAATGGAAGACCGCGACGTCGTAGCCGCGCCGTTCCAGCTCCGGCTTCAGCACCTTCATGTATTTGAGGCAGGAGGAACCGAGAGAGGTCATGCCGATCAGCGGCCGCGCGCGGCCCGGCTTCTCGACGGCCTTCGCCGCGCCGACCACCGCGCCGCAGGCCTGCGACAGCACCGCCCGGCAAATCGGGTTCAGCCCGTAGAGCCCACCCGCCCACAGGATCATCATCAGGTCCGGCGCGATGCGCTCGGGCGGCAGGAGATGGGAATAGGCGATGGTGGAGACGATAAATTTCGGCGTGCCGAGCGGCAGGGTGGCAGCGACGTCGAGCGCAAGATCGGTGCCGAGCGAACCGCCGAGCGCGATCATGCCGTCCACCTCCCCGGCCTCGCAAAGACCGCGCACCAGCGTCACCGCGCCCTTGGCCATCAGCGCCATGGCGGAGTTCTCGTCGCCGCTGTCGAGGATCGCCGGGATGCTCGTGCCGGCGGCGGCGGCAACCTGGTGCTTGGAATGGTCGGGCACATAGGGCGGATCGCCGAGGATGCTGACATCCACCATGACGGGGATGCCGCCCGCCTGGCCGATGACCTCGGCCATGTACAGAAGTTCCTCGCTCTTGGTGTCGCCGGTGCCGATCACCAGAATATGGGGCAGACGGGCGCTTGCGCTCATCAAACCGTATCCTCCTCGTTTGCCTTCAGGCTCCACGAAGACGCCCATCTGGTCCGCCTCGCGTCAAGCCCGTCCGTCCGCCCGCCTCCTCCGGCGTCTCGCGAACGAATATACTTAACATGCGAATTAATCTGGCAGGAAGTTCCGCGCATTGCAAGTCTATATTTAAAATCATGGTTCACATAGTGAACCGAAACACTAGGAGCGTCAGCGCCGCGGTTCCCTGCCGGAAGCGGTCCAACACCTTGATATCAAAGGCCGTCGACCATCCTGCCGACCATTGCCCGAGGCGCCCTTCAATTTACTTCACATGTTTATTATTTGATCTGGATCAACGTCCGCTCTTCCCGTTTCGCTATCCTTCATCCCCAGGGAAGGTCCCCGAACGGCCAAGGAGGAGAAGGTCATGGGAACACTGTCGCTTGCCGCCAAGATCACGCATGTCCCGTCCATGTTCATATCCGAAATGCCCGGCCCGAATCATGGCTGCCGGCAGGAGGCCATCGACGGCCTGACGGAAATCGGCCGGCGCTGCGATGCGCTCGGCGTGGACACCATTGTCGTCTTCGATACGCACTGGCTGGTCAACACCGCCTACCATATCAACGCCCGCGCACGGTATCAGGGCGTCTATACCAGCAACGAGTTCCCGCACTTCATCCAGAATCTCGCCTATGACTATCGCGGCGCACCGGCGCTCGGCGACGAGATCGCCCGGCGGGTGCAGGCCGAGAACATCCGCATGATGGCGCACCATGTCGACACGCTGGAACTGGAATACGGCACGCTGGTGCCGATGCGCTACATCAATGCCGACGGCCGTTTCCGCGTGCTCTCCATCGCCGCCTGGTGCCCCTGGCACGAGATGGAGGAGAGCTTCCGCATCGGCCGGGCCGTGCGCGCGGCCATCGAGGCGAGCGACGGCACGGTCGCGGTGCTCGCCAGCGGTTCGCTCTCCCACCGCATCCATGACAACAACGATGCACCCGCCGGCATCCACACCATTTCCGACGAATTCTACCGGCAGGTGGACCTGCGCGTGCTCGACCTGTGGCGTGACGGCCGCAACGCGGAATTCGTAAAGATGCTGCCGCTCTATTCCCGCCTCTGCCACGGCGAGGGCTTCATGCACGACACGGCCATGCTGTTCGGCGCGCTCGGCGGCAGCGACTATGCCGGCAAGGCGGAGATCCTGACGGGCTATTTCACCTCCTCCGGCACCGGGCAGGTCAACGCCGTCTTCCCCCTCGCCGCCTGATCTGCGGCAGACCTTCGGAAAATATGACCAAGCGAGGGGCAAATGCACCCGCATGGCCGCCGCGCCCTTGCAAAAGGCAAAACCGAAGCGGTAGTGATCGGAATGGGTGGAGACGGACTCCTGTGCGCCTCCAGGGACAGCCGATGCATTTCTGAAGGTGGCGAAATATGGAAATTTTCACAGCGGCCGGTTTGACGGCGCTCTTGCAGGTCATCGCGATCGACCTCGTTCTGGCCGGCGACAATGCCGTGGTCATCGGCCTTGCGGCGGCGGGCCTGCCGGCCGACCAGCGCAAGAAGGCGATCCTCGTCGGCATCATCGCGGCGACGGTGCTGCGCATCGCCTTCGCGACCATTGCGGTGCACCTGCTCGCGATCATCGGCCTCCTGCTCGCCGGCGGCCTGCTGCTGCTCTGGGTCTGCTGGAAGATGTGGCGCGAACTGCGCAGCGGCGGCCATGAGGCGGGCGAGGATGGCGAAGAGGTCGCCGGCGCACCGCGCAAGACCTTCTTCCAGGCGGCCACGCAGATCGTCGTCGCCGACGTCTCCATGTCGCTCGACAACGTGCTCGCTGTCGCCGGCGCGGCGCGCGAGCATCCGAGCGTGCTGATCATCGGCCTTGCGCTCTCCATCGCGCTGATGGGCATCGCGGCGAACTTCATCGCCCGCCTGCTCAACAAGCACCGCTGGATCGCCTATGTCGGCCTTGCCATCATCCTCTACGTCTCGCTCGACATGATCTATCGCGGCGCGCTCGAAGTCATGCCCTACCTGCCCGCGGGTTGACGTCTCCGCTGCGGCCGGTAGAGGCCGCAGCCCTCCTCTTTGCAGTCTCGGACAAGGCAAAGTGCAGAACCGGACGCGACGCCAGCGGCGCGTTTCTGCATGATCGGTCCAGCAAGGGAGGAACACATGCGTTTTGACAACAAGGTCGCCCTCGTCACCGGCGGGGGCACGGGCATCGGCGCCGCGGTCGCGCGGCGCATCGCCGCCGAAGGTGGCAAGGTCGCGCTGGTCGGGCGACGCCCGGAACCGCTGAAGGCCGTCGCCGAGGAGATCGGCGCCGCCGTCTTCGCCGCCGACGCGGCCGACACCGCCAGCATGAAGGCCGCCGTCGCGGCCGTCGCCGAACGGTTCGGCGGCATCGACATCCTCATCGCCAATGCGGGCGGGCACGGCGTCGGCCCGACCGTCTCGATGAGCGACGAGACCTGGGACCTCGCCGTCCGCCTCAACCTCAACACCGCCTTCGTTTCCGCACGCGAAACCCTGCCGCACCTCATCCGCGCCAAGGGCAACATCGTCGTGCTCGCATCCATCGCCGGTCTCTTCGCCGGGCCGGATGCCGTCGGCTACGTCACCATGAAACACGGCTGCATCGGCCTCGCCAAATCGCTGGCGCGCGACTACGGCCGCCTCGGCGTGCGCACCAACACGGTCTGCCCCGGCTGGGTGACGACCGCGATGGCCGACGAGCAGATGGAAGTGCTGGTGGAGAAACACGGCCTCGCCTCGATCGCCGAGGCCTATGCGCTGGTGACGAAGGACGTACCGCTCGGCCGGCCGGCAAGCGCAGAAGAAGTGGCGAACGCCGTCTGCTTCCTCGCCTCGGGCGAGGCGGCAATGATCAACGGCGCGATCCTGACGGTGGACGGCGGCGCCGGCACCGTGGATCTGCCGACCCTCGCCTTCGTGGAATAGAGCCGTCGTCCCGAACGGCAGAACACCCCAACCCTTTGTTTCAAGCAAGTCCGGGCGCATTGCGTCGGACTTGCCCCAGGAGGAACCCGACATGGCAGTGGAAAACCCGAAGGACTGGAAGACCTATGACCAGTTCGCCTATGGCATCGACACCAACCGCCTGCCCGCCACCGACGCGCTGGCCGGCTCGCGCCACACGATCCGCTTCGACGACGGCCGCGACCTCTCGCTCGATTTCACCGGCGGCACGGTGACCTGGACGGAAGCGTCCGGCTCCGGCACGGACGCCGTCGAGGTGGTCGAGGTCGCGCCCGACACCTATTTCGTCGAGATCGCCTTCGCCGCAAAGCCCCTCGAGGCCGAGACGCTGATCCTCAACCTTTCTTCCCGCCGGGCGCTGTCGATCCTTTCGGTCGTGCGGCCGAAGGAGGAGACGGTGGGCGAACCACAGGTCGGGCAGATTTTCCGTCCGGGCGTCATCGCCGGTGGCGAGCCCAGCGGCATGGTGCCGGAGGAGACGCGCGACCTCATCGGCCTTCGCGCCCACTTCACCTACAGCCCCAACCATGTCTACGAGCACACCTACCTGTCGTCGAAGCGTTATGCCTGGCAGTGCCTCGTCGGCGTGCAGCGCGGCCATGGCGACGTGGACCTCGCCACCACCTACAAGTTCGCCGAGAACCAGTACGTCTTCACCTTCCGCGAGTTCAAGATTCCGGTCGCCTCGACCTTCTTCTACAACTTCGCCGACATGCGCTCGACGGGCAAGTTCCTCGGCATCAACGGCGAGGGCGCCATCCAGAACAGCAATGCCGGCGCCTTCATCCGCAAGGCCTCGGTGACCGCCTACCAGCCCGGTGAGGAGCCCGTCTGATGCGCACGGCCTACGAGATCGTCAAAGCCCATTACGATGCCAATGCCCGCCGCGACATGGCGGGCATGCTGGCCGACATCGCCGAGGACTGCCGCTGGACCGAGATGGACGGCTTTCCCTGCGCCGGCACCTATGTCGGCCCGGATGCGATCGTGAAAAACGTCTTCGCCGCCCTCGGCGCGGACTGGGACGGCTACACGTTCGCGCTGGAACGCCTGCTCGACGCCGGGAACGACGCGGTCGCCATCGGCAACTACACCGCCCGCTTCAAGGCGACCGGCAAGGCAATGAACGTGCGCGTCGTGCATGTCTGGGGCGTCGCGGACGACAAGATCCGCCGCTTCGAGCAATTCACCGATACGCTGCGCGTCGCCGAGGCGATGCAAGGCTGACGGAAACGGGGCGGCGGCGGATCACGCCGCCGCTTCCCGCCATTGCGAGGGCGTCGTGTCGTAGCGCTGGCGGAAGAGGCGCGAAAAATGCGCGCTGGAGGCGAAGCCGAATTCGAAGGCGATGTCGGCGATCGAGCCGGGACGGACGGGACGGCTGCGCAGGGCCTCTGCGGCAGTGGCAAGACGCCGCTCCCAGATGAAGTCGGCCGGCGTCGTGCCCTCGGCGGCAAAGGCCTTGTAGACATAGCGCACGGAACAGCCCATGCGCCGCGCGATATCGGCCGCGTCGAGATCGGCGCGGCGGACATTCTCCGTCACATAGGCCTTCATCCGATCGAACAGAAGCGCGAGCGGCGGCGCATCCGCCTGGGCTTCGGCCCCGGCGCAGCCGGCGACGATGGTGCGCGTCAGCTCCGCCATGGCCCGCCCGAGGCTGTCGCGGCCGGCCGCGTCCAGCCGGTCCAGCTCCCCGAACGTCGTCTGCATCATCGACAGCAGCACCGCCTGCAGCCCGCCCGGCACCAGCGGCGCAGCCAGCGGCCGGCGGAGGCGCGCGGCGAGCGCGCGCGGCAGCGTCTCGCGCGGCACCTGCAGCATCAGCACTTCGACCGGCATGGGATTTTCGAGCCTGTAGCTATAGGCGGGATCGTAGATGACGAGCGCCTTCGGCCCGACCGTCAGGTTGCAATCGGCCTGGTGAAACCGCGAGAGGCCACGCGTCTGCAGGATCAGCTTGATCATGTCCGGCCGGCCGCCGTCGATCCGCACGCTGCTGCCATCGACGAGATGGGCGTCGGCATCGAGGCGCGTCAGACGGCACTGGCCGAGCCGCGCCGAAACGAGCCGGCTCGCCCGCTCCCGCCCTTCGGAAAAATGCAGGCGCACGCTGCCGAACAGGCGGCGGGCGACGAAGGGAACGTCACCGCCCACGGCGGCATCGAAGGGGGAGAGCATGGCCATCGTCTCACTCCGCAAGATAGGCGCCGTGCAGGATATCCGGCTGGTGGCGCAGGGTTTCGGACGCCCCGTCGAAGACGATGCGGCCGCGCTCCATCACGAGAGCGTGGCTCGCAAGGCCGAGGGCGAGATTGGCGAACTGCTCGATCAGGAGCACACCGATGCCGTCTTCGGCGGCAAGGGTGAGCGCCTCGGCCAGCCGCTTGACGACGGTGGGTGCCAGGCCGAGCGAGAGTTCGTCGACGATCATGAAGCGCGGCCGGGCGAGGAAGGCCTGCGCCATCGCCACCATCTGCTTCTGTCCGCCGGAAAGATCCCCGGCGCGCTGATGACGGCGGGCCTCCAGTTCCGGGAAGATGGCGAAGGCGCGGGAAAGCCCCTCGCGCCGCGCATTCACGCCGCGCTCCAGCACGGCGACAAGCAGGTTGTCCTCGACGCTCATCTGGCCGAGCACGCGATGGCCCTCCGGCACCATGGCGACGCCCCGGCGGCGCACCGCATCGGCCGAAAGGCCCGCCAGCGTCACATCGCCAAGACGCACCGTGCCCGATGCGGTGGGGATCGCGCCCGAAAGCGCCATGACGGTGCTGGATTTTCCCGCTCCATTCGCCCCAAGCAGCGTGCTGATCCGGCCGGCGGCGAGCGTGAAGGAAATGCCGTGCAGCACCTTCTTGCCGCCGCGCTCGACCACGAGGTTTTCCACGGTGATGGACATCAGATCTCTCCGAGATAGGCGCGGCGGACATCGGGATCGGCGAGCACCGCATCGGTCGGGCCGAGGGCGAGGCGCTTGCCGTAGTCGAGCACCAGCGTCTCGGCGCACATAGCGCGGATGAGATCGACATCGTGGTCGATGACGATCACCTGCGCGCCGAAGGCATCGGGAATGGAAAGAACGAGGTCGCGCAGCCGTGCGCCTTCCTCGTCGGTGAGGCCGGCCGCCGGCTCGTCGAGCAGGATCAGGCGCGGCGTGCCGATCAGGCACTTGCCGAGCTCCACCAGCCGCCGCTCGAAGAGGTTGAGCCGCGCGCCGAGCCGATGGGCGACGCCGGCAAGGCCGACGAAATCCAGCGCGCGGTCCGTGGTTCGACCGCGTTCGCCAGCTGCGGCGACATTGTCGGCAAGCGCGGCAAGGTTTTCGCGCGCCGTCAGGTCTTCCACCACCTGTTCCGTCTGGAAGGAGCGGCGCAGCCCGGCTCGCACCCTTTGCAGCGGCGAGAGCGGCAGGAGCGACTGCCCGTCGAGGCGGACGGCGCCCTCCACCGGGCGCACGAAGCCCGAGAGCACGTTGAGCAGCGTCGTCTTGCCGGCGCCGTTCGGGCCGATGAGGCCGGAGACGGGTGCGCTCAGCGCCGCCGTGAGCCGGTCGATGGGTTTGATGCCGCCGAAGCGGACGGAAAGCGTCTCGATCTCGATCATCTCTCCCCTCCCCTGGTGAAGCGGGCGAGAAGCACCGCGATCTGCCCGGCAATGCCGGAGGGCGCGGTTGCCAGCGCATGGAACAGCGCGACGCCGAAAATGCCGATGGTGACGTAGCCGTCGATACCGAGATCGGTAAGGAGCGCCGGCAGGGCGCGCAGCAAGAGGCCGGCAATGACCGCGCCATACCAGTGGAACGCCCCGCCGACGGTCGCCAGCGCGAAAAGGTTGAGGCTCTCGAAGGCGGAGAAGGCTCGGCCTTCGAGCTGGCCGACATTGCCGGCGAGCAGCCCGCCCGCAATGCCGGCGAGGAAGCCGGACAGGGCGAAGGCCCAGGCCTTGTAGGCGAGCACGTTGACACCGGACGAGATCGCCACCGTCTCGCCCTTGCGGATCAGCGCCCAGGCGCGGCCGGGCCGGGTGATCTTGTGCGCCTGCACCAGCATCAGGCCGAGCGTGGCGATGGCCGCCGTATAGAGAAAATAGGGGATCGCCTCGGCGGCGAGCGCCGGACGGGGCAGCATGGCGCGGCCGGAACCATCGGCCCGGCCGAGGAAGCCCGGCCCGCCATCGGGAAAGCCCCAGGCGGAGATGACGATCTGGAACGCCCCCGCCAGCATCAGCGTCACCAGCGCGAGATAGAGGCCGCGCAGCCGGAGCGCCGGCAGACCGAAGACGAGGCCGAGAAGCGCCGCGACCACGCCGCCCGCCAGAAGGCTCGCCTCGAAGGGCGGCTGGAAGGCATGGCCGATGCGCAGCGTCACCCAGCCGCCGACGCCGACCAGCGCGAACTGGCAGAGCGAGACGAGGCCGAGCTGGCCGTAGAGCACCGCGACGCCGGCGACGGAGAGCGACAGGGCCATGGCGGAGGTCAGCGCCGACAGCCAGAAGGCATTGGCAAAAAAGGCGATGGCGGCGGAGAAGACCGCCATGGCGAGCGTGATGGCAAGGAGCGGGTGTTGCCTGCGGATCGGCGCCGCCGGCGGGGCGGGAACGGCCATGGGGGAAAGGGTGTCCTGCATGCTCATCTGTCCCTCATCGCGGCTTTGGACGTACTGCCAAGGATGGTGACCGCGACGAGCGCGATGACGAAGGGCGCCGCGGCGCGGTAGGGCGAGATCAGCGTGATCGGGGTCAGCACCGCCTCGGCAAGACCGATGCCGACGCCAGCGAGCGCCGTCACGTAGAGCGAGCGGAGCTGGCCGAGGATCGCGGCGGCGATGGCGGGAATGACGACGAAGGTGAGGAACGTGCCCTGCAGGCGCACGAGATCGGCAAGCAGAAGGCCGGCAAGGCCGGAGAAGAGGCCGGTGATCAACCAGGCGGCGGTTTCCGTGTGCAGCACGCGCACGCCGAGAATGGCCGAAAGGTCGCGGTCGTTGGCAAGCGCCCGCATGTCGAGGCCGAGGCGCGTGCGGTTCAAAAGCAGCGTGATGGCGGCGACCATGGCGAGCGCCAGGAAGAGCGCGATCAGCCGGGTGAAGGTGAGCCGCACGCCGAACAGCGTCAGGTACATCTGGTCGGTCGGAAACTGTAGGCGCCGCGGCAGCTCACCCCAGACGACGCCCATGACGGCAATCAGCACGAGGGCCGGCGCCAGGGTGCCGACGGCGCGAACGACGGTATCGCGATGCGACAGCAAGGGCGCAAAGAGGCGGCCGTAGACGAAACTCACCAGCGTCGACGTGACGACCCCGGCGAGGATGGCAAGCGCGAGCGGCCAGTTCCATTGCAGGATCTGCCAGGCGACATGGGCGCCCAGCGCACCGAAGGCGCCGAAGGCGAAGTTCAGCACGCCGGTCGAACGGTAGAGAATGACGAGACCGACGCCCGACAGCGCGTAGACCGCGCCGATCCCGAGGCCGGAAATCAGGAATGGCAGGAGAGACATGACGTCCTCGATGTATCGGAATGGAAGGCCCTGCGGACGCATGGCGCCCGCAGGGCCGGTCGGTTACTTCAGGCTCGCTTCGAAGGCGCGGATGTCCTTCAGCTCCGGATCGGGCGACGGCGCGCAATCGGAGATGACCTTCCACTTGCCGCCCTCGCTGACGGCCATGCGGGTCGTGGAGTTGGCATTGTGGCGCGGCTGGCCCTCGCCGAAATACCAGGGGGCGCAGAAGATATCGCTCTCGAAACCCTTGACCTTGCGCACGGCAGCCGAGACGCTTTCGCGGGTAATGTCGCCCTCGAGACCCATCAGCGCCTTCTCCGCGATACGGGCGGCGAGGTAGCCGGCCTGGGCGAAGGTGTCGCGCGGGTCGGAGGACTGACCGTATTCCTCCATCACGGCCCGCCAGTTGGCATTGTCGGGCGTGTCGGATTCAAGGTCGTTGAACTCCATGTTGACGTAGAACTTGCCGTCCCAGCCCGGGCCGAGAGTTTCCGGCACGGAGAGGTCGTAGGCGGAAGCGGCCGAGAGGAAGGTGATCTGCTCGTTCAGGCCCTGCTCCTCGGCGGCGACGAGCAGCGGCACGGCGACGCCCTTCGACATGCCGAGCACGATAACGTCGGGCTTGGCGGCTGCGGCCTGCAGGATGATCGAGGTGGCGTCCGCGCTGCCGGGATCCATCAGGATCGTCTCGGCGGCAAAGCCCTTTTCCTTGGCGAGCAGCATCACGCCGTCGCAGGACCAGGTGCCGACATTGGGAATGTTCGGGCCGATGCAGGCGACCGACTTGGCGTTCAGCTTGTCGAGCGCATAGCCCATGGCGCCAAGCATGGAGACGCGCGGGCCGGCATTGGTCGGCGCGTAGTTCTCCGCAAAGAAGCATTCGCGCGGCACGCCGACGCCGGCAACGACGTAGATGCCGGATTTCTTGTAGTAGTCGGCATTGGCGCCGCATTCGACATAGCTGGAATTGCCGACCATCAGCACGGCCTTCTCGTCATCGACGAGGCGGGCGGCAAGCTGGGCAGCCTTTTCGGGATCCCACTGGTCGTCCTCGATGAGGTATTTCACCGGCCGGCCCTTGATGCCGCCATTGGCGTTGAGGCAGTCGAAATAGGCTTTCGCCGCCTTGGTCGAGTTCGAGAAATCGTCCGGCCCGGTCTTGCCGGTGATCGCGCCGATGACGATCGGCTCGCCGGTGGCCGCAGAGCCCGTATTGTCGCCGCAGGATGCGGCGGCCTGGGCTGCGACCGTGCCGGCAAGGCCGAAGGCCAGGCCCAGCAGCAGCCCCTTCAACAGTTTCATCATATTGGTTCCTCCTCCTTGGTTTCTTTTCGGCCGGCGCTCCTCCGCGCCCGCCGTCTTCAGCGTGCCGTCATGAAGGCCGCCGCGCGGGCGCCGATCATCATTGCGGGCGCATTGGTGTTGCCGGAGACGAGCGTCGGCATGACCGAGGCGTCGGCGACACGCAGGCCCTCGAGCCCGCGGACCTTCAGCTCCGGCGTCACGACGGCCATCGGCTCATCCTCGCGCCCCATGCGCGCGGTGCCGGCCGGGTGAAACACGGTCTTCGCCGTCTGGCGGATATAGGCCTCCAGTTCCGCCGCATCGTCCTCGACGCCCGGGCGCGGCAGGACGCGGCGCTTGACGATCTTCTGCATCGACGGCGTATCGAGGATGCGGATCGCCGCCTTCACCCCGCGCACCAGCGTCTCGACATCCGCGCGGTCAGCGAGTGAATTGGCGTTGAAATCCACCTTCGCCGCAGGATCGGCGGAGGTGATGCGGATCGAACCGCGCGAGCGCGGGCGCAGGTAGCAGGGCCCGATGGAAAAGCCGTGGCCCGGTTCCGGTTCGCGGTCGATGAAGCCGATCAGCACCGGCAGCACGTGGAACTGCACGTCCGGCTGTCCAGTGCCCGCCGTATCGAGAAAGCCGCCGCACTCCACCACGTTGGAGGTCAGGAGGCCTTGCCTTGCCGTGAGATAACGCAGCATGTGGCCGACCGCCCGCAGCCCCCTGTCCTGACCGAGAATGGAAAGCGGCTCATGCGTCTCGGCCTGCACAGGCACTTCCAGATGGTCCTGGTAGTTCTCGCCGACACCCGGCAGATCCGCCACCACGTCGATGCCGAGGGCCGAAAGATGCGCGCCGTTGCCAATGCCCGAAAGCTGCAGGAGGCGCGGCGTCGCAATGGCGCCCGCCGAAAGCACGATCTCGCGGTTCGCCCGGTAGACCGTGCCGTCCATGAGCGCGACGCCGACGGCCCGGCGTCCTTCGAACAGCACGCGCGCCGCCTTGCGCTCCGTCAACACCGTCACGTTCGCCCGCTTCTCGGCCGCGCGCAGGAAGGCCATGGCCGAACTCCAGCGCCGGCCGTTGCGGGTGGTGCTCTGGTAGAAGCCGACACCTTCCTGCTCCGCGCCGTTGAAATCCGCGTTCGCCTTGAGGCCGGATTCGACCGCTGCCGTGACGAAGGCCTCCGACAGCGGATGACGGTGGCGCGGATTGGAGACGGCGAGCGTGCCGTCCTTGCCATGATAGGCGCCGCCGAAGGCCTCGTTGTTCTCCAGCGCCTTGAAGACCGGCAGCACCTCGTCATAGGACCAGCCGCGGCAGCCCATCTGCGACCAGGTGTCGTAATCGTTGCGGTGACCGCGAATGTAGATCATCGCATTGACCGAGGAGCCGCCGCCGAGCACGTTGCCCTGGGGGATGAGGCTCGGGCGGCCATTGAGGCCGGGTTGCGGATCGGATGCATAGGGGTGCAGGTCGACGCCCTTGCCCATGACCTTGAAGAAGGTCGCGGGGATATGGATCCACGGGTCCCGGTCGCGCCGGCCGGATTCGATCAGCAGCACGCGGTTTTCCGGGTTTTCCGACAGGCGGTTGACGAGAACGCAGCCCGCCGAGCCGCCGCCGACGACGATGTAGTCGTAAGGCGCGCCCATCAGCTCAGCACCGTCTGGATCGTGGTGAATTCCTTGAGGCCGTCGGTGCCGAACTCGACGCCGATGCCCGATTGCTTGACGCCGCCGAAGGGGGCGTTCGGCTGGATTGCGCCGTGCTTGTTGATCCAGACGGAGCCGCATTCGAGCTGCAGCGCCACCGCGCGCGCCCTGTCGGGATCGCCGGACCAGACCGAGCCGCCGAGACCGGCCGGGTTGTCGTTGGCGCGGCGGATCACCTCGTCGACATCGCTATAGCGGATGATCGGCAGGACGGGACCGAACTGCTCCTCGTCCACCAGCCTCACACCGTTGTCGACATCGGCGACCAGCGTGACCGGGTAGAAATAACCCTCGCCTTGCGGCGCTTCGCCGCCGATGAGGATGCGCCCGCCCTTCGCCTTCGCGTCCTCGACCAGTTCGCGCACCTTGTCGAACTGCATGGCGTTCTGCACCGGTCCGAGGATGTTCTTCTCGTCCAGCCCGTCGCCGACGGGGATGCCCGCCGCATAATCGGTCAGCCGCCGGCAGACCTCGTCATAGAGGCTGTCATGCACGTAGAGCCGCTTCAGCGCCGCGCAGGTCTGGCCGTTGTTGATGAAGGCGCCCCAGAAGAGGCCTTCGGCGATGCGGGCCGGATCGGCGTCGGGCAACACGATGCCGGCGTCGTTGCCGCCAAGTTCGAGCGTCAGCCGCTTCAGCGTGGCGACGGCCGAGGCCATCACCTTCTTGCCTGTCTCGGTGGAGCCGGTGAAGGTCATCTTGGCGATGCCAGGATGCGCCGACAGCGCCGCGCCGATGGCGTTCTCACCCGTCACGACATTGACGACGCCGGGCGGCAGCACCTCGTTGATGATCTCGACGAGACGTATGGTGGAGAGCGGCGTCAGCGGCGAGGGCTTGATGACGACGGTGTTGCCGGCACGCACGGCCGGGATGATGTGCCAGCAGGCGATCATCACCGGCCAGTTCCAGGGCGTGATCGAACCGGTCACGCCAACGGGCTTGCGGTGAATCTCGACGCGCCCCTCGTTGTCGTCCTGCACCACCTCGACGGGCAGGCTGAGTTCGGCGGTATGGCGTGTCCAGGCGAGCGCACCGCCGAGCTCGAAGCGCGAGCCGAGACCGTTCAGCGGCTTGCCCTGCTCCAGCGTCAGGAGGCGGGCGACGTCCTCGGCATTTTCCGCGAGCCTTTCCGCGATGGTGCGGCATGCATTGGCGCGCAGCGCGTCATCGGTCCGCGACCAGTTTTCGAAGGCGGCCGCGGCCGCCGCGACGGCGCGGTCGAGATCGGCTTCGCTGGCAAGCGGCATCAGGCCGACCACGTCACCGGTCGAGGGATTGCGCACTTCGGCATGATGGGGCGTGGCGACGCGTTCGCCGCCGATGAGCAGCGTATACTGCTTCAAGGTCATATCCTCCCTGGATGTGTCGGGAGGAGTATCGCCGCCCCTTTAGCGGCCGTCTTGGAGAGAAGCGCGCGCCGGCTTGGACCGGAGCGCAGAAGCCTATCGTTCCGCGCTTTTCAGGAGATCGGTCGGCGCGCAGTCGAACAGTTCCTTGAAGGAACGGTTGAAATAGGAGATGTCGTTGAAGCCGGCCGAATAGGCGACCTCGGCAATCGTACCCCCCGATTTCTGCTCCTTGAGCTGCTCGATCTTCTCCCTGGCGAGCCGCAGCCGCTTGTCGCGGATGACGGTCGTGCAGGTCACGCCCATGCCCTGGAAATCCTGCTGCAGCGTGCGGATGGAGATGCCGAGCCGGGTCGCCAGCCAGCGGGCGGAGAGATCGTTCTCGGTAAGGTGCCGGTCGATCAGCATGTCGACCATCTGCAGACGTTTGCTGGCGCTGTCGTGGAGCGCGTGCAGCGGCTCGGCCTCGCGGCTCGAATGGAAGGCCTGGCGGGTGGCGGTGAACATGAGCTGGCGCAGGTGCGACGAAGCCGAATCCGATTCCGCCGTGGTCATGATCTTGGCGAGCAGCGCATGCAGCATCTGCGCCATCGGGTCGTAGGCTGAGAGCTTGCGCGCGATGTCGAAATGGATGCGGCTGTCGGAATACATCGTCTGGCGCGGCAGGTGCAGCGAGATGTGGTTGGAGAAGCGTCCGCCGAAATAGAAGGTGGTCGGCCGGGTGGAATCGACGAGGATGCATTCGCCGACGTCGAGTACGTTCTGCCGGTCGCCATGCTCCAGCCCGCAGCTCCCCTCGATCTGCACGATCAGGAAGAGATGTTCCTTGGGGTCGCGGCGGATATCGTCCCAGTCGCGGCGCACGCAGTCCAGGTTGTTGGAGACATGGGCGAACTCCATGCCGCAGACGTCGATGCGCCGGGCCGCGCCGATGACGTCGTCGCCGCGCTCCACGGTCTTCGGATTGAAATTGCCGCAGATCGAGCGCAGGTCGTCCGCCCACTGATCGTAGGATATGGCGGTCCATGCCTCGGGCACGAGGTTTCGGTGCTGAACGAGATCCAACTTTGCCTCCCAACAAAGATCGGTCGTTCCGCAAGAGAAAGCAGAACGGGGGCAGGATGCGCCGCTCCTGCCCCCGTTGTCAATCTGGTTCACCTGTTAAGCAAATTCACGCGGCGGCATCGCCGAGATAGAGGCGGTGCAGGTGGGCGGGGTCGCGCACCAGCGCGGCGCAGCCGCCGTCATAGACGATCTGGCCGCGGCGCAGCACATAGGCGCGGTTGCCGATGGCGAGTGCCAGCGCGGCGAACTGCTCCACCAGCACCACCGCCATGCCCTCGTCGGCAAGCTGACGCACCGCCCGCATCAGGCGGCTGACGATGACGGGAGCGAGGCCGGAGGACATTTCGTCGATGAGGATGACGCGCGGCCGGCTGACGATGGAGCGGGCGATCACCACCATCTGCTGCTCGCCGCCCGAGAGCATGCCGGCCTCGACGGTCCGGCGCTGAAGCAGCTCCGGGAAGAGGTCGTAGGCCTCCTTGAGGTCGGCGTCGGGATGGAGCGCCACCTTCAGGTTCTCTTCCGTCGTCATCGCCGGAAAGACGGTACGGCCCTGCTCGACATGGCTGAGGCCGGCCTTGGCGCGCGCGCCGGGGCGGAGCTTCGCAAGCTCCGTCCCGTCGAGGCTGATCGAGCCGGCGCGAACGGGAATGATGCCCGAGAGGCTTTCGAGGAAGGTCGTCTTGCCGGCGCCGTTCGAGCCGAGCAGCACGGAAATCTCCCCGCCCTTCGCCTGCACGTCCACGCCGCGGATGACGGGGATGCCCGCACGATCGACCTCAAGGCCGGTGATGGAAAATGCGGTCACTGCGCCGCCTCCTCGAATTCGATGCCCATATAAGCCTTCTGCACCACGGGCATATCAAGCACCGCGGCCGGGGCGCCCGAGGCGATCACGCGTCCGAAATCGAACACCGTGATCGCCGAGCAGGCCCGCCGCACGAGATCCATGTCGTGCTCGATGAGGAGCACGGCACTGCCGAAGGTTTCAGGAATGGCCGCGATGCGCTCGCCGAGCTTCAGCGCCTCGTCATAGGAGACGCCGGCGGCCGGCTCGTCGAGCAGGATGACGGGTGCGCGCGAGGCGACCGCCCCGGCGACGTCGAGCAGGCGGCGCGTACCGACGTCGATGGTGGAGATCGGCGTCTCCGGCCCCGGGCAACCGAACCAGGCGAGCAGGCTCTGCAGTTCGCCCTCGGCGATCGGCCCGGCGGCAAGGCGCACATACTCGCCGACGCGCAGTTCCGGCGCGATGCGCGTCGTCTGCCAGGTGCGGCGGATGCCGATTTTCGCGCGCGAGGTGGCGGAGACACCCTCCAGCGGCTTGCCATTGAGCAGGATCGAGCCGTCATAGCGGAAGAGGAAGCCGGCGATGGCGTCGACCAGCGTCGACTTGCCCGCCCCGTTCGGGCCGACGAGCCCGACAACCGCGCCCGCGGGCACCTTGAGATTGACCTTGTCGAGCGCCGTCACCACCCCGTAGCGCACGGTGAGATCGCGCACTTCGAGTGCGATGCCCGCAGGATGGGCCGTTTTTTCCGGCAAGGCGCCGGCGGCGACAGCGCCTTCCACGGCGCGCTTGCGGCCGAGCTTGCGGGCAAGCCGCGTCCAGGTCTCGGCGATCGTCTCGCCGGTCGACAGCGCCTGCACGGCGCCGAGCGCGAAGAAGACATTGCCGACGTCCTGCGGCAGGTTCAGCCGGCGCAGGAGTTCGGGGAAGAGCACGATCATCATGCCGCCGGCGATGGCGCCGAGGGTGAAATGCGCGCCCGCCATGGTGGCGACGGCAAAGAGCGCCAGCGACTGCATCATGGAGAAATTCTCCGAGACCAGCGTGCCGAGATAACCGGCGAGCAGGCCGCCGGAAACGCCAGAGATGAAGGCGCTGATGGCGAAGGCGCTGAGCTTGGCACGCGGGATGGAGATGCCGTTGGCAGCCGCGGCGCGCTCGGAATGGCGCACCGCGAGCCAGGCCGCGCCGAGCCGCGAGCGGCTGACGAATTCCAGCACCACGGCAATGATGCCGTAGGTCAGGAGCACGAAGGCGAAATAGCCCTTGTCGCTGTCGAAGGCTTCGGGACGGGCGACCTGGGTGAAGCTCGTCTGGCCGGGAAAGGTGATGGTGGCGAGCACCGTGTCGAAGGCGGCGGCGAAGCCGAGCGTCACGATGGCAAGGTTGATGCCGCGCAGGCGCAACGCCGGCAGGCCGATGGCGACGCCGACCGGCACGGCGGCAAGCCCCCCGACCAGCATCCAAACGGCAAGCCCGCCGGGCGCGCCGATGAGGTTCAGGTAGCCGGTGACCCAGGCGCCGACGCCGGCGAAGGACATCTGGCACAGCGAGATCATGCCGGTGCGGCCGGTGACGAGGCCGAGGCTCTGCAACGCGATGCCGACGATGAAGACGGCGGTCAGCAGGAACACCCAGTATTTCGGCAGGACGAGGAGGATGACGGCACCGAGCGCCGCGAGGGAAAGGGCCGTGACGGCGGCGGCCCGGAAACTAGCGTGCTTCATCCCAGCGGGCTCCCCTTTGCGACCAGAGCAGGACCGCGAGAATGACGAGGAAGGGCACGGCGCCGCGATACTGGCTGACCGCGCCGATCGCGCTGACGGAGCCTTCCAGAAGCCCGATCAGCACGCCGCCGACCAGCGCCGCGCGAAAACTGGAGAAGGCGCCGATGAGGGCGGCGGCCAGCGCCGGCACGACGAGCAGGCTCAGCGAAGAGAAATCCGGCGAGCGCAGCGGCGCGATGATCATCAGCGCGAAGGCCGTGACCGCCCCGGTGACGGCCCAGACGCCGAGCGCCAGCAGACGCACGCGGATGCCGATCAGTTCGGCCGCCATCGGCCTTTGCGAGAGGGCGCGAAGCTGGAGACCCGTGCGGGTGCGGGCGAGAAACTGTTCGGTCGCGAGCGTGAAGGCGACGGAAAGGGCGAGCGTCGTCACGGCGGCCCAGGTCACCTCCACGCCGGCAAGGCGGAAGGCGGAACCGGCGATGACCTCGGGGAAATAATGCGGATGCTGGCCGCCCGTCAGGCGCAGGCCCACGGCGATGATGCCGACGAGCAACGCCGCCGTCACGGCTGCCTTGGTGGAGGCGCTGCTGCCGGCGAACCAGGTGGTCATGACGAGGCCGATCGCCATGCCGGCAAGCGCGCCCGCGGCAACGCCGAGGGCGACGGCCGGCAGCAGCGGCACGCCGAGCTCGAAGAGGCCCACCATGGCGAAGGTGCCGGCGGCGCCGATGGCGGCCCCGGTGAAGTTCACCACGGCGACGAGCCGGTAGGTGAAGATGGCGCAGACGCCGAGGATGGCGTAGGCCCCGCCGGCCGACAATCCGGCAACGGCGGCAGTGAACAATGAATCCATTCCGGAACTCCGGGTCACGCTGTCATTCCGGCCCTTCTCCCTGCCGGCCCCTCCCTGGAGGAGAGATCGGCAAGGGAGGGAGCCTTATTCAAATTCCGGCATCGGACGCTGGCGAGGCGCTATCTGTAACCGGCCTCCCCTGCAAAGGGAGAGATACCCGGCAGGGCGGAGGGGGACCGTCGCCCCCTTTCGCTTCACCAACCGACGCGGCTGCTCACTCCACCGGCGGCAGGACGAACCAGTCGTCGGACTTCACGGTCCACTTGCCGTCGACGAGCTGCATGATCTTGGTGGCCTGCATCGGCGAATGGGCCTTCGCCTCGCCGAAGGAATAGGCGCTGCCGGCGATCGGATATTTCAGCTCCTTGCCTTCCTTCAGCGCTGCCGTCACGGCTTCGCGGGTGACTTCGCCCTCGATGCCGGAGATCGTGTCGATCATCACCTTGGCCGCCATGTAGCCGCCCTGCGAGAAGGCGGTCTTGGCAAGGCCGGCCGCCTCCATGGTCTTCGCCCAGTCAGCATTCGCCTCGGTGGCCTCGGTATAGGGCTCCCATTCCGTGCCGACATAGACCGGCTGCTTGCTGTCGGCGAGCGCCTTGGAAACGCCTTCCGTATAGCCGGGAGCGAGGAACAGCCAGTTGATGCCGGTGATCTTCTGCGCATCCGCCGTCTTGACCCACTGCACGACGCCCGGCTCGACCTGGTTGGTCAGCACGGCGTCGCAGCCCGCGTCACGCGCCTTGATCACGTAGGGCGTCAGGTCGCCCTGCATCGGCAGCGTCACGTCGGTCAGCGTGATCGTGTTGCCGCTCATCTTCTCCCAGCGTGCGACGGCCGCAGCATAGGCTTCCTGCGTGCCGCCGATGATGCTGAAGAACGTGCAGAGCTTCTTGGCGCCAAGGTTCTTGGTGGCATAGTCGAGCACGGCGGTCGTCAGCGTGTAGGGACCGACATTGACCGGCGAGACGCTCGGCGCGTTGAAGCAGAGCGGGTCGACGCCGACGCCCTGAACGGCGAGCACGTCGTTGCGATCATAGGTCGCCGCGTTGACGGCACAGTCGAGCAGGCTCGCACCGCCGGCGAGCGCCACGACGCCCTTGTTGTCGATGAGGTCGCGCGCCGCCTGGGCGGCGACCTGCGGGTCGCCCTTGTCGTCGGCGATGGTGAACTCGACCTTGCAACCGTTGATGCCGCCGGCCTCGTTGAGCTGCTGGAAGACGGCGGCCGTGGCGCGCGGCGCATCGGAGAAGTCGACGACGCCGGTGACGGTGGAGACGGCGCCGATCTGGATCGGGCCGTTCTCGCAGGTCGGTGCAGCCGCCGCCGAGGAGGCAGCGGCCAGAAGGATCGCCGCGGAGGCGAGGAGGAGATTTCGGGTCTGTGTCATGCTGCTCCCTTTCATTTTATTTGGATGAGACCTGAGGCAACGCCGGTTCACCGGGGTTGCTCATGCCTCTTTTTCTCGCCGCGCTGTCCGACGCCGAAGCCGCGGCATCGGCCGAAAATGCACTAGCGCCGGTAGACGGCGCGGCCTTCGAAATAGGTGGTCAGGACCTTGGTGGCGGCGATGCGGTTCGCCGCGATATCGAAGAGGTTCTGGTCCAGCACGATGATATCGGCCGACTTGCCGGGTTCGATGGAGCCGGTCTCGGCGCCCAGTCCCATGGCGATGGCGGAATTCAGCGTGAAGATGCGGATGGCGGTCGCAAGGTCGATGGCCTGCTCCGGCCAGAGCGAGACGCCGGCGAAGGCGCCGGAGGGATTCTGGCGCGTCACCATGCCCTCGATGCCGTTCAGCGGATCGGGCACGGGGATGACCGGCCAGTCGGAGCCGCCGGCAAGCAGCGCGCCGCTCCGGTCGAGGTCGGCGATCGGCCAGAAGCGCGTGGCGCGCTCCTCGCCCATGGCTTCCTTGTGGCCCTCGAGGAAGGTCGTCGGGTACCAGATCATCGGGCAGAGGTCGGCGACGACCTGAAGCGAGGCGAAACGCGCGATATCCTCGGGACGGACATAGCTTGCATGCGCGATGTGGTGCAGCACCTTGCTCGGACCGTTGAAATGGCGCACCGCCTCGACCGCGTCGAGCATTTCCGTGACGGCATAGTCGCCGGCGCAGTGAATCTTCAGGCCCATGCCCAGCTTTTCCGACTTGTCGACATATTTGACGAGGTCGGGGTAGCTGACCAGCACCTCGCCGCGATAGCCGTGGGGATGCGCCGCATCGTCCACATAGGCATCGTGGAACGCGCCCGTGCGTGCGCCGGGCACGCCGTCAAGGAAGATCTTGGTGTAGTTCGGATGCACATGCTTCGAACGATAATCGTCGCGCAGCGCCAGCAACTCATCGCCCGAAAGGCCGAACATGAAGGACGGCTCGATCAGCGGCAGGGACGTGACGGCCCAGGCGGTCAGTTCGCCCTTGTCGTCCAGCCCCTTCAGCGCCTTGAGAATGGAGAGCACGGAGGCGGCATCCTGGAAGGCCGTGACTCCGTAGGAATTGACGATCTCTACGGCGCGGGCGACCGCAGCCTCCCCCATCGCCTCGGTGAAATGGTCGGCGGCGACGCGCTCGACGATACCGGCCGCGGATTCGATGAGAAGGCCCGTCAGCTTGCCGGTAACGGGGTCGCGGCCGAAGGCGCCGGCCGGCGGGTCGGGCTGGTTGTCGGAAATGCCTGACAGGCGCATCGCTTCGCTGTTGACCCAGCGATTGTGCATGGTTTCGTCGCGCAGCAGCACCGGATGGCCGAGGCCGGCCGCATCGAGCTTTACGAGCGCCGCCTGCGTGTTGAGCGCGGTGATCATGTCCGCACCCCACTGGTTCGCGACGATCCACTGGCCGGGGCCCGCGGCTTCCGCCTGGGCACGCACATGGGCACAGATCGCGTCGACGGAGGCGCCGGCGGGAAGCTGCGTTTCGAAGAGGTCCGCCTGCCCACCCATCATGATGTGATTGTGGATGTCGACAAAGCCGGGCATCGACATGCGCCCCTCGAGATCGACCATCTCGGTGCCTTCACCGCGATAGGTTTCGATCTCGGCTGCACTGCCGACGGCGAGAATGCGGCCTCCGGCAATGGCGACGGCCTCGGCCCAGGCATTGGCGGCGTCGACCGTATAAATGCGGCCACGGGTAAGGATGAGGTCTGCGCGCGGCGTCCCAGTCATAACGTGATGTTCCCTTTTCGGTTCATTATTTGAACCTTGTTTTCAGCATGAGCTTGCCGCAGGTGCGCAACGCTGTCAATATAGTTCACACGTTAAATATATGAATGCAGTGCGATATTCCGCCGGCCGACACAGGCGCCAAAAACCGCAACACCCGGCGGAGCAGGACTTGCCTGTTCCGCCGGGTGTCACCGCCGCATGTTCTGGGAGGAGGATGCGCGCGATCAACTTGTCGCGAGGACGACACTTCAGAGCTGGATCCAGGCCGTCTTCAGGTCGAGATACTTTTCCAGGGCATGCAGCGACTTGTCGTGACCGTTGCCGGATTGGCGCACGCCGCCGAGCGGCACGGTATTGTCTGCCCCGCCATAGGTATTGACATGCACGACGCCGGCGCGAATGCTGCGCACCATGCGATGGGCCCGCGACAGGTTGGAAGTCCAGACCGCTGAAGCGAGGCCGTAATCGGTGGCGTTGGCGATGCGCAATGCCTCCTCCTCGCCGTCGAAGGGAATGATCGAGAGGATCGGGCCGAACACTTCCTCGCGCGCGAGCGTCATGCCGGGCGTGACGTCGAAGACGGTCGGCTCCATGTAGAAGCCGCCGGTCTCTGCGAGAATCCGCTTGCCGCCGGTGCGCAGCCGCGCCCCTTCCGAGAGCGCCTGTTCGGCAAAACCGAGGTCCTTGCCAAGCTGCGCCTCGCTGGAGATCGCGCCGGCCTCGGTGGTCATGAGCAAGGGGTCGCCGACCTTCATGGCGGCGGCGATGGCCGCCACCTTCGCGGAAAATTCCTCGGCGATGGACCGCTCGACGAGCAGGCGCGAGCCCGCGACGCAGACCTGCCCGGAATTGCGGAAGATGCCATAGGCCGAGGTCTTCGCCGCCTTGTCGAGGTCAGGCGCATCGGCAAAGACGACATTCGGCGACTTGCCGCCGAGTTCCAGATAGACGCGCTTGAGGTTGGAGCGCGCCGAATATTCCAGCAGCCGCCGGCCGACCGGGCCGGAACCGGTGAAGACCAGAACGTCGATATCGGGATGAAGGCCCATCGCCTCGCCGGTGACGGCGCCGCGGCCGGTGACGACATTGAGCACGCCCTCCGGAAGGCCGGCTTCGGCACAGAGTTCGGCAAGGCGAAGCAGCGACAGGGAGGCGACTTCCGCCGGCTTCAGCACGACGGAATTGCCGGCGGCAAGCGCCGGGGCGATCTTCCACGCGCCGATCATCAGGGGGAAATTCCACGGCACGATGGCGCCGACGACGCCGACAGGTTCGCGGTGAATGAGGCCGAGAACGTCGCCCGATGTCGGCGCGATCTCGTCATAGACCTTGTCGATGGCCTCGGCATAGTAGCGGAAACTGCCGGCGGCGCTGCCGGGTTCGGCCTTCAGCGCCATGGCGATTTCCGTGCCGTTGTCGCGCACGCCGAGCACGGCAAGCTCCAGCGCGTGTTTTTCTATCAGGTCCGCGATCTTCAGCAGAACCTTCTTGCGCTCGGCCGGTGCGGCCTTGGACCAACGGCCCTTCTCGAAGGCGGCGCGCGCGGCCTTGACGGCACGGTCGACATCGGCGACGCCGGCATCGGCAATGGTCGTCAGCCTGCGGCCGTCGATGGGCGAGGTCACGTCCAGCGCCGCGCCATCGGCAGCTTCCCGCCAGTTGCCGTCGATGAACAGCGCGCGCGGGGCGACGGCGAGGTTGCGGAGCGCTTCGATCTTTTCCTGCATTGTCTTTCCTTGAAGAACGGAGCGACGCACCGAAGCGCGTCGCTCCTTCAGGCCAGTCTCAGATTTCCTGCCGCACGCCGAGGCGCGCGAAGGCTTTGGCGTCGCCCGCCTTGAGGCGCAGGGCGCACAGGAAGCCGAAGGCCGCAGCGATCAGCACCAGGCCCGGCAGCAGCACGGCCAGCGCCCCTTCGGCCCCGGCGAGCGCGCCGAAGTTCGTGGCAATATAGACCACCAGCGCGGCAAGGATCAGCCCCGTCACGACCGGCAACACCGCCGTCACCAGCTTGTTGCCTTCGAGAGCCGGGTTGCGGCCGAAGAAGGCGACGATGGAGAAGGCCGTCAGCGCCATCAGGAGAATGATCGCCAGCGTGCCGACATTCGTCAGCCAGGAGAACAGCGCCAGCACCGGATCCTGCCCCGTGAAGGCGAAGAGCGCGACGACGACGATGGCGATGACCGTCTGGACGATCGAGCCGACATGCGGGCTCTGGAAGACCGGATGGGTGACGCCCAGCGCCTTGGGCAGCAGGCCTTCGCGGCCGGCGACGTAGAGATAGCGGGCAACGCCGTTGTGGAACGCGACGACGCCGGCAAAGAGGCTGGTAATGAGCAGGATGCTCATGATGGTGGTGATGCTGCCGCCGACATAGCGATCCGCCAGACCGAAGAGGAAGGTGGTCGGATCGGCAAGGCCCTGGATTTCGCCGACCAGCTTGTCGGCGCCGGCGCCGTTGACCATCAGCCAGGAGGTCAGCATGTAGAAGAGGCCGATGATCAGCACGGAGATATAGGTGGCGCGCGGCACGGTCTTTTCCGGTTCGCGGGCTTCCTCGCTGTAGATGGTCGTCGCCTCGAAGCCGATGAAGGCGGCGAAGCAGAACAGGATGCCGATGGCCGGCGTGCCGCTCATGAAGGCCGACGGCGTGAAGGGCACGGCGGAAAGGCCGCTATCGCCGCCCTGCACCAGAATGGCGGCGTCGATGACCAGCACGACGAGATATTCCAGTACGACCAGCACGGCGAGCACGCGGGCGGAGAAATCCACCCGGCGGTAGCCGAAGACGGCGACCACGGCGATGCCGATATAGGTCCAGACCCACCAGGGCAGTTCAAGGCCGTAGCCGGCGAAGAAGCCGGCCGTCGCGGCGCCGAAGAGGCCGAAAACGCCGATCTGCATGGCATTATAGGCGAGGATCGCGATGAGCGCGGCGGCACCGCCGGCAAGACCGCCAAGACCCTGCGCGGTATAGGCATAGAAGGCGCCGGCATTGCTGATATGGCGGGCCATGGCGACATAGCCGACCGCGAACAGCAGCAGCACCGTCGTCACGAAGGCGAAGGTCAGCGGAATGCCCGGCCCGTTGCCGAGCATCATCGACAGCGGCACGCCGCCGGCAACGGCCGTCAACGGCGCGGCGGCCGAGACGACGAGGAAGGTAACGGCCCCGACCCCGAGGCTGTTCTTGCGCAACTGGTTCGTGCCACCCTGCGGCACGGTGGTATCGGTCATGATCCTCTCCCATCCTGACGGCACGCCGCTTGCGGCTGCCGCCCTCCAATGCCGTCGCGCCAGGCGAACGGCGGTTCCCGTTGAAAGTCGCTTGCGGTTCATTATTTGAACCCGTATTTTAATTATAGATTTGCAAACACCTGCCCTGCCGTCAAGTTATTTCTCATGTTAAGTATCTTGCGGGATGAGGTGGAAACCGGACATTCGGGGAGGAACACATGAGCACCATCGGCAAGGCCCTTATTCTGCTCGACCTGGTCGCGGGTCTCGACAAGGATATCGGTCTGACCGACCTTGCGCGCCTTTCCGATCTCGACAAGGCGACGACACGGCGCTTCCTGGTGGAACTGGAGAAGCACGGCTTCGTGGAGCAGGACGGCGAGACGCGCAAATACCGGCTCGGCGCTGCACCGGTGCGCCTCGCGCGCATCCGCCAGGCGCGCTTTCCCTTCATCGCCGTCGCCGCCCCCTTCGTGAAGGTGCTGGCGGAGGAAACGGACGAGACGGTTCATCTGTCGGAATTTTCCGGCGGGCGGCTCGCCACCATCCATGTCGAGACATCCTCGCAGGCCCATCGCGTGATCGTCGATGTCGGCTCCACCCTGCCCTTCCATGCCACCGCCTCGGGCATCGCCTTCCTCTCCTACCTGCCGCAGGGCGAAATCGACCGCGCGCTGTCAAAGCCGCTGGAACGCTTTTCGCCGCACACGACGGTCGATGCCGGCGAGGTGCGCAGCCTTGTGCGGGAAACGACGGAGCGGGGGTTCTCGATCAACCGGCAGGGCTTCGAGATCGGCGTCATCAGCACCGCCGCGCCGATCCTGGCGCCCAATGGCCGGCCGGTCGGATCGCTTGCCGTGGCCGCACCCATCGCACGGGCGGACACCGCCAAGATGCTGGAGATCGGCGCCAGGACACGCGCCGCCGCAAAGGCCATCGCGGAGAGCTATTACGGAGCCAAGCGCTAGGTGCTTAGCGCCGGCCACGCGGCTTCGTCGCCAGCACATTGCGGATCGCGAAGCTCGAATGGATGCGCGACACGCCGGGCATGGCGGAGAGGATTTCCTTGTGGATGCGCTCGAATTCGCCGGCGCTGGCGATCTCGACGCGCAGCAGATAGTCTGAACCGCCCGTCATCAGGAAACATTCGCGGATTTCCGGGTGCTTGCGCACCGCCGCCTCGAAGCGGTCGAGATGGTCCTCCGTCTGCCGTTCCAGCGTGATGTTGATGATGACGGCGATCATCGATTCGGCGTTGCCGGCATCGACGAGCGCCGTGTAGCCGCGGATGACGCCGGCCTGTTCCATCAGCTTGATGCGCCGCAGACACGCCGATGGAGACAGGCCGACCTCGGCCGCAAGGCTGGCATTGCTCATGCGCGCATCGAGCCGGAGGAGCCGAAGAATATTGCGGTCGATCGCATCAAGAGCGGCCATGGCAGATCATTCCAAAAAATCACCGTTTCTTTCAACAATCATGCAATCACGCAACAATCAAGCACTGTTTCGTCGGCAATTTCGTGATCGTTTCACTACTTTCCCGCAAACGGGGGAGACGGGGCATGCACCGCACGGAAGACGATTACGGCAACGCGTCGGGCTACCTGACGATCGACCTGACGGCCCTTGCCCGCAACTACCGGCGGCTTTCGGCCGAGGTCGCGCCCGGCCAGGCTGCGGCCGTCGTCAAGGCGGATGCCTATGGGCTTGGCGCCGACCGGGTCGGCCCCGCACTCTATGCCGAAGGCTGCCGTCACTTCTTCGTCGCCCAGTTCGTCGAAGCCCTGCGCCTGAAGCCCCATCTTCCCGGCGATGCAACGCTCTTCGTGCTGAACGGCCTCCAGCCCGGCAACGAAACCGCTGCGGCCGAGCGCGGCATCGTGCCTGTCATCAATTCGCTGGAACAGTGGCATCAGTGGGCGGAAGCCGCCAGGACGCTCGGCCACACCCTGCCCGCCGTCCTGCAGTTCGATACGGGCATGTCGCGCCTCGGCCTGCCGCCCGAGGAGCGGGCGACGCTCGCCGGTCTCATCGCCGCGGAAAGCGCTATCGAGGTGCTCTTCGTCATGAGCCATCTCGCCTCTGCCGACGATGCGGAGAGCGGGCAGAACGAAGACCAGCGCACCGAGATGACGCGTGTCGCGGCAGACTTCCCGCAGTTTCCGCTCTGCTTTGCCAATTCGGGCGGCATCTTCCTCGGCAAGCCTTATCACGGCGTGCTCGCCCGTCCCGGCATTGCGCTTTATGGCGGCGCACCGACGGCCGGCAGAGCGAACCCGATGGAGCCCGTCGTCAGCCTCGAGGTCGCCGTGGTGCAGACCCGCACCGTGCCGGCCGGCATCCGCGTCGGCTACAGCGCGACCCATGTCACGACAGGCGAGACGCGGCTCGCCACCCTCGCCGCCGGCTATGCGGATGGCTTGCTGCGCAGCCTCTCCGGCCGCGGCGCTGTCTACCACGAGGGCGTGCGCCTGCCGATCGTCGGACGCGTCTCCATGGACAGCATCACCATCGACATCTCCGCCCGTCCCGAAGGCAAAATCGCGTTCGGCAGCCGGGTGGAGGTGCTGGGTCCCCATCAGACGCTGGAGGACGTCGCGCGCGACGCCGGCACCATCGCCTATGAAATCCTGACCAGCCTCGGCCACCGCTATGCGCGGCGCTACCGCTGACGCCTTTTCTTTCCCTGTGAGGACATCATGAAAGTCATCGTTCTCGGCGCCGGCATCGTCGGCGTCACCTCCGCCTATCAGCTCGCCAAGGCCGGCCACGAGGTCACGGTCGTCGACCGCCAGCCCGGCCCCGCGCTGGAAACGAGCTTCGCCAATGCCGGCGAGGTCTCCTTCGGCTACTGCTCGCCCTGGGCCGCGCCCGGCATTCCCATGAAGGCGATGAAATGGCTGTTCATGCAGCACGCGCCGCTGATCCTGCGGCCCAAGGTCGACATGGCGATGCTGTCCTGGATGACGCAGATGCTGCGCAACTGCACCTCCGCCCGCTATGCGCTCAACAAGAGCCGCATGCTGCGCCTTGCCGACTACAGCCGCGTTTCGCTGGCGGCCCTGCGCGAAGAAACCGGCATTGCCTATGACGAGCGCATGCAGGGCACGCTACAGCTCTTCCGCACCGAGGCCCAGCTCGATGCCTCCGCCAAGGACGTCAAGGCGCTCGCCGCCGATGGCATTCCCTACGAAGTGCTCGATCCCGAGGGCTGCATCCGGGTCGAACCGGCGCTGAAGCATGTGCGCGAGAAGATCGTCGGCGGCCTTTTGACGCCGAAGGACGAGACGGGCGACTGCTTCAAGTTCTCCAATGCCCTGGCCGCAAAGGCCACGGCGCTCGGCGTCACCTTCAGATACGGCAGCATCATCCGCGGCCTCGATGTGGAAGGCGGCCGCGTCACCGGCGTCATCACGGCGCATGGCAGGATCCCGGCCGATGCCGTCGTCGTCGCGCTCGGCAGCTTCTCGCCGCTCCTCGTGCGCCCGCACGGCATCCGCCTGCCGGTCTATCCGGTCAAGGGCTACTCGCTGACCATCCCGATTACCGACCCCGCGCGCGCGCCGGAATCCACCGTGATGGACGAGACCTACAAGATCGCCATCACGCGCCTCGGCGACCGTATCCGCGTCGGCGGCATGGCGGAAATCTCCGGCTACACCAACGATCTCGGCGAGCCCCGCCGCCTGACGCTGCAGCACTCCGTCACCGACCTCTTCCCCGGCGGCGACGTGTCGAAGGCAAGCTTCTGGTCGGGCCTCCGTCCGATGACGCCGGATGGCACGCCCGTCATCGGCCCGACCAAGGTCGCCGGCCTCTTCCTCAACACCGGCCACGGCACGCTCGGCTGGACGATGAGCTCGGGTTCGGCTCGCGTCGTCGCCGACCTCGTCTCGGGCAAGGCGCCCGAGATCGACGCCAGGGACCTTGCCGTCGCACGCTACGCCTGACGGCCTGCCACGCTCTCAGTCGTCTCCCGCCGCGCCGCGCCGCCAGTAGGAGACGACGAGATGCTCGGTGTTCGGCAGGCGCTTTTCCTGCCGGGCAAAGGCGCGGATCGCCCGGAAGGCCTCGAATTCGCAACCGGCCCAGAGATAGATCTTTTCGCCTTCGGCCGGGAACGGGGCCGCGCGGACCGCATCGATCAGCAGGGTCGTGCTGCCGGCGGCCCTGCCGTCCCGGAACAGCCATTCAACGACCATGCCGGACGGAGCGGCCAGGGACTGAACCTCTGCCGCATCGGCGACTTCCAGAAACACCTTGCCCCGTGCCTCCGCCGGCAGGTTTTCCAGCATGCGGGCGATGGCCGGCAGCGCGGTCTCATCGCCGGCGAAGAGATACCAGTCCGCCGCAACGAGGCCGCCGCCGCCGGGGCCGACCACGCCGATCCGGTCACCGACCGCCGCCCGCGCAGCAAGGCCGGAGCCCGGCCCCGCATCGTCATGCAGCACGAAATCGATATCGAGCGTGCCGGCCGCAAGGTCGAGCGCGCGGACCGTGTATTTGCGCATCAGGGGGCGCAGGTCCGGCTGCTCCCAGACGATCACGCCATTGGCGCCGACGCGCGGCCATTGCGGTTCCTCGGTCTCGGGGTGCTGCACCATGATGTTGAGGTGAAGCGCTTCAAGGCCCGCGAAACGCGCGACGTTCTCGCCCGCCAGCGTCAGCCGGCGCATATGCGGCGTCACCATGCGGCACCCGACCACCTCCAGGATCTGGAAATTCGGCGGGCGGACGATTTCACCGCCATCGCCCGTCCAGGCGATGACCGGCGGATCGTCGCCGGCAAATTCCAGGATATGCGAGGCGACGGACATGCGGGCGAGATAGAGCCCTTCGAGATCGGGCGCAGCGACATCGACCAGCGTCGTTTCACCCTCGCGGGAGAAACGGGCGCGGATGGCGCCGAGCCGCAGTTCGGGACCGTCAGGCCCGTCGCGCACCTCGGCATTGTGCTCCACCATGTGCTCGCAGAATTCCGCGATGACGGGGCCGGGATTGCTGAGCGCGATCCGGGCCTGTGCGGTGTATTGCCTGCCTTGCATGTGTCCGTCCTTACTGCGGCTTGAAATCGATCCAGAACGTGCCTTCGAGCGGCACCGCCAGGAATTGCGCGTTGATCTCGGCAAGCGTCTCGGCCGGGTCGACATCCGCGAAGAGATCGGGATGCATCCATTTGGCGAAACACTCGAAGACGAGGATGTTGAGCACGGAGATGGAAAGCTGATGCGAGACGGCATGGGCCTTGCCGGCCTGCACGGCCGTCAGCGCCTCGCGCATGCCCTGGCCGAGAATATCGGCGAAGGACCTTTGCGCGTCCGCCTCGGAAATGCCGCCGCCGAGCACGAGACCGCCCTGCGCGGCAAGGTGCGGGCCACCGGTGGCGATATAGACCTTCGGGTCCGTGCCGAGCACGTATTCGGGGCTGAGCTGCCCGTCATAGCCCGGCACGTCGGCGCCGATGCTCGCACCGCCGGCGAGGCGAAGATACTCCGTCATCCGGTTGCCCTTGCCGGGCGTCGAACAGCATGCCGCGCCGGCATGGGCGTCGACGAGCACGGAAACCGGCTCGACGGCCGCCGTCCGGTCGGTGATGCGTTTGTAGCGGACGCGCAGGAAATCGCCGAAGGCCTTGCCCTTCGCCTCCTGCCCCACCGCCTTTGCAAGCAGTTCGACGGAGAAGGCCGTCGTTTCCGCCGGCCCCTTGCCGTCGTTCACCGGCCCGTCGAGAAAGAGCACCGGCACGCCCGCCGCTTCCAGCGTGGTGACGACCTCGCTCCAGCCGGTCTCCCAGATGGAGACGACGAAGAGGTCCGGCTTGACCGACAGCAGGGCTTCGACCGAGGTCTTCCCCGGCAGCACGCCGCCCACGGCAGGAATGCTCCCGATGGCGGGAAAGCGGCGGCGATAGGCCTCGAACATGCCGCGGTCGATGCGTTGCGGCGCCGCCCAGCCGGCAATGCGGCTGACGGGATCGGGATCGACGAGGGCGAGCGAAATCAGGATCAGGCTTTCATTCGTGACGATGCGCTGCGCCGGCGCGGCAAGGCGCACCTGCCGGCCGGCGGCATCGGAAAGCACGATCTCCGCCCGCGCCGGCAGGACCAAGGCGGCAAGGGCCACGAACAGCCAGACCGACAGCCGGCAAAGGGCCGCCGGAAAGCCGGCGTCCCCTCCCCCCGGATCGTTTGCGCGCAGAGACCTCACCACGAATATTTCAGGCTCGCGGTGATGGCGCGGCCCGCGCCGTAGTTGCAGCTTCCACCCGTTATGTTGAGGCAATGGGAGACATATTCCTTGTCGAAGAGGTTGGTCACGTTGACCTTGAGCTTGGTGCCGGCGAAATCCGTGCCGAGCGCGGCAAAGTCGTATTCCGCGCCGATGTCGACGAGCGTGCGCGCGGGAATGCGTAGGTCCGCCCGATAGGTGCTGTCCGTCTGGTAGGAGGACAGCGCGCGAACGCCGGCGCTCAGCGTCAGGCCTTCGACGGCGCTCGGCTGGTAGGCAACCCAGACACTGCCCTGGTGTTCCGGCAGGCGCAGCATCTCGCGGCCGACTTCCACGGCGCGGTTGCTCCTGACCACCTCGGAGTCCGAATAGGCATAGGACGCAAGCAGGCTCAGCTCCGGCGTCAGCTCGTACTTGCCCTCGATTTCGAGGCCACGTACCCGCTGTTCGCCCGTCTGCAGATTGAAGGTCGTGTTCACCGGATCCGGCGTCAGGGCGTTCTCCAGCGTCATGTCGAAGAGCGAGACGGCGATCATGCCGCGCCCGTCCACCGGCTCGTACTTGAAGCCGATCTCATACTGTTCGGCGGTCTGCGCCTCGAAGGTGTTGCCCAGCCGGTCCCGGCCGAGCGTCGGCAGGAAGGAGGTGGAATAGCTGGCATAGGGCGCAAAGCCGTTGTCGAAGAGATAGGTGACGCCGGCGCGCCAGGTCAGCTTCTGATCCTCGTTTGTCGTGACGACGGCGGGCGACTTCATCCGGTCCGTGGTGTCGATATCGGAGAAATCGTAGCGCATGCCGAAGGTGCCGACCCAGTTGTCGTAGCGGATCTGGTCCTGCGCATAGAGGCCGATCTGCTGCTGCTCCTGCAGGCCCGAACGCTGGATGGCGGGAATGGCGATGGGCGCCGTGCCATATTGCGGGTTCAGGAGATCGAGCGGCGGCACGCCGGAACCGTTGCCGAAATTGGTCGAGGAGCTTGCCCGCAGGTAATCGAGGCCGAGCAACAGGGTATGATCGAGGGCGCCCGTATCGAAGCGGGCTTCCAGCTGGGTATCGACGTTGAAGGACGAAACCCAGTCGTCGGAAACCGCCGAGGCGCGGTTCAGCGTATGGCCGTCGGGCTGGTAGGCGAAGGCCGGATTGACGAGCGCCAGGAACATGTACTGGTCGGAACGGGAGTAGCGCAGGTTCTGCCGCACCGTCCACGTCTCGTTGAAGGCATGCTCGAACTCGTAGCCGAGCGTGTAGAAATCACGGTCGAAGATCTCGGCATTCGGATCGCCGAAATAGATGTCGCGCGGGATCTGGCCGAAGGGGCTGTCGATCAGCGTGCCGACGGCGGGATAGAAGCGCGGCGAAAAGATCGGCCGATCCTTCTGGTAGGAACCGTAGACGGTGAAGGAGGTCTCGTCCGACGGCGCCCAGGTGAGGCTCGGCGCGAGCATGAGCTGCTTTTCGCGCTCGCGGTCGACCTGGGTCCCCATGTTCTTGCCGAGCGCGATGATGCGGTAGAGCCAGTCGCCGTCCTCGGTCAGCGGACCGGTCATGTCGAGCGTGCCCTGGATGCCGCCATGCGAGGAGGTCTGGACGCCGACCTCGTTATGCGCCGTCGCCTGCGGCCGCTTGCTGACCTGATTGATGAGGCCGCCCGGCACGGCGCGGCCATAGAGCACGGATGCCGGCCCCTTGATGACGTCGATGCGCTCCAGTGCGAAGGAATTGACGCTGGGCGTCGCGTAGTTGCTGCTGTCGCCGGGCAGGACGAGGCCGTCGAGCCACATGGTGCCATAGGCATTGTAGCCGCGAATATAGAGCCAGTCGTAGCGGATATCGTAGCCGTTCGGATCCGGCAGGATGCCCGGCGTATAGCGCAGCGCTTCCGCAACCGTGTTGGCGCCCTGCGCATCCATCTGGTCGCGCGTGACGACGCTGACCGCCTGCGGCGTTTCGTGAAGCGGCGTATTGGTCTTGGAGGCGCTACGGCTACGCTTGGCGACGATGCCCTGGTCAGGCCCGCGGCCGCTGTCCTCGCCGCCCTCGACGGTGATGGTCTGGAGCGTGGTCGTATCCTGCGCCCATGTCGGATTGGCCGCGGCGGTCGCCGCCAGCACCACGGTGGAAGCAAGCCAAAGGCGCCAGCGCCTGGTCGCGCGCGTCTCCATCCTCATTGCATCCATGCCGTTCTTCTGTTCCAAGCCCATCGTCATGCCCCATAGCTTCTCTTAAACTTGACCAGATAAATCAAGTTAAGTTATTCCTTAGGGCATCAATCGCACGGCCGACAATGTCGGTTCCTTTGCGCGACGCGCAGATGCCTTTGCGCTCCGGCAAATCTCTGCCCGCGGTAAAGGGGCGATCATCATTCGCGGTCATGCCGGAAGGCGGAACCGCATGAGCTTTGAAGGACTGGACATGGCGGCCGCTGAGAGCGAAGCGGGAAACCACAATGACGGCCGCGTGCGCGTGCGCGATTTCATGCGCCACGAGGGCATCGCGCTGGACAGCCCCGACGACCGGCTCTCGCTGGACGACACGCTGATGAAGGGGGCCTTCCTGCACCGCGAGTTGCGGCAGGGCCTCGTGCTGCATGTCAGCGACGCCATCGAGGAGCGCGCCTTCACCGCCACCTCCATGCTGCCGGAAGAGCTTTCCTGCATCTTCTTCCTCGAAGGCAGCGTCGATCTTTCGATCGGCGACCGCCGCTTCGCCTTCCAGGCCGACCGCGGCGTGGCGCGCGGCGTCGCGATCATGAACGCCTGCCCGGAGAATTTTGCCCGGGCCTCGCGCGGACGGCAGCACCTGCGCCATCTCGTCGTCTCCGCCTCACCCGAATGGCTGCACCGCGACGCACTGGAAGCCGTCAGCGATACGAGCGGCGGCAACCGGCTGCTGCGCGACCACCTTGCCGAATATCGCTGGACGCTGACGCCGCGCATGGTCGAACTGGTCCGGCAGATCTTCACGCCTTCGCCGCTCATTCCCGAATTGCGCGATCTCTATCTGGAAGGCCGCGCCGTCGAGCTGGTCGCCGAAACCATGGCGGCGATGCTGCAGGCAGACCGCCGTGACATGGGCGGCAACCTGCTGACACGGCAGGACGCCGTCTGCCTGCAGCGCGCCAGGGATTTCATCGAATCCCGCGCCGCAGAACCGCTCAGCGTCGAGGCGATCGCGCGGGAGGCGGGCATCAGCGCGAGCGGCTTGCAGCGTCTCTTTCGCGCCGCCGAGGGTCGCAGCGTCTTCGATCATGTGCGCAACATCCGGCTGGAGCGGGCCTATGCCGCGCTGGCGACGGGCGAGGCGAGCGTGCAGGAGGCAAGCGGTATCGCCGGCTACACCAGCGCCGCCAACTTCGCCACCGCCTTCCGCCGCCGCTTCGGCATCGTTCCCACCGCCTTGCGCGGCAAGGGCCGCGGCTAGAGTTTGTCAGGGAAAGTGGGAACCGGTTTTCCCGAAAAGACAAACGAAAACAAAAGAATTTAGAGCATGTCTGGTTCAATCTGAACCTGACATGCTCTAACTCAAATCGGGCGGAAGGGCCGAGACGAAGGCGTCGAACGCATCGACGTCGTAGCGAAAGGGATTGAGGGTCACGCTGGCCGGATCCGGCAGCGCCTCCGGCAGATGCCAGAGCACCCGCCCGTCCAGGATGGTTTCGAGGGTCCTGTACCAGTGCACGAGAGCCGGCTGCAGCCGGACATGCAGGTCGAACCGGTCGCGGTTGCGCGTCGTATCTGCATCCCGCTGCCGTCGTGCCACGTCCGGCTCGATGGTCTTCACGGCATAGAGATCGGCAAAACCCAGCCGCCGCCGGGCAATCGCCCGCCTGGTCGCGTCCCGCTGGAGCCGCCACTGTGCTTCCGGCGCCTCGCCGATCCGCCAGAGCGACCACAGGAAGTGCAGTTTCAGCGGGTCGGTATCACAGACCGCCCATCCCTCGCGCGCCTCGATGGCGACCGCATCGGCCCAGCGCCCGGCATTCCAGTCCGTCCAGTACCGCGCCGTGGCCTCGCCTTCGGCCGGCTGGAGGTGACGATCCCTCGGAAAGGTCTCCCGCACCAGCCGGCCCGCGGCCTTGTCCCGGCACCATGTCGTCTTGCCCGCGGCGCTGATGCCTTCCACGACGAGAATCATGGCCTCTCCGTCAGCGCGGCACGAATTCGACGAGCAAAGACTTCAACTCGATTTCGCGCACGCGCCGCGCCGCCTCGTCAGGGCTGACCCAGGCGACGATGCGCTCGCCCTTTTCCTTGTACTTCTCGGCAATGTCGGTCGCCTCGATCTGGAACACGTCGACCACGCAGGGCACGACCTCTCCGTCGTCCATCAGCTTGAGATAGGTATAATGCCCCACCGGCTTCTTGCCGACCTTGCCCTGCACGCCCGCCTCCTGAAAGGCTTCGATGGCCGCGGCCTCCCACGGTTTCCTGCGCTTCATCGGCCAGCCCTTGGGAATGATCCAGCGGCCGCTGTCGCGTGACGTCACGACGAGAATCTCGGTCCCGCGCCGGTCGGGCAGGTAGCGGAAACAGAGGGCGGCATATTGCTGGCGGAAGGCACCCGAGAACAGCTTTTCCGGCGTCGCTGCCAGTTTCTGCAGCAAGGTCTTGGGCTTGCGGGGCTTCTCGGCCTTGGCCTTCTTCGTCGCTTTCAAGATCCTCGTCTCTGCGGGCATTGTCCTTGCGCCGAACATGTATGGCATTTGCCCGGCCTGTCAAAGCGGACATTGCCTATTTCCGGCGGGAACGGCAAAATGGTGTGCCGGCACCCGCGAAGGCCTGAAAATCCGTCGTATTCGCCGCTTAAAATGCCGGTTGCATTCTTGCAGAAAAAATGTAGGAATTCCGCACGAGACTTGCAGAAAAAATGCAAGTTATTGAACGAAGCCTCCAGAGCTCAGGATAGCGCCATGACCGCAACGCCCCTTACCGACCGCAAGAACGCCGCCATCTCGCGCGGCGTCGGCATGACCACGCAGATCTACGCCGACCGTGCGGAGAATGCGGAAATCTGGGACAAGGAAGGCAACCGCTATATCGATTTCGCCGCCGGCATCGCCGTGGTCAACACCGGCCACCGCCATCCGCGCGTCATCGAAGCCGTCAAGAAGCAGCTCGACCGCTTTACCCACACCTGCCACCAGGTCGTTCCCTACGAGAACTATGTCGAGCTTGCCGAGCGCCTGAACGCCATTACCCCCGGCAACTTCGCCAAGAAGACGATCTTCGTCACGACCGGCGCGGAAGCCGTTGAAAACGCCGTCAAGATCGCCCGCGCCGCCACCGGCCGCCAGGCCGTCATCGCCTTTTCGGGCGGCTTCCATGGCCGCACCTTCATGGGCATGGCGCTGACCGGCAAGGTCGTGCCCTACAAGGTCGGCTTCGGCGCCATGCCGGCCGACGTCTTCCACGCGCCCTTCCCGGTCGAAGCCCATGGCACGACCGTCGAGCAGTCGCTGAACGTGCTGAAGAAGCTCTTCGCCGCCGACGTCGATCCGAACCGCGTCGCGGCGATCATCGTCGAGCCTGTCCAGGGTGAAGGCGGCTTCTATCCGGTCCCGGTCAGCTTCATGAAGGCACTGCGCGAAATCTGTGACCAGCACGGCATCCTGCTGATCGCCGACGAAGTGCAGACCGGCTTTGCCCGCACCGGCAAGCTCTTCGCCATGGAACACTACGGCATCGCTGCCGACCTCATGACCATGGCCAAGGGCCTTGGCGGCGGCTTCCCGATCGCGGCCGTCACCGGCCGCGCCGAAATCATGGATGCGCCCGGCCCCGGCGGTCTCGGCGGCACCTATGCCGGCAGCCCGATCGGCGTAGCCGCGGCCCATGCCGTGCTCGACGTCATCAAGGACGAAGACCTCTGCAACCGTGCGGAAAGCCTCGGCGCGCGCCTCAAGCAGCGCCTTGCCTCGCTGCAGGACAAGGTTCCGGAGATCGTCGACATCCGCGGTCCCGGCTTCATGAACGCCGTCGAGTTCAACGACGTCGCCACGAAGCAGCCGAGCGCCGACTTCGCCAACAAGGTGCGCCTGAAAGCCCTCGAAAAGGGCCTTATCCTGCTCACCTGCGGCGTGCACGGCAACGTCATCCGCTTCCTCGCACCGATCACCATCCAGGACGAGATCTTCGCCGAAGCCCTCGACATCCTCGAAGCCTCGATGATCGAAGCCCGCGCCGCCTGATCGGCGTCGCCCAGACCGAACCACATCCTCCCAAGACGGCACCCGGAGCAACCGCTCCGGGTGAACGACCGTTCACGTCCGAAAGGAACGCAATCATGGCCTTCTATGACGCCCTCACCCGGCACCTGAAGTCGACCGAATTCCTGCGCGATGCCGGCTATGTCAACGGCAACTGGATCGGCGGCAACGGCCCCGAAACCTTCGACGTCCTCAACCCCGCGACCGGCGAAAAGCTGGCGACGCTGCCGGAAATGGGCGCGAGCGAAACCGCCGCCGCCATCGACGCCGCCTACCGGGTGCAGCCGCTCTGGGCCGCCCGCCCGGCCAAGGACCGTTCCGTGCTGCTGCGCAAGTGGTACGACCTCATCGTCGCCAATGCCGATGAGCTCGCCGCCATCCTGACGGCCGAAATGGGCAAGCCGCTGGCCGAAGCCAAGGGCGAAATCCTCTACGCCGCCTCCTATGTCGAATGGTACGCGGAAGAAGCAAAGCGCATCAACGGCGAGACGATCCCTGCCCCGTCCGCCGACAAGCGCATGCTCGTCGTCAAGCAGCCGGTCGGCGTTGTCGGCACGATCACGCCCTGGAACTTCCCGGCCGCGATGATCGCCCGCAAGGTCGCCCCGGCGCTTGCCGTCGGCTGCACGGTGGTCTCCAAGCCTGCCGAACAGACGCCGCTTTCGGCCATCGCCCTTGCCGTGCTCGCCGAAAAGGCCGGCATTCCCGCCGGCGCCTTCAACATCATCCTCGGCACCGACGGCCCGGCCATCGGCAAGGAACTGTGCTTCAATCCGAAGGTGCGCCATCTCTCCTTCACCGGCTCCACCGAGGTGGGCCGCATCCTGATGGCGCAATGCGCGCCCACCATCAAGAAGCTCTCGCTGGAGCTGGGCGGCAACGCGCCCTTCATCGTCTTCGACGATGCCGATCTGGACAGCGCCGTAGAGGGCGCCCTGGCCAGCAAGTACCGCAATGCGGGCCAGACCTGCGTCTGCGCCAACCGCTTCTACGTGCAGGAGGGCGTCTACGATGCCTTTGTGGAGAAGCTGGCGAAGAAGGTTGCCGAACTCTCGGTCGGCAACGGTTTCGACAAGGGCACGACCATCGGCCCGCTGATCGAGGAAGCCGCCATCGCGAAAGTCGAGGCGCATATCGCGGACGCCGTCTCCAAGGGCGCGACCGTCGTTGCCGGCGGCAAGCGCATCGAAGGCAACGGCACCTTCTTCGAGCCGACAGTGCTGAAGGGCGTCGCGCGCGGCATGACGGTGGCGAAGGAAGAGACCTTCGGCCCGCTCGCCCCGCTCTTCCGCTTCGACACGGTCGAGGATGTGGTCCAGCAGGCCAACGACACCGAATTCGGCCTCGCCGCCTATTTCTACGCCGGCGACCTCAAGAAGGTCTGGCAGGTGGCGGAAGCGCTGGAATACGGCATGGTCGGCGTCAACACCGGCATCATCTCCTCTGAAGCCGCTCCCTTCGGCGGCATCAAGCAGTCCGGCCTCGGCCGCGAAGGCTCTGCCCACGGCGCGGACGACTATCTGGAGATGAAGTATATCTGCATGGGCGACGTCGCCTGATGGTTCCGGATCGCCCCGCCTCGCGCGGGGCGATTTTTTTGCGGGCCGACATCCGTAAAGCTCAGGCCGGCTTGACCGTCTCCGGATGCGCGGCCTTGAAGGCCGGTAGCGCAAGACAGGCGTCCGCAATGCGGCGCACCTGCTTGAGGCCGCTTATGTCGGCGCCCCAGCGTTCGGCGTTATAGACCTGCGGCACGAGGCAAAAGTCCGCCATGGTCGGCGTGTCGCCATGGCAGAAGGCGCCGGTCGCCGGGTTGTCGAGCAGCGTCTCGACGGCGGCAAGGCCCTCGCCGATGAACTTCTTCATCCAGGCGCTGCGCACCGCATCCCCGCCACCGGTAATGTCCATGACATGGCCGACGATGCCCGTGTTGCACACGGCGTGGATTTCCATCGCGATGGCGTAGGAAATCGTGCGGACCCGCTGCCGTCCGAGGGGATCGGCCGGAAGGAAACGCGCCTGCGGGCGCGTTTCGGCGAGATATTCGATGATCGCCAGGGACTGCGTCAGCGTCTGACCGTCGATCGCCAGCGCCGGCACGAGGCCCTGCGGATTGCGGGCGCGGTGCTCCGGCGCGCGCTGTTCGCCCGCCAGGAGGTCGACGGAGACCCGTTTGTAGGAAAGCCCGAGGCTTTCCAGCGCGATGCGCAGGCGGTAACTGGCGGATGACCGCCAGTAATCGTAGAGCACGATGTCGTCGGCCACGGCTCAGTCCTTCTCGTACCGCGTTACGGTCTGTTCGATGGCGCCGAAGATCGAATGGCCGGCCTTGTCCTTCATCTCGATGCGCACGATGTCGCCGAATTTCATGAAGGGCGTCTTCGGCGCGCCGGATTTGATCGTCTCTATAGTGCGGATTTCCGCGATGCAGGAATAGCCCGCGCCGCCCTCCGACACCGGCTTGCCGGGGCCGCCGTCGAGCTTGTTGGAGACCGTGCCGGAACCGATGATCGAGCCGGCGACGAGCGGGCGGGTTTTTGCCGCATGGGCGACGAGCTGGCCGAAGTCGAAGGTCATGTCGACGCCGGCATCGGCCTTGCCGAAAGGTTTTCCGTTCAGCGAGACGAGAAGCGGCAGGTGCAGCTTGCCGTCCTTCCAGGCCTCGCCCAACTCGTCCGGCGTCACGGCGACCGGCGAGAAGGCGGAGGCGGGTTTCGACTGGAAGAAGCCGAAGCCCTTGGCAAGTTCGGCCGGGATGAGACCGCGCAGCGACACGTCGTTGACGAGCATGACGAGCTTGATGGCCGCGCGCGCCTCCTCGACGCTCGCGCCCATCGGCACGTCGTCGACGATGACGGCGATCTCGCCCTCCATGTCGATGCCCCAGGCCTCGTCGCCCGCGAGGATCGGATCGCGCGGGCCGAGGAAGCTGTCGGAGCCCCCCTGGTACATCAGGGGATCGGTCCAGAAGCTCTCGGGCATCTCGGCATTGCGGGCCTTGCGCACCAACTCAACATGGTTGACGTAGGCCGAGCCGTCCGCCCACTGATAGGCGCGCGGGAGCGGCGAGGCCGCGTCGTGCTCGTGGAAGCGCACGGTCGGCTGGGAGCCGGTCTCCAACCCTTCGGCAACCCGCTCCAGCCGCGGGGCGACATGCGCCCAGTCGTCCAGGGCATCCTGCATCGTGCGGGCGATATGGCCCACTTCCGAGCAGCGCGTGAGGTCGCGCGAGACGACCACCAGCCGGCCGTCACGGGTGGAATTCTTCAGTGTCGCAAGTTTCATGCGTATCGCTCCCGATCTTGTTTGCCGCCCTCAGATTGTGTCATCTTCCGGCCGCCTGTCTCCACCCTCGTGCGCCGTTCCTGCGGCGCATCGCATTTTCGAGGAATCCCGCGTGAACCGCACGATCCGAAACTCCCTGCTGGTCGCCGCCGGCTTTACCGCCGCGACGGCCGCCATCCTTTATACGATGGGTCAGCCGCTCATCTGCAAGTGCGGATATGTCAAACTCTGGCATGGCGTCGTGTTTTCTTCGGAAAACTCGCAACACCTGTCCGACTGGTACACGCCGAGCCACATCATCCACGGCATTCTGTTCTTCGGCCTCTTCACGCTGCTCTTCCGCAAGGCGAGCATCCCCGTGCGGCTGGCACTGTCGCTCGTCGTCGAATGTGCGTGGGAAATCCTCGAAAACACCGACATGATCATCAACCGCTATCGCGAAGCGACGATCTCGCTCGACTATTTCGGCGACAGCGTGATCAATTCCAGCGCGGACATCCTGGCGATGGTCGTCGGCTTCTTCCTCGCCGCACGCCTGCCCGTCTGGGCAAGCGTCGCGCTGATCGTGATCTTCGAGGCGACGACCACCTGGCTCATCCGCGACGGGCTGGCGCTGAACATCCTGATGCTCGTCTGGCCGATCGAGGCCGTGAAGGTCTGGCAGGCCGGCTAGAATCACTTGATGCCCGGCGTGCCGTCGAACTTGCGCTCCAGCCCGTCCCAGCATTCGAGATAGTTGTCCTGCAGCGTCTCCAGCTCGGCGGCGAATTTCGTCAGCTGCTGCGGGAAACGCGTCTCGAACATGAAGGCCATGGTGTGGTCGAGCTTCACCGGCTTCAACTCGGTGTTGGATGCCTTCTCGAAGCCGGTCGCATCCGGCCCGTGCGGCAGCATCATGTTGTGCAGGCTGGCGCCGCCGGGCTTGAAGCCCTCGGGCTTGGCGTCGTACTGGCCCAGCACCAGGCCCATGAACTCGCTCATCACATTGCGGTGGTACCAGGGCGGACGGAAGGTGTCCTCGGCCACCATCCAGCGCGGCGGGAAGATCACGAAGTCCACATTGGCCCAGCCCGGCGTGTCCGAAGGGCTGGTCAGCACCGTGAAGATGCTGGGGTCCGGATGGTCGAAGAGGATGGCGCCAACAGGCGAATAGGTCCTGAGATCGTATTTGAACGGCGTGTAGTTGCCGTGCCAGGCGACGACGTCGAGCGGCGAATGACCGATTTCGGTGACGTAGAACTTGCCGCACCATTTGACATGGACGCGGCAGGGCGTCTCCTTGTCCTCATAGGCCGCCACCGGCGCCAGGAAGTCACGCGGATTGGCCAGGCCGTTGGAGCCGATGGGGCCCAGCTCCGGCAGGCGCAACGCGGCGCCGTAGTTCTCGCACACATAGCCGCGCCAGATGTCACCCTCGCCGATGCGCGAAACCTTGAACATCATGCCGCGCGGGATGAGGCAGATTTCCAGCGGCTCGACATCCATGATGCCCATTTCGGTGAAGACGCGGATCGCGCCCAGTTGCGGCACGACCAGCAGCTCGCCATCGGCATTGAAGAAGTAGTCGTCCACCATGTCGGCATTGAACGTATAGGCATGCGCGGCCATGCCGACCTGGGTCAGCACGTCGCCGGCCGTCGTCATGGTGCGCAGACCCTCGAGGAAATTCTGCGTTTCCTCCGGCGCCGGCAGCGGATTCCAGCGCAGCTGGCCAAGCGGCAGGGAATGATCGTCGAGGCAGGGCGCGGTCTTCCAGTGCGGGTAGCTGGCATTGGAGAAGCGGCGCGTGTGGCGCACGCTCGGACGGATGCGGTAGAGCCAGGAGCGCTCATTGGTGCCGCGCGGGGCGGTGAAGGGCGAACCGGAGAGCTGCTCGGCATAGAGACCGTAATTGCACTTCTGCGGGCTGTTCTGGCCTTGCGGCAGCGCGCCCGGCAGGGATTCGGTCTCGAAGTCGTTTCCGAAGCCCGGCATGTATTTCAGGCTGTTGGTGCTCTCGGCCATGGCTTGCCCTCCTCTGCAAGGCTGTCTATCAGATAGTTACAGGTGTAACTGTCCATTTTGTAACCATCAAGGCGGGCGTCATGGAGTTCAGGCTCGAAACCTTCTTGCCCTACCGGCTGAATCAGGCGGCCGAACGGGTAAGCCAGCGTTTTGCCGCGCAATATCGCAGCCGCTACCGGATGACCCGGCCGGAATGGCGGGCGCTCGCCGCCCTCGGCGCCTATGGGCGCATGACGGCGACGGAGATCGGCGCCAATTCCAGCATGCACAAGACGAAGGTGTCCCGTGCGGTGCGGGCGCTGGAGGACAAACGCTGGCTGAAGCGCAGCGAAGATGCCAACGACCGCCGCGTCGAACATCTCGAACTGACGGCCGCGGGCACGCGCATCTACGGCGAGATGATCGAACTGGCGCGGGATTACGAGCGCGACATGGCCGCGCTTCTCGGCGCAGGCAATCTCCTGCAGCTGGAGGTCGGGCTTGCGGCCATCGAGGCAAAACTACCCGCCCTGCCGGCGCGGCGCGGACCGAACGACTGACGATGCATCACGCGAATGAATCGGTCCGGCGGGACCGATTCAAACTCGTCATTGGACGGCGATTCCGGGGTTCGGCAGAATCGCGGGCATGCAGACCTTGCCGCCAGATCCGCCCAACCTCCGCCATTTCCGCCGTATTGACGCGTCCCGGAACATGGCCCGCTTCTACATGCTTTCCCTGGAGCCGACACTGTTCGGCGAGGTGGCGATCCTTCGGCATTGGGGCCGGATCGGCACGCATGGCCGGCAGGCGCTGAGCCTGCATGCCACACTGGCCGACGCCGAAAGCGCGCTGGCCCGCCAGATCGCCCGCCGCCTGAAGCGGGGCTATGCGGAAGCCTGAGCGTCAGCCGGCTTTCGCGGCGTGTTCCGGCTTGCCCTTGCGCTTGGTGGACGCCATGTCCTCCAACTCCTTTTCCGACATGGATTTCTCCATGCCCTTCGAAGCGCCCTTTAGCTCGCTCTTCTTCATGTCGCCGCGCTTTGCGGCCAGGGCCGCACCGGCGGCCTTCTGCTGCGCTTTCGATTTTGCCGGCATGACGGCCTCCCTTGATGATATCACGGGAAAC